>JAKISY010000098.1 GCA_021648365.1 Verrucomicrobiales bacterium
AGGAGTGAAGGGGGGCTTGGAGAGATGCTATTGGAAGGGACGCTGGGGGAGGCTGCTTTTGATGTTACGGTGCAGTATGAGTTGGAATTTTTAGGGGAAGAGTCGGTGTCTTACTTGCATAGTTTGAAGGGGAAGATCGCGGATCTTGAATTTAATCTCAAAAATGAAATCGACGAAGATCATAAGCGTGGGGATGCGGATTTTTCATTCTCTTTGCAAGGAGGAAATCTTGATCAGTTGGATTTGATTTATGAGATGGATTTGCCCCCCATGGGGCCTTACTCTGCTGAGGGCATGTTCAAAAAAAAGGGCAAGGTATTTGAGTTTCGTCAGGTAAAGCTCGCAATAGGTAGTTCGAAAATATCAGGTTCATCACGTTATGAAAGCAAGGCGGGGAGAGCAAGTTGGGAGATGGATTTGAATTCCCAAACCTTACAGTTGGATGATTTTCTATTCGAGCAATGGTCGCCTACGGAGTCAAAGAGGGTAGCTGTTGGAGAAAAGAAAGGTGGCACCTTGTCGCAAGCAACTGTGTTACCGGGTATGCTCAGTTATGATGTTTTAAATCGTATCGATCTGAAGCTTCAATTGCAGGCGGGAGAGGTGTGGTCTGGAAAAGATAAGCTGGGTCGGGGGGAATTAAAAGCGGAGCTAAAGGACGCGTGTTTGGAGGTGGAGTCGTTTAAGCTGGCTGTTCCTGAGGGGATCTTTGAGGGGGGATTGAGGTTTCACCCAAAAGAGGATGGCACTCTTGATTGGGATCTGCATTTGAGCGCAGACGCCTTTGAACTGGGTGTTTTTGCTCGAAGAGCTAAGCCAGATTCTAAATTTTCTGCACTGGCAGCTATTGAGGCTGACCTATCAGCGACGAACGTTGCTTTTAGTCGTCCGCAACTGAAGCAGGCTAGTGGAAAGCTTAAATTTTCGGTATGCCCTCGTCATGTCGATGCACAGGCACTCGATATTTGGGTGAGCAACCTGATTCTGGCAATCTTGCCTACGATCGGCACTAACAACCGTTCGGAGATCAATTGTTTGTTAGGTGATTTGCGACTTGAAAAGGGGGTGATTTTTCCACAATCGTTGGTTTTGGATACGACTAAGCTGCGAGTAGGGGCTGAAGGGCGTATCGATTTGGCGGGAGATCGCTACGACTTGAGGTTGACGCCTTACCCTAAGCGTCCGCAGATGTTTAGTATGGAGTTGCCTGTAGGAGTGAAAGGCACATTGGCAAAACCTAGAATTGAAACTGGCACGCTTAGCTCGGTGCGGGCTATGGGTAGAATTGCTGCCAATACGGTGCTTTTTCCGGTTAAGTTGATCACTAATGATCGACTGCCAGAAGATGGTAGTGACCTTTGTCATTGTGCAGGAGAAAAAAAAGTGCGTGAGGAAAATAAGAAGACGGATGCGGGGGCACAGAAGGAAGCGCCAAGAAAGAAAGGGTTGTTGAGGAGGTTGTTTGGCGGGAAATCTGAAAATTAAGCTGGACGATGAAGGTGAAAATTCATAGATAAGGGGAATAGAAATAAAAATTAAAAAATTATGGAACCAACAGGATTGATTATGTTTTTGCTGATAGGGGCGGTGGCAGGATGGCTCGCTGGCACTTTGATGCGCGGAGGGGGATTTGGCATCTTTGGAAATATTGTGGTGGGAATTATCGGCTCGATGATTGGAGGTTTTGTCTTTGGATTGTTAGGACTTTCTGCGGGAGGTCTTGTGGGATCGATCGTGATGGCAACTGCGGGAGCGGCGATATTGCTTTTTGTGGTGAGCTTGATTAAGTAGGCAGCTTATTTTTTCTCCAAGTGACTGATGATCTCTGGGATCAGCCTGCTAACGTAACCGCTAAGTCTTTTTGGTGCTTCTTTGGGTTTCAACGGCAGGGCTTTGATTTCATCTAGTTTGGGTAGCGCACGCTTGCCTAGGTAGTCGAGTGCGTTGGCGGCGAGGATGGCTTCGTAGAGATCGCCGGTTTCGACATTGCAATGGCTGAGTATGACGTCGAGTGCTTGGCTGGCATCCTCATCGGAGCCGTAGCGTCCGAGGGCTTCGGCTGCTAGGATTTGAACGCTGGCGGAGGGATCTTTTAGAGCTTTGAGCAGGGCCTTGTGTCCGGCCTCTAGTCCTTTTTGTTGATGGCAGAGTAGTCCGATGATTCCCCAATAACGAACCGCGCTATCTTTGTCATCGAGCAGATGAATTATGGCGGGTAGGTCTTCGATTTTGAGCGAGCTGGCTAAATTGGCGGCAGCATAGACGTCATCGAAATTGTATTTTGAAGCGTCGTGTCCCATTTGATAGGGGGAACTATCTTTGCTGCGGGAATGGACTTCGGCTTCTGGAAGGAATCCGACATCTTTGATTTCACGCAACCAAGACTGCTGAGCTGAGCGCATTTTTTTGAGGACCTCTTGGTGCTCGGAAGATTGAGCGAGATTGTTGACTTCGTCGGGATCTTGTTTGAGATCGTAGAGTTCTTCTGCGGGTTTGGTTTCCCAGAAAGCGGATTGCGCTTTATTGAGTTTGCCTGCTTGATAAAGGTCGTGCCATTGCTGGGTGGTTGGGGTTTGAAACATGTAATCAATATGTTGTCCGTAGATGCGATGCGGCATGTAGTTGCGGATGTAGATGTAGTCTTTGCCTACGACGGTGCGCACTAGGTCGTAGCGTTCGTCCATGCGTCCACGAAAGCCGAAGCTGTAGGGCTGTTCTTCGGTTTGGTATTTTCCGGAAAAAGCGTTGCCTTGCATCCAACTCATCGGTTTGATGTTAGCTAAGCTAAGCAGAGTGGGCGCGAGATCAATAAAGCTGATTCTTCTATCACTGCTGCCTCCAGCTTGATAATCTGCTGGTGCGAGATGTTGCCATTTTTTTGGGAAATAAACGATGAAGGGAACATTGAGCCCGGAAAAATAAGGCCAGCGTTTGCTGCGTGGCATGCCGGAGCCGTGGTCGCCGTAGTAGAAGATGATGGTATTATCATCGAGACCAGCTTCATGGATTTGTTTCAGATCTCTGCCGCTGATGCCGTCCATCTGTGTCATGCGGTCGTAGTACTGCGCCCAGTCTTTGCGCGTGATGGCGGTATCGGGATGGTAAGCTGGGATGGGCGCTTTGGCAGGGTCATGGATGCGGTCTTTGGCGTCGATTTTATTGCGAATTTTAGATTCGTGAGAAATGGTGCTGTTGAAGATCGCGAAGAACGGTTTGCCTTCGGGGCGGTTTTTCCAATGGGCTTTTTTTCCAGATTCGTCCCAGACTTCGCCGTTTTTCTCGACGTTGTAATCTTCTTTGTTGTTATTGGTGCAGTAATATCCCGCTGCGCGAAGGTAAGCTGGGTACATTTTGAAATCTTCAGGCAGACGAGTCATCGAGCGCATGTGTTCACTGCCGGTGGAGGGTGGGTAGATGCCAGAGATGATGGTGGTGCGAGCAGGGGCGCAGACGGGTGCATTGGAACTGGCGCGGGTGTAGCGCATGCCTTTGGCGGCGAGTTCGTCGAGGTGGGGAGTGATGGCGTATTTATCCCCATAACAGCCGAGTTGAGGGCCATTGTCTTCCGAGGTGATCCAGAGGATATTGGGTAAATCTTGCGCTTGGCTTGCGGAAAGTAGAGGGAAAGCCGTTAGCAGAGCAGCAAAGAGAATATGAAGTAGGTTGATTTTCATGATGCCATAGTATTGTGAGATAATTGGGCGCAACAAGGTACGCGAATGCGGAGGGCAGAAAGGTGAACAGGTAAAACTTGTGATGTGCAGCGGGTTTGTATTCTGATACAGTGCGAGCGATGCGATTGAAATTCCAAGCGAAGTTGATGTTGGCAATGGCCTTGGTCATTGCTCTGGTCACGGTGTTGGTGATCGCTTCGACCGAGGATAAAGTTCGAAAAAATTACAGTCGTTTGGCGGAAGGTCGATTTGAAGTTGAGGTGGAGGCTTTTTTGGTTAAGAGGAAACAGCGCTTGGATGGGCAGCGAGAATTGCTACAAAAGGTTGCTTCCGCGGCATGGGTTCGTGAGCATTTGGCGGAGGGCAGCTTTGAGCCTTCGCAGATGGCGAAAATAGGATCAGCGATGGAGGGGATCGTCAAGGACGTGAGATTGGCTGGCGGGTCTAGAAGTGGATTGTCGGATGGTGAAATCGAGGAACTAGTGGATTTGCCAGTTAAGTCAAAGCGCTTATTTTTTCTGATTGATCGCACGGGCCGTATGCATCCGGTGGGCAACAGTCGTTTTCGCCGCAGGGTGATGAATAGGGATACTCGGAAACAACTGCAGGTGATTGAGGATTTTAATGAGGCAAAAGCGGGTTATTTGGTGGTTGAGTTGGATGGTCAAGGCAAGCACTTGGTCGAGGTGGTCGTATCTCCTGTGAGAAGCGAAGAAGGGGACGCCTTGCTGGGCGCGGTGCTGTTAGGTCAGTTATTAGGTTCGGTAGAAGAAGGTGGGGGTGAGGCAGTGCAAGAGTCTTCTTTGTATTCTGGAGTGATGACGGAAGGGGAGATTTTTTCTGAAAACATGTCGGTGTCGATGAAGGCTGCGATCAAAGTCGTCTTGGATGAGGGGTTTTTCAAAAATTTCGATCAGCGAATCGAGGGTGGCTTGCAAGTGGTAGTCGAGGGTGTTTCGTTTCGGGTATTTTGTGAACGGCTCAATGATGCCGGGAATTTACCGCCTTCGTATGAGGTGGTGCTATACCCATTGACTCAATTAGAGTCGGATTTGCGAGATTTGAGATTGAAGGGCTCTGGCGTAGCGACGGGGGCGGTGTGGTTGGGCATGCTGTTGGCTTGGATCATGGCGAGGCGCTTTGCTCGCCCTATTCGTGAGATGTCGGCGGCGACCAAAAAGATTCGCGAGGGGGACTATGATGTAAATATTCCGGTTAGGTCAAAAGATGAGGTGGGGGATTTGGCGCGATCTTTCAATGAGATGGCAGAGGATTTGAAAACCAAGGAGCAGATTCGCGATGTCTTGGGCAAGGTGGCGGATGAGGCGGTGGCAGAGGCTTTGATCAGTGGCAGCCTAGAGTTAGGAGGGGAGATGCGAGAGGTGTCGATTTTGTTTTGTGATATTCGCGGCTTCAGTGCTTTGAGCGAGACGATGCAGCCGACCGATGTGATTGATCTACTGAATGCTCACATGACGGCGATGACGCGCATAGTGTATGAACATCGTGGGGTGGTGGATAAATTCATAGGTGATGAAATAATGGCGGTGTTTGGGGCGCCCAAGGCGTATGGCGATGATGCGGAAAATGCTGCGCGTTGTGCTGTGAAGATGTTGGAAGAGCGGCAGCACTTGAATGAGCAGATGCAATGTCCGATAGGGATAGGTATTGGGATCGCGACGGGCAGCGTGGTGGTAGGCTGTATCGGATCGATGGACCGGCTGAATTACACCGTCATCGGCGAACGGGTGAATCGCGCAGCGCGGCTGTGTGGATTGGCAGCAAGGGGGCAGGCGGTGGTGGATGAAGTGACGTGGCAAGCGGTGGCAGATTTTGCTACTGGATCCGAAATAGAGAAGGTGAATCTGCGAGGCTACGCAGGGGAGGTGCGGGCGTATTTGTTGGAAGAAGTTGGGGGTGCGAGCGGAAAGGCTCTTTTATAGAAATGAAAAGGGGCAAGCTCTTTGCTTGCCCCAGCTAACTAGTTTTCTAGTAAGTGCTATTTCTTTACTTATACGGAGGAGGGATATCAAGCGGGTTACGAACGAGCGTTGCAGTATATCAAGAAAAAGTTTCCTTCTGCCAAGTTGGTATGGGCTTTGTCGACTCCGTTGAAATCTACTAGCGACAAAAATAAATTAAATCCTCGTGTGGATGTAAGGAGCAAAGTGGTGCGAGGTTTAGCGGAGAAATACAAGGCAAAGATCAATGATCTACATTTGATCTCAAAAGGGCATCCGGAGTATTATTCCGATCCTTATCACTATAAAAAAGTGGCGGTGGAACTGCAGGCCAAACAGGTGGTGGAGGTGTTGAATTCTGTCGTGTCTGATCAGTAGTTGATCGCCCGATGTTGTCGATAGCAGGTTATTTGTTACCTGAGAAAAATGAAAACTCAAGATCAAAAGAGGGAACTGGTTTTTATTCGTAATCCCACTTGGTGATCCAGGGGTCGTCGAATTTTTTCTGGAAGGCTTTGATTTTCTTTTGGTATTGATCGAGAATTTTGGCAAAAGCTGGATCGGCGGCGAGGTTGTTGGATTCGTGGTGATCTTTTTGCATGTCGTAGAGTTCGAACTTAGGTCGGTTGATGTATTCTCCGACCGTTTTTTGTCCGTAGGGGGCGTCGAGGCTTTGTTGGAATTGAGCTTGCCAACTTGAAGCTGCCCACAGGTCTGAGGCGAAGGGGTAGGGTAGGCCGTGGGCGATGTTCCAGATGAGTTTGTAATCTTTATCGCGCACGACTCGCATGGGGTAATACATCTGGATTTCGTGGAAGGTATGCGAGGCGAAGATGGTGTCCCAGTGCTCGGCTTCCGGTTTATCTAGGATGGAAATCCAAGATTTCCCTTGATAGGATTCGAATTTTCCCTTGCGCGGGCCACGGTTTTCTTTGGCGGCGTAGGCTTTGTCTTTCCAGTATTGATTGGGGTCGGCCCATTTTTTTGGGCCGTTGGTTTTAGCATCGAGGCCGCCGGCGAAGTCGAGCAGGCTGGGGGCGATATCGATGTGGCTGATCATGCCTTTGAGTCGCACACCACGTTTTTTTTCGTAAGGATTGCGGACGACAAAAGGCACGCGTAAGCCGCCTTCGTAAACGGTGGTTTTACCTCCTGCGAATGCCATGCCGTGATCGGCGGTGAAAACGAGGAGGGTTTTTTCGTAAAGTCCGGCTTCTTTCAAAATCTCGATGAGGCGGCCGACACCCTGATCAACTCGGGCGATCGATTGGTAATACTGCACGAGTTCTTCCCGTGTTTCTGGAGTGTCGGTCATGAAGTGGGGGATGGTGACATTAGTGGGATCAAAGAAGACTTCTTTGACTCCTGGGTAGGAACCCTTGTTGGGTTTATTTCCAAAGAGGTTAGGTTTGAGTTTGCACTGAGAAGTATCGTCGACGCCGCCACTGCGATGCGGGTCGGCGGTGGCGAAGTAGAGGAAAAAGGGGCGTTTGTCGGTGGCATCGGTGATGAAATCTTTGGCGACATCAGCCATCGAAGGTGCGTTGCGTGGATTGCCTTTGAGGTAGGTTTCGAAGTGGTAAACTTCTTCGGGGGCGACGTGGTATTTACCGATTTGTGCGGTGCGATAGCCTTCGTTGGCGAGTACGCGTGGTAGGGAAAGCGAGACGACGTTGTGCCAGGATGAAAATTTATGAAAGCCGTGTTGATGTCCATACATGCCATTGCGGTGATTGTGTAGTCCCGACATGACCACGGAGCGACTAGCGGCGCAACTGGCGGTGGTAGCGAAAGCATTGAGGAAGATGGCGCCGTCAGCGGCGACCGCGTCGATGTTGGGGGTATGGGCGTTGCTATCGCCATAACATCCCATGGTGGGTGATTCATCATCGGCGATGATGAAGAGGATGTTGCGCTCGGCGGAGTGGAGTGTGGGCAGTTGCCAGAGCAGGGCTAGGGTTGATGTGAGGGAGAGGAGAAAGATGCGTGTAGGGGTGGCGATCATGGTTGAATATATTAACAGGAGGGAAGTTAGTGCAAGATACGTGTTTGCGGGAGCCGAAGATTTAGGTAAGCTGCAAGAAGAGGCTTGTTTGTTAGGGTCGAATCGGGTTAGTCTTTTAGGCGATGAGGATGAAGGAGGATTTGCAGCAGGTCTATGGTTTCAACGAGGCCCGCTTGCGTAAAAATGGGGTGGGCTATTTTCAAGAGTTAGCTCCTTATCTAGTCTTGTTGTTAGCGGCGGCTTTCGCTGATTTTTTAAGCACATACCGATTTATGCTCGCTGGCAGCATTGAGGACGAGCTGCATCCTGTGATTCGCTTGTTCTCTTTATATTTGGGACCCTTGTTTGGACCTTTGTTGGGTAAGGTGGGGCAGGTGACGGTGGCGATTTTTTTATCGATCTGGTTTCGCCCAGGAGCAAGAATTCTATTGACCTCGCTGAGCATTATTTATTTTTATGCTGCTTGGTATAATACTTGGGGCATCGATCTCTACACTCCGCGTTTTATGAGTTGGTTGGGTGGGTAGTTTTTTTCCAAAAAAAAACCGCAGGAGGAAATCTCCTGCGGTTTTTAGTAGATTGAGATAAAAAATTAGTAAGTGCCCTGTCGCGTATGATTGATGGTAGAAAGGTAACCAATCTGACCAGGGAACTCTTCGTATCCAGAAACTGGAGCGTATCTTTTGCTCTTATAAGGAGCGCGGAAGCTGTCTTTATAAAGCGGGCGTTGGAAGTTGATCACTTCATAAACACCATATCCCATACGGACGCCAGTGCGTTTGATGCCATTGACGATGCCGTAAACTACGACCATAGTCGATTGCTCTTGGTTTTCGTTGAGGCGGATAATCGAATTGGGCAACTCGGTCCAACCGTAAAGAATGTTGGCAATACCACGACTGAGCTTACGCGTAGCGGTGTATTGGCTCTTTGGTGGAGCTTGGATATCGGCTTGGGCTAGGGACACAATCCCTACGCAAAAGAGTGAAATAATCAGTTTTTTCATGTTGGGAGTAGCATACACACAATGACAAAAGATTGGCAAGGTTAATTTTTCACTTGGTTCATCGCTCTTTGCTCCTATGTTGCTGCATATAGCTATGAATCCAGATCTTGAAAAGCACATTGCGAGCGGTAAAATTGAACAAGCCGTTGCGGAACAAATCGACCAACTCACACCAGGGGCATTCTGTGTGCACAAAAGCTGGGGGGTTGGAAAAATTGTCGAATGGGATTTGCCGGAGTCGAGAATCATCATCGACTTTGAAGGTAAACCAGGACACAGCATGGCGCTGAAGTTTGCCGCCTCATCGTTGGAGCCTCTGGAGGAGAATCATTTTTTGTCTAAAAGGCACTCTCAACTCGATGAGCTCAAGGCTCTGGCGGCTGAAGATCCTGTCGCTTTGGTGCGTGATGCGCTGCAGAGCTCGGGTGGAACGCTGAAATTGGTGGGACTGGAGAGCTTGATCATGGGTACGGTGGTTGCCGATAGTGACTACAAGAAATGGTGGGATGGTGCCAAGCGCAAGCTGCGCGCGGATCACAGCTTTGTGGTGCCGAGCAAACGCAATGAGCCTCTTGAGTTGCGCGATGAGAGTCTCAGCCCGGCAGACGCTTTGTTGGAGGATTATTCAGCGGCTCGGGATTTGAAGCTGAAAGTTAAGTGTGTGGACGCGATTTTGAAAAAAATAGCTGTATTCGAAGATTTGACGCAGTTGAAGCCTGTGATCGCAGATATTGATGATTCTGCTCGTAAAGCACTGAAGTTGCATTTGCCGCAGGCGGTGGAGTTGATTTTGGTCAGACGAGAGCTGCAAGGCAAACACGAAGAGTTGGCATCAGAAGAGGGCGCGATTGATATTGCTGAGCTGTTGACTGGACAAAAAGATCGTTTGGGTGAGTTGTTCAAAGAGATTTCGCTCAGTCGTCAGCGTCTGTTGATCGCTGAACTGCCAGGGGCTTTTGGTGAGGAATGGGTGCAAGAAGCACTGGGGCTGTTAGACGATGCCAATGCACGTACGGTGCAGGAAATTGCTACATTGCTCGCTGAGAAGGAGAAAGCGGACTACTTGCACGCGTTTTTGGTGAAAGGTTTGTCACGTCGTAGTTTGAGCTCTGAAGTGCTGGTATGGATCTGTAAAGAGCGCGAAGGGGCTGCTAAGTCAGTATTCAGTGCGGATTTGGCTTCTGGCCTGATTCATGTATTGGAGCGGGATCATGGTGAAAGCGGTCGCCGTAATAGGGTGCATGACGTGTTGTTGAACGACATGGATTTGATCCCAGATCTGGTGCGTGCTGGTGATTTGAACACGGTGCGGAATTTTGCTCGTCGTTTGATGATGTCATCCGTATTCCGCGATTTGGATCGTCGTTCTTTGATGGCGCGTATTGTGAAAATCCACCCAGAAGTGCAGGAACTGATCACTGGTAAGGATAAGGATGTCGAAGATGAAGTGCTGATCGTATCTGAGGCTAGTCATCTGAAGAAAAAAGCGGAATTCGCAGATTTGGTGAACAAACAAATCCCAGAAAATCGTAAAGATATTCAAATTGCTCGTGAATACGGGGATTTGAGCGAAAATTTTGAATACAAATCTGCCAAAGAGTACCAACGCGTTTTGATGCGTCGCCAAGATGACATCGAGGGTGATCTGGCGAATGTGAAGCAGACGGATTTCAGTGATGTTGATGCTACGACCGTATCCATCGGCACTGTAGTGACGCTTGATAATAAAGCGGTCGGTGGCACTGAGACCTATACGATTCTAGGAGCTTGGGACAGTGATCCTGATAAGGGCATTCTGTCTTACATATCTGAGCGGGCGAGGACTTTGCTCAATCGCAAAGAGGGCGAGTTGGTGCAGTTGCCAACAGGACCGGGTGGAGCTTTGGAAACTTTCCAAATCGTGAGCATCAAGGCTTATAAAAATCAGGGCTAAAAGCTGTAAATGAATGCAGATCTAGTTTTTATCTGCCATGAGGTGGGTAAAACGGCTCTTCTTGATTAAATTCATTTTTCATATTGAATATTTCTAAAATAAAAACCATATTAACCATAATAAATAGATGATGGAGACAACGATTATTGACATTCATGCGCGGGAGATTCTCGATTCGCGTGGAAATCCGACAGTAGAAGTGGACGTAGCCTTGGCTGGCGGCGCTCTGGGTCGTGCAGCAGTGCCAAGTGGTGCCAGCACGGGTGAGCATGAAGCTTGGGAATTGCGTGATGGCGAAAAAGATCGCTACCTTGGTAAAGGAGTTTGCAAGGCGGTAGCTGCGGTGAACGAGAAAATTGGCGATGCTCTGGAAGGCATGGACGCTACTGAGCAGGGCAGTCTGGATGCTTTGATGTTGGAGTTGGACGGCACACCGAACAAAAAAAATCTAGGAGCGAATGCGATTCTTGGAGTTTCGTTGGCTTGCGCGCACGCAGCAGCTGAGGGACTAGGGTTGCCTTTGTATAAATACATCGGTGGTCCCAATGCTAAAGTATTGCCAGTGCCGATGATGAACATCATCAATGGCGGTTCGCATTCAGATGCGCCGATTGATTTTCAAGAATTTATGATCGTGCCACGCGGAGCGCCGACTTTTCGTGAAGCTTTGCGTTACGGTGCAGAGGTTTTCCATCAGTTGAAAAAAGTGCTGCATGATCGCGGTCTATCGACTGCGGTGGGCGATGAGGGTGGTTTTGCCCCCGCTTTGGATTCAGCAGAAGATGCTTTATCCGTGATCACACAAGCGATCGAAGGTGCGGGTTATTCTGTAGGCGACGACATCGCTATCGCACTGGATGTGGCTTCTTCAGAGTTTTATGATCGTGAAAAAGGGAAATACATTTTTTCCAAATCGGATGGTTCCGAGCGTTCAGCTGCAGAACTGATCGATTATTACGTCGAGTTGCAGAAGAAATTTCCTATCATCTCTATCGAAGATGGTTGTGATGAAAATGACTGGGACGGTTGGAAAATCATCACTGATAAAATGGGCGCAAATACCCAGTTGGTGGGAGATGATTTGTTTGTCACCAATGTTAATTACTTGAAAAAAGGTATCGACTTGGGCGTGGCTAACTCCATTTTGGTGAAAGTGAACCAGATTGGCTCCTTGACCGAGACTTTGGATGCAGTGGAGATGGCTAAGGAAAACAGCTACACCTCAGTGATCAGTCACCGTTCGGGTGAGACTGAGGACAGCACCATTGCAGACATCGCTGTAGCGACCAATGCAGGGCAGATCAAGACGGGTTCATTGAGCCGTTCAGATCGGATTGCAAAATACAATCAGCTTTTGCGAATCGAAGAAGAGCTATGTGAAGAAGCTGTTTTTGGCGGGAAGATGAAGGTGTGATGCCTCTTTGTCCCGTTTGAGAATACATTAAATCAAACTAAACCACCTTATCTCAGTCGTTGCGTGAGCCGCGACTGAGAGGGGATTTATTATGCGGGACACAGAATTTTACGATCCAGATCGCGAGCCTTTTGTTGAGGAAGAAGAGCAAGCGCAGGGGCCAGATATTTGGCAACGGGGCAGTAAGGTGATCATGGCCTTGTTGTTTTTGTGTGTGGTAGCAGCGGCTTTACGTCTTTTTATTCCAGAAATAGAGCGGCGTAATCAGTTGGAGGAGCAAGCGCTGCAGTTTGAAAAAGATCGTGCTGAAAAAACGGCAAGAGTGGCTGAACTGCGGAAAGAATACGATTTATTAAAAAATGACCGCGAATACCTTGAAATGGTGGCGCGGGATCGCCTCGATTTGGCGAAAGAGGGCGAGACCATCATCCGCCTCGATCGTTCTCTCAATGAGAGTGGAGTGCCTGCGGCCAAGTAATAGAGCAGAGGCGTTGCCGTTGTTCGTGTTTTATATATTGAGTCAACGAGAGCGAAGCTAGAAGGATTTTGAGTGATGGCTGATGTGAACGAAAAACAGCAAGGGATTTTTGATTTTGACGATGGGAATCTCGATGGTTATCAAAACCTGCAACGAGAGCAAGAAGACCGACTGCAAGGGATTCGTAAAAGTTCAGGATTGCCAGTAGGCAGGTGGGTGGAGCTGACGATCAAAGGTCACGCAGGAGCGATCACCGGAAAATTGGAGTTAGCGAGTTATCCCAATGCGGGAGATGGTCGTGACGAGCTTGAGTTGAAACTGAATAAGCTATTGATCAAGCCCGCCGATATACAGAGTTGTGTGATGCTCGATGACCAGGATTTTTGACCTTCATCCTTGCGTGCGTGTGATAGTTTTGGAGAGCTTTGAGCAGCTTAGCTGATTAGGAGTTTAGGGTTGTGATTTATCTAGTTCTCGCCTGAAACGACCGAGCACCGCAAGGCTGACCTCGGCCGCTTTTTTACCTGGGCCAAAGAAGCTCGGGCTGGTCGAGCTACGGGAAATCACGCTAGCCAACCTCGAGGTCCACCAGCGGCATGTTGCGCGTTACCGCAAACAGAACGGCAAGCCACTGGGCAATCATACCAATGAGCTGGGCTACCTGATCGGCAAATATTTACGAGTAGGGAGGATTGAAAAAGGCGGAGCGCACTTGCTTATCTGAAAGTCTTGCGATAACGAAGCGGTGTGGTTTTGACGCTACGGCTGAAGACTTCGATGAAATACTTCGATTCGGCGTAACCGATGCGATCAGCTATGTCGGCTACGGACAGGGAGGTTTCGCGAAGCAGCTCTTTGGCTCGCTCGATGCGAACGCGGGTGAGTTCTTCTTTCGGAGAGCGTCCCAGTATTTTTTTGAAACGGCGAAACAGCGCGCTGCGGGAAACGGGCACCTGTTTGAGTAACTCTTCGATACTGCTGCCTGTGCAAGCGTGGCTGCGGATCAGTCGCATAAATTGAACGACATGGGGGTCGTTGATTGCCATGACGTCGGTAGATTGGCGAGTGACGATGCCGCGTGGAGCTAGGTAGGCGAGCTGGTTGTGTATTTTCTTTCCTTGCATCATTTGGTCCAATTGCGCTGCTGCTTGGTAGCCGATGTTGCTAGAGTTGACGTCGATGCTACTGAGCGGAGGAGTGGAGAGATTGCAGAGAAAGGGGTCGTTATCCACGCCGAGGATGGCGATGTCGTCGGGCACTCTCAAGCTGGCACGCAGGCAGGCGTCGAGTAATTGCTGACCGCGATCATCGTGGCAGGTCATGATGGCGACGGGCTTGAGCAGGGCTTGCAGCCACGTTGCCAAATGGGATTGTTCTTGCTCCCAACTTAGCGCGGCGCTCGAGTGTTCAAAAACGGAGCATGAGAAGCCTTGCACGGAGAGCGCATCCACGAAGCTGCTTGAGCGCAGATCTTGGTAATAGTGTTCGCCTTTGGGAGTACCGTAAAAAGCGAAGTGTCGATGCCCGCGTTCTAGGAAATGTTCGACGGCTAACTTGACCACGAGGTGATTGTCGATGCCAACATTGGGCAAATTAAGGTTGCGCAGGGAAGCTCGCAAATCGATCGCAGGAACTTTGGCTGAAAGCACGGCATCAGCCATGGCGCGATTGTCGATGCGCGCCAGTATGCCGTCACCGTTCCATTTGGCGAGCCACGAGGGTGACGGATCGTGCAGGCCGTGAGGTTTGAAATAGATGGACCAGGGGCCGTGTTCCTGTTGATAGCGGATAATGCCTCTTAGCAGTCCACGACCATATTCACGGGAGGTTTCGACGAACAGGGCGACGCGGGCAGTGGGCATGGGCTTACTGTAAGGGGACAAAGCCGGAAGGCAATGATCAAAAAGTGGTATATTTATAGACAAAGAGGGGTTGTTAGGGCGACTGGTGTAGGGCAGAATTTGACATAAGGATCGAGAGGTCTTGCGAGCACGAAACTGAGTTTACATGACGCGGCCTTTTCCAAAGAAAGGAGGGAACCGCAGATTTCGCAGATAGACGCAGATAAAGAGTGAATACATTTAAAATGAAATCAAAAAACATAGGTTCCCGCTTGCTTAACTTACTAGGGCCAGGCTTGGTGACGGCTTGTGTTGTCATTGGGCCGGGTAGTATTCTCACCAGTTCTAAAGTGGGGGCAGATGAAGGCTTCACCAAGATATGGGTGGTGGTGTTGGCGGCTTTGTTCATGTTGATTTATGTGAATCTCGGCATGCGCTTAGGTACGGTGTCAGGCAAATCAAATGGGGATCTGATTCGCCAGCATTTGGGCAAGGGCATGGCGGTGGTGATTGGTGTGTGCGTATTTTTCATCGCAGCGGCTTTTCAGTTTGGTAATAATTTAGGTGCTCACTCGGCTCTGGTGGCTTATGGCAATTTTGACTATTGGATATTTATTCTCAACGGCTTGGTATTATTTTTCCTTTTCGGTTTTCGCAATCTCTACGGTTTTGTCGAACGGTTGATGGCCTTTTTTGTGGCTTTGATGTTGATTGCCTTTTTTGTTAATTTGTTTTTCGCCAAACCAGATCCTGTAGAATTTGCCTCAGGCTTTTTGCCTTCGGGCGGTTTATCGAGTTTTGGTTTGCCCTTACTCGGCTTGATCGGCACGACCTTTGTGATAAATGCGGCATTTTATCAGTCCTACTTAGTGCGTTTCAAAGGGTGGACGGAAAAAAACTTACACCAAGGGGAAGTGGATGCCCGAGTTTCGGCTCTCATCATGGGAGTGATCACCATCGTGATCATGTCAACGGCAGCAGCGGTACTGAAGGGCACGGATCTTTCAAGTGTGGCAGATGTCGCCAATCAGTTACAGCCTTTGTTTGGGGAAAAAGGACGCGCGATCTTTTGTGCCGGGCTTTTTGCGGCGGCATTTTCCTCTTTCATTGTGAATTCCATGACCGGTGGGTTTGTCCTCTCCGATGCTTTGAATTTAGGCAGTTCGCCCAAAGATCGTTGGCCTAGATTACTGACGGCTGCGGTATTGTTGACCGGCATGGGGATGGCACTTTATGTTATCAAAACTGGGATCAAACCGGTGACGGCGATTGTGATGGCGCAGGCGGTGACGGTGATCGCTGCCCCACTGATCGCTGGGGTGATGCTCTATTTGACCAATTTAAAAGCAGTGATGGGCGATCGCTGTAATAGTCTGTGGATGAACCTAGCCGCAGGCACGGGTCTGTTTTTATTGATTGGTATGTCGATTTACACGGCTAGCGAAAAGGTTTTCCCTGCGGTGAGTAAGATGTTTTCTTAGTCTTTTGGGTTATGCTGGTCTGATGAGTAGAGTGCTCGTCCTGCAAATGAGGCATGCGCAGGATCAAGGCATCACGGATGGCGAGTGCGTCGCCGTCGCCGCAGAATAAATGAGATGATGTAAGCGGTGATGGCTAGCCCTATAGCTAAGATGAAAAGCAGGGAGGTGATGTCGTAAGCGAAACCTTTGTAGGTGCCGGCTTGAATGACGGTGGCTCGCGTAATACCTCGGGATTTCATTTCTGCGAGTGTGGCAGCGAAGGGAGTTTTGTTGTCTTTAGAAATAAGATCAGCCTCAACTTCTTGGAAGTGGAGTAGCCAATCCTGGGCTTGTTTGAATTCCTGCTGGACTTGAGCTTGACCTCCAAAACGGTCAGAGATCTGCAGGAAGTTTTTTTGTTTACTCCAAATCTTGTTAATTTCACGTATGCGTTGCTGGCTTGTAGTCCAGTCGATGTAGCTAGGTTCTCCTGGAAGGCTACTCACGCGTAGGTAGGCACGTAGAGCCAGTTGAAGTGAGCCTTTAGCAAATAAGATGTCTCCAAGCACTATATATGCATCAGCATATTGGTAATCATTTTTGATCAATGTCACTACGTATTCTTCGTTAGCGACCCTGGCGGTGGCTTCGGGTCCTGCGTCGTAGCGGATGCCTAGGAAATTCTTTTCGATGATGTCGGCTGATTCGATGTTTTTTAACCACTGAATCATCTTGAGGTAATAATCGCCCAGCCCCATGTGTCCTCCGGGTTTGATCTCTAATGCTTTTTTGATGTAATTTCCGGCTTGTTTGTAATCGCCTTTTTTCTTGAACATCACCCCGAGGTTCGAGGCAGTTTCGTAACGCCCGGGGTGTAACTTTTCATTTTTCTCAAACTCGCTCTGAGCTAATGACCAGTGGCCTAGTTTGGTGTAGGCGGCTCCCAAATCGTTACGCGCTTCAAAGTTGTCGGGCTTGTGCACTAAGATTTTTTTAGTGCGGAGGATTTCATGCTCATAGAAAGCATCGCCATGATGAGGGAAGCTTCCAAGAATTAGTGGCAACAAGTCATCGGTGATCTCGACTTCATCGAGACGTGAGTAGCTGGTATTGATGCAGGCGGCGAGTGATTGGGTGAACAGGGTCAGCGTTAGTAGACCAGTGGTCAATAGCTGTAGTGGCCGTACCATCATCGAAATTCATCTGAACAGATTTTTTGGGCTAAGGCAAGCTTATAGTGGATAATGTCTTGATCGACGTAGCG
>JAKISY010000099.1 GCA_021648365.1 Verrucomicrobiales bacterium
TCGCCGTGCGGCGAGGGTCAGCAGTTCGCGGTCGGGCATGGATGACCAGAGGAAGTAGGAGAGTCGGCTCGCTAGGGCGTAGTCGTCAATGCGTCCTGCGCGGGCTGGTCGTTCATCGAGGAAGAGGAACTCGGGCGAGACGAGGATGGCTTTGAGCGCGACTCGCAGAGAGTCGATGAAGTCGCGCTGTTGGGCGCGGGCAGCTTTGAAGAGGGAGCTGTAGGTTTGCACTTCTTTTTTGCTGACACGACGGCGAAAGGCGCGAGGCAAAAATCGAGTGAGGATTTTTTGTGCTTCAGGGAGGTCGGCTGTTTTCAGATTGATTTTGCCGAGTAAAGCACGGCGGCTTTTGGGTGGCCATTGCGGGTGGAGTGGTCCGGTGATTTCTACTTTGCCCACCAGGATACCCGGACGCTCGGTGGTAGCGGCGTCTTTGAGGTGTCCGCCGTTGCGGTAGGGCATGACTTTGACCGAGTCTCGAAGAGCGAAGCGATCTTCGAACTCGATGGTGGTCCATTTTTCTCCTGCGTCGATCTTGTAATGATCGACGAGGTGCTTTTCTCGACGGCCGGCGATGACGTCGCCTGCGTAAACTCGCATGATAAGCGGGGTATCGCTTTGAAAGGTTTTCGCCTGGAGCTTGATTTTGTAGCGTCCGGGTTCTCGTGCCATGAAGGCCCATACGTTGGTGGGGGAGTAGTAGGAGGAGAACATCACCACGCCGTCGGGGTGATCGCGCAGCAACTTGCCGAGGTTGCGGTCAAGTCGCCCTTTGTCTTTGAGGTGGGTGTGGAGGGTTTGGGTTTTGGGGCGTTTTTTTGGTAGAAAAACGGCATCGAGTGCGAGGTCGGCGGTTTTGAGATAGGCTTCTATTTGTTCGGTGGAGACGGATAGGGCGCTGCCGATGTTGTCGAAGCCTTGGGCGATAGCGTCTTCGGGTAGGTGGGCGGCGAGTGAGGTTTCGATATGGAGTAGATCGTGCAGGGTGTTTTGATATTCGATTCGGTTGAGTCGGCGCAGTACGACTTGGCGGAATTTTTTGTCTGCTTGGTTCAGGGGGCGAGTGAGGGTGGTGAGGATGCGTTTTTTGGCTTCGAGTGCGGGGCGTTTCTTTTTGGCAGGTGGCATGTCACCTGATTCGATTTTTTCAAAAATATCAGTCCATTGGCGGACTTGTTGTTCGCTGTCGAGGGTGAGCTTGAGGTCGTAGAGGTTGAGGTCGCCTTTGTTGCTGTCTTCATCGTGACATTCGTAGCAGTTTTTTTCAAAAAAACGCTGCGAGACGGCGCTGGCGTTTTTGAAGGGGGGATCGGGTTTGGGATTAGGTTTGGCTGACAGGTATAGCTGGGGGAAGAGCAGCAGTAAAAGTGCCAAGGTGAAGTGTGGCGATAGGTGATAGAATCGGTGAGTCATGTAAAGCCAGTGGATCAATGCCAGAATGATGGTAAGATTTAACAAAGGTAGCAACAAAAAAATGACGCAATTAGGAATCACCATGAAGCGATATATTAGAGCAGGGATGTTGATGGGAGGGCTGTTGTTTGCGCAAGGGCAAAGTGGGGCGCTGGCAGCTGAGGCTGATTGGGATGTGATAGCAGCCGATTTTGTGGTGCCGGAGAAGTATCTAGGGGACTTGGGAGATTTTCGCTCTCCGCTGAAATTCAAAGACGGCAAGCGGGTTGAGACGGCGCAGGATTGGCAACGGCGGCGTGGGGAGATTCTAGAATATTGGCATGGCATGATGGGGCAGTGGCCGGCTTTGTTGAAGGATCAAAAACTGGAGGTGGTGAGTTCTAGCCAGCGCGAGGATTTCATCCAGTATAAGATTCGCTTCCGTTGGTTGCCGAATGAGGTGACGGAGGGCTATTTGTTAGTGCCCAACCAAGCTAAAGAGAATAAGGAAAAATTGCCTGCTGTGATCACGGTGTATTACGAGCCTGAGACGGCTATTGGCGAGGGTGGAGAGCTACGCGATTTTGCGTATCAGTTGGTCAAGCGAGGTTTTGTGACCTTGTCGATTGGCACTAAGGCAACGACGGAGGCTAAAACGTATGCGCTCTATTGGCCGGGTATCAAGGATGCGAAAGTGCAACCGATGTCGATGTTGGCTTATGCGGCTGCCAATGCATGGCATGCTTTGGCCAATCATGAATTGGTAGATGACAAACGGATCGGCATTGTCGGGCATTCTTATGGTGGTAAGTGGGCGATGTTCGCTTCTTGTTTGTTCGATAAGTTTGCCTGTTCGGCATGGTCGGATCCAGGCATTGTTTTTAATGATGAACATCAAAGCGTCAATTATTGGGAGCCTTGGTATTTAGGCTACTATCCGCCGCCGTGGAGAAAGCGTGGAATGGTGAGTAAGGAGAACCCTTCGTTTGGTGTGTATCCTAAACTGAGAAAACAGGGGCATGATTTGCATGAGTTGCACGCGCTGATGGCGCCGCGACCGTTTTTGGTGTCGGGTGGATCGGCGGATATTCCTGATCAGTGGAAGGCTTTGAATCATTCGATTGCGGTGAATCGCTTACTGGGGAGGAAAGATCGAGTGGCGATGACCAATCGACCGAAGCATGGACCGACGCTGAAGTCGAATGAACACATTTATCGATTTTTTGAGCACTTCTTGATGGGAGATGGTGGGAGGGGGAATTTGACCACGGATAACACGGATTAACACGGATAAGAGGAAGATGAGGAATTAAGAAAAGAGTTTTTTTGGGGGAAGAGGAAGATAGGGAACCGCCGATAGGCACTGATAAACACTGATTTGTATTATTGTTACGACTCATTTTTTTTCATCAGTGCCAAACAGTGAGTATAGATTTTTTTTCGTGTAGTGTGAATGGTTTTAGACAATGAAACATGCTGAATATTTGAGTTATAGAGATTGTTTTTTCGACGAGATAACAAAAACGTTGAAAGCAGCTGGTTATAAAGAAACCAATAGAGCGACTGTAAAAGATTTGCGACGGTTAAATTGTTTTTGTAATGAGGGCGGTGTAACTCGTTCTGTCGTTGTAGATGTTCCGTTTTATTGGAAAGGTTCGACTCGTGGGATTACGGTTTCATATGAAGTTACTCTTCAAAATGAAAATGAAGATTTTTCGTTGCAGTTTGAACACAGAAACATTGGCAAAGAAAATTTTGAGGGCGAGATTAATTATTATAAGATTAAGACTTTTCTCTTTGGCACAGGACAAGTTTTTTATAGTGTGTTGTATTCTGAAATCAAAAAAGCTATAACAGAAGAGCTGATTTGGTTAGATGATTTTGATTCATTGGAAAAATTGATTTTTTACCTTAAGGGTAATTTTGAAGGGGCGCGTGGGCAAATATGGCCTTATCTAAATTTGACTGGTGATTTAGGTCGAGCTCATAGATCTACAGAACGCAAGACTAAGCTGATAGAAGTTGTGGAGAAACTCATACGAGATAGAGATGCGGGGGGGAAAGATAAAGAAGAGTAACTATTCAGGTGCAATCAACTATCTATCTGGATTCTTTTCAGAAATTAAACCGCGGATAGCGCAGGTAGGCGAGGATAAGATGTTCTGTAATCGTAATTTTACCAAGGTTCTATGTCTATAGTTGAAATGAAAATCGTTACTTTTTTAAATTAAATTATTTTCCTATCTGCGTTATCCGCGGTTAAACTCTTATGAAATGGTCCACATAGACCTGAATAGTTACAAAGAAGATAAGAGGTGAACGTTTTTTGATGGGCGGGGTCTGAGAGGGTGGATGAAGAGCTGTTGAATTTTGTGTTTTGAGGAGTTAGAATTTTATGAATATGAACTTAGATATGAAAAGTGGAGCTAAGATGAGGTGGGTGCTTACATGCTGTGTATGAGCTGTATGCTTCCAATAATCAGATTGTAGATATCAAGCCAGTGTGTGATTTACCTAAGTTAGCTTCTTTGTATTTGGATGATAACAAGATTGTGGATCTCACGGGTATTGGTAAGTTGAACAAGGTGTGGAGTTTTGGATTGAAGGGCAATCAGATTGCTAATCTGGCTCCGCTCAAGGGGATCCAGCCGATGAGCTTTCTGTTTCTTGAAGGCAACAAGGTGAGTGATTTGCAGCCTTTGGTGGATTTGTTGAAAGCGGATCTCAAAGGCGCGAAACGTTTCTCCCCCTATGTGCGGATTTATCTGAAGGGCAATGCGCTTGAGAATACAAAAGCTAAAGTGCAGATCGCTGAGATGAAAAAACTGGGTGTACGTTTGGCGGATGTGAAGTGAGTGAAGCGAAGGTTGAGCGTTTTTTTGAGTGTTGCCTGCGGGTAGGGATAGGGCGCGAACAGATCGAATCGGTGTGGGCGGTTGTGGCGGAGGGCTACGCCCAAGAGCATCGTTACTACCATAATCTGTCTCATGTCGGCAAGATGCTTGGCTGGCTCGAGCAGACTGGGCAGGGAACGGTGCAGATCGAATTGGCGATCTGGTTTCACGATCTGGTTTATGATCCTTCGGCATCACAAAATGAGCAGGAGAGTGCGCTGGCATTTCAGCGGATTTTTGCACCATTGTTAGCTCCAGAGGTGATTGAGGATGTGAGCCGCTTGATAGTGGCGACAGATCCGAAGATGGGGAGAAGCGGGGCTGATGATGAGAATCTATTGATTGATATCGATTTATCGATTCTGGGAGCTGAGCGGGGAGATTATGAGCAATACTGTGCGGCTATTCGTATGGAATACTCGATGGTGAGTGATGTAGATTTTAAGCTGGGGAGGGAGCAGGTGCTGAATCGGTTTTTATCACAGCGTATTTATGTGACGGATTTTTTCACCGAGCTCGAGCAGCCTGCGAGGGAGAATATCAGTTGGGAATTGGGTAAGTTGCTTGTTGCTTGACGCATGATGAGACACAAACTAGTTGACGATTTTGGGGATGCTGGGTAGTTTCGAAGTGATGAAAAAATCTTTTTTACTCTTCGCCTTATTGATCGGAACTTCTTTTGCATTGCAAAGCTGCTGCAATACTTGTGCAGAAAAGCACAAAGCGGCGCAGGCGGCTAAAGCTGCTGCGGCAACAGGTGGTGCAACGGGGCAAGCTCGCTAAGGAAGTAATAGAGGGGGCATCCTGAGGATTTTTGCTTGGCGGACGGTGTTGCGGGGGGGCGTTGGGTCTTGCTTAGGAGGCGCGCAAAAATAACTTACCCAACTCCACTTCGATTTTCGCCTGGCTTCTGCGTTAAAATTCGACTCATTTAGCCCGCTAAACTCTGTCAAATTTCGCCTTGAATCCAAACAAAACTCTTTGCGGAGTTAATCAATTTATTTCTGCGCGACTCCTTAGCTGATCGATCTTGCGCATGACTCGCGGATAGAGGGAGACGATTACGATGCTGGACTGATCAGTAAAGGCAGGGCGCAGGCGATAAAACCAGCTGCCAATTGGGTGAAGGCGATGGTGACAAAAATCATGATGGCGAAAGGTAAATAAGGGCGTGCTCGTTCAGACCGCATCATCAAGGTGAGGGTGATGGCTGAGGTGATCGCAAGGAGTAGGCCCAAGAGCATGGCCCAGGGGCTTTGGGAATACTGGATCAAGGATCGGGTGATGGAGGGCAAGCTTTCGCTCATGCCTATTTTCTCAAAATGTGGCAAGTAGATCCGCCCAGCCTGTTTGATCATCAAAGTTGCCTGTAAAGGTAGGATCGATACCGCTGCGATGGCTAGGTAATTTAGGGTTTTGGCAAATCCTCTCATGAGCCTATTTCTTTTGCAAAAACTCTAGCATCTTTTTGATGTCGGTGGTGGGCAGTTGGCAGGCGAAGTCTTGGCAGACGTAGGCGGTGGCTTTGCTGTTGAGCGGGGTTTGGGTTTTGGTGTAGGGGGCGAGCTGGATGATGTCCTGCGGGTTTTTCTCGGGGCGGAAGATGAGCACTTTGTTGGGCAGGAAGGGTTTCCTGAGTGCAGCGAGCATCGCTTGGGTGTCGGCGCGGTCGAGCTGGCCGGAGATGACGATTTCGTGACTGGGACCGAAGAGGAAATCTAGCGCGAGCAGGGTGACGGGGAAGGCACTGGGGGCTTTGGCGATTTCTCCTGAGAAGGCTTTGAGGGTGGCGTAGGCTTCTTTTTCGTAGCCGTCGTTGGCGGTCATGCGGTGCAGACGGGTGAGGTTGAGCACGGCTACTGCGTTGCCGCTGGGGATGGCGCCGCCGTAGAGTTTTTTGCTGCGCACCAGCAGTTGCTCGGAGTCGTCAGCGGTCATGAAAAAACCGTTGCCTTTGGGGTCTTTGAAATGTTTGAGCATCAGGTCATTGAGACGGATGGCTTCAGCTAGATAATGGGGATCGAGACTGGCTTCGTATAGGTCGAGCAGTCCCCAAACGACGAAGGCGTAATCTTCGAGGTGGGCGGTGAGTCCGGCTTTGCCGAGGCGCGAGCGTTTGAGTAGGCGTCCGTTTTTGTCACTGAGGGTGGTGAGCACGTAGTGTGCGGCTTTTTTGGCAGCGGCGGTGTAACTGGGATCGTCGAGCACTTGGCCGGCGCGGGCGAGGGCGGCGATCATCAGGCCGTTCCAGTCGGTGAGGATTTTGTCATCTTTTTGCGGGTGGATGCGTTTTTCTCTGACGGCAAAAAGTTTTTGCCGCAGGGCTTCGATTTTGTCTCTTTGATCGGCGGGGATTTCTGCAGTGAGGTGGGGGATGTTGGTGCCGGTGAAGCGTCCGCTGGCTTCGTCTTTGAAGTTGCCGCTGGGTTTGATGTTGTAGGTTTTAGCAAAAAGAATGCCGTCTTCTTCGCCGAGGATTTTTTTGACTTCTTCAATCGTCCAGACGTAAAAGGTGCCTTCTTCGCCCTCGGAGTCGGCGTCTTCGGCGGAGTAGAACCCGCCATCGGGGGCGGTCATGTCGCGCAACACGTAAGTGAGGATCTCGCGTGCGGTTTGGGCAAAGGCTTCATTGCCAGTAGCTTGATAACCTTCTAGGTAAGCCATGGTCAGTAGCGCTTGGTCATAGAGCATCTTTTCGAAATGTGGGGTCAGCCAGACGGGGTCGGTGGAGTAGCGGTGGAAGCCGAGTCCGACTTGATCGAAGACTCCTCCCTTGCGCATCTCGGTGAGAGTCTTGCTGACCATGTCGAGGGCTTTTTGATCTCCACTGCGTTTGGCATGGCGCATCAGGAACATCAAATTGGGCGACATGGGGAATTTGGGGGCGGAGGAAAATCCGCCGTTGGTGGCGTCGTAGCGTTGTTCGAATTGTTGGTAAGCGGTGGTGAGGATGCTGGGTTGAAGTTCTTCTCCCGGGGTGCCGCCGACCATGCTTTGCAGTTGTTGGGAGATTTGTTCTGCCGATTTGTCGATGTCGGCGCGGCGATCTTTCCACGCGGTGGTGAGTTTATCGAGGATGGTCATCAGCCCGGCGCGGTTGCCGCGATCCTCTTTGGGGAAATAGGTGCCAGCAAAGAAGGGCTTTTTTTCTGGGGTCATGACGATGGTCATCGGCCAGCCGCCGCTACCGGTCATGCCTTGGGTGACGGTCATGTAAACTTCGTCGATGTCGGGGCGTTCTTCGCGATCGACTTTGATGCAGATGAAGCCGGCGTTGAGTTTGTCGGCGACTTCTTGGTCTTCGAACGATTCGTGTTCCATCACGTGACACCAGTGGCAGGTGGTGTAGCCGATGGAGAGGAAGATCGGTTTGTTTTGTTTTTTGGCTTCGGCAAAAGCTTCTTCGCTCCATGGATACCAGTTGACGGGGTTGCGGGCGTGCTGCAGTAGGTAGGGGCTTTGGGAAAAAATGAGTCGGTTGAATTCTTTGCCGCCGTCTTTGGGGAGTTGGGCGATCGCTTCTGGGGAGGGCAGTGGCTGGCGAGTTTTTTCGGCGGACATGAGGGTGGGGAGTAGGGAGAAGATGGCGAGGAAGGTGGTAGTAATGATTTTCACGTGGCTAGGGTCGCATAAGTAGAGGGGGATTGATAATGGATAATTTTAGCATTGCTATTGGGTGGAAATCTAGGCAGGCTTTTGAGTATGAGGGCTTTTATTTTGATTGTATTGGTGTTTTTGTTTATTGGGGCGCCGGTGATTGGTTATCAGTATTATCTACAGGGGATGCGCAGCCAAGCAAAGGGCTTGGGGGTGGGATCGCAGCAGATAAGCGACTCTTATAAGACTGATCTGGAGCAATTGAAGCGCGCCCAAACGGGTGCTCCCGGCGCGGCTGCTAACGCGCAGACGGCGAAACGTGCGGAGCAGTTGATGCAAAAGATGATCAATGATCAGAAAAAAGCGGTGCAGCAGTAGGCTGTGATCAGGAGCTGCTTTTAGCTCCGGGCAGGTTTTGCTGAGCGGTTTCGTGGTCGAGCACTTTGATGAAATACGGGGTGTATTTCAGTTGAGTTGCTTTGCGGTCGGCTCGGTAGAGGTCGGTATCGAAGGTGAATTTACGAAAATACACGGTGCGGGTATCGGATTCGTAGATCACGTAGCGTCCGCGCAGGTCGTTGGGGTTTCGTGGGTCTCCGACAGAGCCTACGTTGATGATGTAGCGGTGCGTCTTGATCAGGCTGACGTTTTTATCCGGATGCTCGCGGATTTGACCGGTGGCGAGGCTTTGGTCAAAAATAGTAGGGTGGTGGGTATGACCGACAAAGGTGACGAAGTGGTCGGGGTCGGACATGGCGAAGTTGACCTTGGCATCATCGAGGGTGCTGATGTATCCCCAGCCTGCTGGATTGACGATCTCGGCATGGGTGAAAAAGATGTTTTCGGATTCTGCGGTGAGGGGGAGTTTTTTCAGGGCGGCGAGGGAGTCTTTGCTCAACTTCTGCCGGGTCCATTTGATGGCGGCTTTGGCTTCGTCGTTGAAGATGTCGATATCTAGACCTCCAAAGGCGGCGGCGTCGTGGTTGCCTAGAATCATGATGTCAGACTCTTGGCGTACGCTGTTGAGCACGCTTTCGGGCATCGGGCCGTAACCGACGGTGTCTCCCAAGCAGACCACTTTATCAACCTTGGCTTGGCGGATGTCGGTGAGGGCAGCGCCCCAGGCTTGACGATTGGCGTGTATGTCTGAAAAAATGGCGTAGCGCATCTTGGTAACAAAGGAAAGCTATCAGGATTTTTTGGATAGCGCAAGTGGAAGCGTGTCGATAGTGAGATGAGTTCAGGGGTTGATAGGTGTGAATGGGGAGAGAAGAAGAGCGAGGCACCGAAGGTTTTTTGAACAGGAGGTAATTTTTGAACAGGAGGTAACAGAGAGCACAGAGAATATTCTTTTTTAAAAAATAGCTGGAAAACCACCCTCCTCACGCAAGCACGCGTCATCCCCTCTGTTTCCTCCCTTAGCTCCTGTTCATCCTTCATCTCCTGTTCATCCCTCATCGAGTAGCTCACCATCGTATCTCGCTTTCGCGGGAGGAGGGGAGCGGCGTCGAGCTGTGCGCAATCCATGGTGGGCTATGGCTGTTGCTAGGTGAAAAACGAGCTTTTTGAGAATGTCGCTTGCAAGCGTGGGGTAAAACCTCTAAATGACTTGCTAAATATGAAGATTCTGGTTGTTGGAAAAGGTGGGCGCGAACATGCGATCATTACTGCGTTGGATGAATCGCCGTCACGGGCGGATATTTATTGCTTTCCGGGCAGTGATGCGATTTTTGAAATTGCCAAACAGACGGACGCGACGGATTTGCCGAGTCTGATGGCGTTCATGAAGCGAGAAGGTATCGATCTTTGTGTGGCGGGGGAGGAGAGTTATTTGGTCAAGGACGAGGGGCTGGCGAATGCTTGTAAAGCGGCAGGGATTCCTTGTTGGGGGCCGCCAAAAGAGGCGGCGCAACTGGAGGCGAGTAAGGAGTTCGCCAAAGAGTTCATGGTGCGGCATGGGATTCCTACCGGTGGCTACGCTGCGGTGGATAGTCTGGAGGCGGCGCGTGAGGCGATCGGTGGCAAGTATCCTACGGTGTTGAAGTTCGATGGTTTAGCGGCGGGCAAAGGGGTGGCGGTTTGTTTGGACGAGGCGATGGCGGAGGAGTTTCTCGCTGAGGTCTATGTGGAGAAAAAATTTGGCGAAGGTCGGGTGTTGGTGGAGGAGTTCCTCGACGGTCCGGAGATTTCGATTTTCTGTTCGGTGGTGGATGATCAATATCAGATCTTGGCTCCGGCGCGAGACTACAAACGTTTGGGAGATGGTGATGCGGGTCCGAATACGGGCGGGATGGGGGCGGTGTCCTCGCGGGAGATGGCAGAGCCTGAGTTGATGGCTCAGATTGATGCGCAGATCATTCGTCCGACGATTGAGGGCTTGATTACTGATGAACTGCCTTATCGAGGTTTTCTTTATTTTGGCATCATGTTGACGCAGGATGGGCCGAAGATTTTGGAATACAATTGTCGTTTTGGTGATCCGGAGGCGCAGGCGGTATTGCCGCTGATCGAGGGGGATTTCACGTCTTATGTGTTCAATGCAGCGGCGGGGAGTCTGGATCGTTCCTTCATCATGTTCAAAAATGGCTGGAGCATTTGTTTGGTTTCGGCTTCGGCAGGTTATCCGCAAAGTTCTCGAAGTGGGGATGTGATCTCTGGCATTGAGGATGTGGAGGGGGCGAGGGTTTTTCACGCGGGAACTAAAAAAAATAGTGGGGGTCAATTTGAGACGGCTGGCGGGCGAGTATTGGTGGTGGTGGCTGCGGGGGCGACTCGTGAAGAGGCGGTGGAGAAGGTGTATCGGGAATCGGCAAAAATCGAGTTCGATGGCTTGCAGAAGCGCACGGACATCGGGGTGTGTAATTTTTAGATTAATTGCGTAAAAAAACGATCTAACACATGAATAATAAGTCTATTGGGATTTTAGGGGGCGGTCAGTTGGGGCGCATGCTGGTGAAAGCGGCTTCGGACTTTGGGCTGAGTATTTGTGCGATGGATTCTGATGGGGATGCGCCTGTTAAAGATTTTATTCGCGACTTCAAGCAGGGGGATATCAGGGATTACGAACAAGTGATGGCATTTGGCAAGTCTTGCGATTTGCTGACGATCGAGATAGAGAATGTCAATACGGAGGCTTTGCGTGACCTAGAAGCGGGTGGGCTCGAGGTTTTTCCCCAGCCTCACATCATTGAATTGATCAAGGATAAATCAAAGCAGAAGCAGTTTTATCGAGATAAGGGTATAGCGAGCCCTGCTTTTGAGGTGGTGAACTCTAAAGAGGAGGTGAAGGCTCTGGCGCATAAGTTGCCTTTTGTGAACAAGCTGGCGGTGGAGGGCTATGATGGCAGGGGGGTGCAGGTGATGAGGGTGCTTGAGGATTTGGAAAAGGGTTTTGATGCTGTGGGCATTGTCGAGGATTTTGTGCCGTTTGAGAAGGAGCTTTCGGTGATGGTGGCGCGGAATCAGCAGGGCGAGGTGGCTGTTTATCCTGCGGTTGAGATGGTAGCTCATGCCGAACACAACTTGGTGGAGCATTTATTTTCTCCTGCTGAGGTTTCTGCAGAGGTGGAGGCAAAGGCGGAGGCGATTGCGGTCGAGGTGATCGAAAAGCTGGGTATGGTGGGTCTGTTGGCGGTTGAGTTATTTGTCACAAAAGCGGGTGAGGTGATGGTCAATGAGGTGGCTCCGAGGCCGCACAACAGTGGGCATCAGACGATCGAGGCGAATATCACTTCGCAGTATGAGCAGCATTTGCGGGCGATTTTAGGTTTACCTTTGGGGGCGACGGAGGTGTTGATACCGTCAGTGATGGTGAATTTATTAGGCGAAGAGGGTTATGTGGGCAGCACTAAGTATGTGGGGTTGGAGGAGGTGCTGCGAGAGGCGGGGGTGCATGTGCATTTGTATGGAAAAAAACAAACGCGCCCCTATCGTAAGATGGGTCATGTGACGATCGTGGATCAAGAGGCTCAAGAGTTGAAAAGAAAAGCTGATTTTGTGAAAAAGACGTTGAAGGTAATAGCATGAGTGAGCCACAAGTAGGGATTATCATGGGAAGCAAGTCGGATCTGCCAGTGATGCAGGAGGCGGCGGATATATTGGAGCAATTGGGGGTGGACTTTGAGCTGACTATTGTCTCGGCGCATCGCAATCCACATCGCATGCTGGAGTATGCTGAAGCTGCACGCGAGCGGGGGCTGAAGGTGATCATTGCGGGGGCGGGTGGGGCGGCTCATTTGCCTGGCATGGTGGCTTCGTTGACGACTCTGCCGGTGATTGGAGTGCCGGTGAAATCGAGCAATTCGATTGATGGTTGGGATTCGATTTTGTCCATTTTGCAGATGCCGGGTGGCATACCGGTAGCGACGGTTGCGTTGGATGGGGCTAAAAATGCGGGCATTTTAGCGGCGGAGATTTTGGGTGCTTTTGATGAGCGGGTGGCGGGCAATCTGGCGACTTATAAGGCGGAGTTGACGGAGAAGGTGATGGAGAGTGTGAGGGATTTGGCATGAGCAGTGAACGCATATTGTTAGATGGCGAGGGGATCGCTGAGAAGGTGGAGGCGCTGGCGGCGGCTATTCGTTTGGCTTGTGGGGATGAGGTGCCGGCTTTTGGGGGGGTTTATACGCGTGGGGTGACTTTGGCGAAGCG
This sequence comes from Verrucomicrobiales bacterium, assembly GCA_021648365.1. Taxonomy (GTDB): domain Bacteria; phylum Verrucomicrobiota; class Verrucomicrobiia; order Verrucomicrobiales; family DEV007; genus JAADHD01. The sequence continues at coordinate 12,534 of JAKISY010000099.1, forward strand.
GGTGAAGGCGGCGCTGAAGGATGAGTGGTCGGAGATCGCGCTGGGGACTTTGGATGTATCTCTCTACCGGGATGATCTGGATGATTTGCAAAGTGCGCCGAAGTTGGAGAGTTCGGACATCCCTTTTACTTTAGAAGGCACGCGTGTGGTGCTGTTTGATGAGGTGATTTATACGGGGCGCACGACGCGTGCGGCGCTGGATGTGTTGATGGACTATGGTCGGCCGGCGCGAGTGGATTTGGCGGTGTTGGTGGATCGTGGTGGACGGGAACTGCCACTGCAACCCGATTTTGTGGGCTTGAAGGTGGAGACGGGGGAAAGGGATTATGTGGCGGTGAGGTTTGCGGAGGATGATGGGAGAGATGGGGGTTTTTTGAAAAGTGGGTTAAGAGAAGATGGGAATTGAACCACGGAAAAGAGAAGAGGGGGATTTGACCACGGAAAAGCACGAAAAAGAGAAGAGTTTTTAGGGGGAGAGAAGGAGGGGGATTTGAACCGCAGATGTCGCAGATGAACGCAGATAAGAATAAGAAATTAAGACAAGAACTTTTTAGGGGAAGAAGGATTTAACCACGGAAACACGGGAAAGAGAAGAGGGGAGTTTTTTACCACGGATAGCACGGATAAACACGGATAAGAGAAGAGTTTTTAGGGGAAGAGAAGAGGGGAGTTTTTTACCAGATAGCACAGCTGAGCGTAGCGAGACAGCCAGAGGAAACTAAGGCAAATGGACACGGATAAGAGAAGTGAAGTGACAAACAGTGAGGACAGGTATCAACTACGATGAAGATTTTATGACTGAGATACTGTCAAGATGAACAAATTATTTACATCAATATTAATGGCTTTTTTGGCGGTCTTTTTTCTTAATCGACTAAGAGGAAAGCATGTTATTTTCATGCTTTTATTATTATCTCCGTTAATGGCGCTGTTTTTGTTTTTAGGAATAAAAGCCGCCGAAGCAAAAGAGAATCCAAATAGGCTCAATGAAATCCGCGCTGCTCATGCAGCGATTAAACACCAAAATGAAAAAAAACCTTCTTTTTTCTTAGAAGCAAAATTAGCTTTATTGAAAATCGAAGCCATTGCAGCAAAATAAAATAAAAATTATCTGCGTTCATCTGTGACATCTGTGGTTAAATATCTTCGCTTAGGAGGGTTTTTGAGGTAGGGGTGGAAAATGGTGTGAGATGGGCTTTTAGTGAAAATATAAAACGTGGCTGAAACTGATATCAAATCCCGAAAAGATCTGCTCGACATTGAGAGTTTGAGCCTTGCTGAGATTGAGTATTTGCTCAAGACGGCGGGGCCGTTCAAGGAGTTGTTTCGTCGCTCGGTGAAGAAGGTTCCGACGCTGAGGGGCAAGACGGTGCTGACGCTGTTCTATGAGCCTTCGACGCGGACGCGGACTTCGTTCGAGGTGGCGGCGAATCGGCTGTCGGCGGATGTGACCAATTTTGCGGTTTCGACTTCGGCGGTGGTGAAGGGGGAGTCGATTCTGGATACGATCGAGACGCTGCAGGCGATGAGAACGGATTACATTGTGATCCGTCACGGGGCTTCGGGGGTGCCGGCTTTGATCGCTAAGCATACTAAGGCGTCGGTGCTCAATGCGGGGGATGGCTTTCATGCGCACCCGACACAGGCGCTGCTCGATGCGTTCACGGTACGGGAGGTATTTCCTGAGACGCAGAAGAAAAAGATTTTGATCGTGGGGGATATTTTGCACTCACGGGTGGCGCGCTCGACGAGTAGGATCATGCGTAAGCTGGGCATGGAGGTGGGGGTGCTGGGGCCGGGTAGTCTGGTTCCGAAAGGGCGGCCCGATTTCATGAATGCGTTTTGGAACTGGGAGGATGCGCTGGCGTGGAAGCCGGATGTGATTTATCTTTTACGAGTGCAGATGGAGCGTCAGGAGCAGCAGTTTTTTCCAAGTTTGGCGGAGTATCATCGAGTGTATGGTCTGACCAGTGAGCGATTCAAGCAGGTGGAGGGCGAGGGTTTGTATCTGATGCATCCGGGACCGGTAAACCGTGGAGTGGAGATCGTCGATGAGGCGATGACTTACGAGCGGTGTTTGATCAATCAGCAGGTGGAGAACGGTATCGCCACGCGGATGGCGGCGCTCTATTGGTTGAAACCAGAGGAGGATCAAGGATGAAGGCTGGGGTGATTTTATTCAAAGGTGGGCAAGTGGCAACGGAGGATTCTCCGCAGTTGAAGAAGCTGGATGTGTTGGTCGAGGATGGCAAGATTGCGCAGGTGGCGGCTGATTTGCCAATTCCGGAGGGGGCTGAGGTGGTGGATTGTGTGGGCTGTGTGTTGGCACCGGCGATGTTCGACATGCATGTGCATGCGCGCGAGCCGGGGCGTGAGGATCAGGAGACGATTGCGACTTGTAGTGAGGCAGCGATCAATGGCGGGGTGACGGGTTTGGTCCTGATGCCGAATACGTTGCCGACGATTGATAGTGGTGGTTTGCTGCAGTCGGTGCTCGATATCGCGGCGGAAAAATCACGCATTCCGATCTGGCAAGCGGGTTGCATCACTAAGGGGCGAGAGGGCAAGGAGCTGGCAGGCATTGCGGGGATGAAGGGTAAGGGGGCTCCGTTGTTGACGGATGGCGGGGATAGCATTGCTGATGCGATGGTTTTGTTGCGGGCGATGGAGTATGCCAAGCGTTTTGATTTGATGCTGGCGCTGCACTGCGAGACGAAGGAGTTGAGTGGCAAGGGGGCGATGAATGAGGGGCAGGTAAGTTATCGACTGGGGATTCCGGGGATTCCAGCTTGCAGTGAGGAGATCTGCATCAGTCGAGATATACGTCTGGCCCAATACACGGGTGCTCGGCTACATATTCAGCATCTGAGTTCGGCTGAGGGGGTGGCGACGATCAGGCGCTTCAAGGAGGCAGGCGTGCGAGTGACCTGTGAGGTGGCACCGCATCACCTGCTGTTTACTGAAGAGCAGATTGGTGATTATGATACGCGCTACAAAACCAATCCTCCACTGCGCACGGCGGCGGATAATGAAGCTTTGCTACAGGCTTTGGCAGAAGGGTGGATCGATGTGATCGCTAGCAGCCATGCTCCGCATACGGAATTTGAAAAGAACAGCGATTTTGGCAGCGCGCCATTTGGGATCACAGGCTTGGATACGGCGGTGGTTTCCCTATATCATCATTTTGTGAAGACGGGAGTTTTTGGCTGGGATGTCTTGGTCAAGCGCTACTCGGCAGAACCGCGCCGTTTGTGTCAGGTTGAGCCTGTGCCGATCGAAGTGGGCGGGGCTGCAGAGTTTTTGGTTTTTGATCCTAATCGCAAGACCTGGTTCAGCAAAAAATTCATGCAATCGAAGAGTTCCAATACGCCATTTTTGGACCAGGAATTGGATGGGCAAATTATATCGGTGATGAAGGACGGAGAATTCTTGCTGAATCGATAATATGGGTGTAGGGGAATCTGTTTTTCCTATATGAGTTCTTATGCGGATAAATTGGCGGAGCGGATTGAGTCCGCAGAAACACGATTGTGCGTGGGGCTTGACCCACGACCGGATCAACATCCGACGGATGACCTAGAGGCTTGGTTGCAGGAGGTGATTGAAGAGACGGCTGAATTTGCGGCTGCTTTCAAGCCGAATATTGCTTACTTTGAAGCTTTGGGAGTGGAGGGGTATCAGTTGTTGGAGGATCTGTTGACGTGGATTCCAGAGGAGATTCCAGTGATCTTGGATTGCAAGCGTGGTGACATCGGGGTGACTCAGGAATATTACGCCAAAGCCTATTTTGGACGTTGGGATGTGGATGCGGTGACTTTGAGCCCCTATTTGGGAGCGCAAACGATGGGGCCGTTTTTAGAATACCCTGACAAGGGAGTTTATCTGTTGGGGATCACCACCAATGAGGGATCGAAGGATATTCAGCGCAAGGAGCTGATCGACGGTCGTTCGGTGTATGAATTGGTGGGAAAGATGGCTCAAAAGAGACCGGAGCAAGTGGGTATGGTTTTGGGCCTGACCAATGTGGATGAAGAAATTTTAGATCGAGTGCCAGATGTGCCGTTGTTGATTCCTGGTCTGGGTGCGCAGGGGGGGGATCTGGATGCGTTGGCGGGTCAGACGCGCAGCGCGCCGAATATTGTCAATGTATCGCGTGGTATTCTCTATCACGAACCTAAACGCAGTTTTGCGGAGAAAGCAGAAGATTATGCAAACCAAATTACCGAAGTCCTCGGCTGAAACGATTGAGTTGCTCAAGGGGTATGGTGCTGTCGAAGAGGGACATTTCCTCTTGGCGAGTGGCAATCATTCTAACTACTATGTGAAGAAAGGGAAGCTGGTGCAGCATCCCTGGGAGCAGCAGCAGATGATCGAGCAGCGGGTCGCGGCGATGCGCGAGTTGGGACGGATCGATGTGGTGCTCAGTCCTGCGATGGGCGGAGTGCC
>JAKISY010000100.1 GCA_021648365.1 Verrucomicrobiales bacterium
TTACGTATAACTTTTGTATTGATTTCTTAAGAAAGAAGAAGAAAGATAAAAGTATATACTTTGATGACTTGAGTCAATATGAAGGTGTCATTGATGAAATAGATGATAAAGAGTTATTGGAGGTAAAACTTGATAAACTAAAAGTGATCATGGAGCGTATACCTCCTGCTGATAAAGCGATATTGATGATGAAATATCTTGACGGTATGTCTATAAGAGAGATAGGTGAAGCAATAGACAAAACAGAAAGTGCTATTAAAATGCAAATAAAGAGAGCTAAAATGAAATTTGTAAGAGTGCACCAATCACTCTTTGCGGCTTAAATATAACCCTATACCCAAACCATAAACACGATTGAAATGAATGAAAATAATTTTAAAAAAGGTAGCTATTTATTTAATTTTGATACAAAATAATCGACGCTTGAATATTCTCCCTAATGAAAGCTGCTAGTATAAAAAAACTGCGTGAGGCGATTGACCAGATTCATCAGATGGAATCTTGGGAAATGTTAGGTGAGGCATGTCCACTTATCTTGGACAACTTACTTGGTGCGGATTTCAGCAGCTGGAATGTTTTTGATCAAGGGGGTGCTCTGGTTGAGGTATTTGGCACTCCGCAATATGCGTCAACGATGCAGTATTTGATCGAAGATTTGAATGAGCATATGGGTGAGCACCCCGTAATCCAAAACACAACGCTTTCCTCGGGGAAAGTATTGTCGGAAACTTTGAAATTAAGTGATTTCACTTCGCAGCGTGATTTCGAAAATACCGGACTGTATCATCAGGCTTACCGTCACCTCGATGCTAGGTATCAGACTTGCGCTCAAATTATGATTTTCGGAGGTCTTGAGGTGGTGGTGTCGGCTAACCGTTCTAGTAGGGATTTTGGAGATGAAAGCTTGGCCTTATTAAGCTCACTGAAAAAACATTTAGCTATCAGTTGTCGTAGATTGTTGAGAGAGCAGGAGTTGAAAGAGCGGGTGAGTTTGTTGATGGCGAGCCATACCCCTGTGGCGCTTGCTTCGATCTCTGTGGATCAAAGAGGACGAGTGATTGAGGCTTCAAATAATATAGCTGCCTTTTTTGCGAGTCATTTTCATTGTGTTGAGAAAAATTTGCCAGGGGCGCTTCGGAGCTTCCTCGCCAAACGTCAGTTGTCGATGCATGCCTGTGGTGAGACCTGTGAACTGCTGGATGATCATGGTGACCCGTTGACGATCACTTTGCTGCAAACGGGTTTTGGCACACGATGGACGCTACTCTTCCATCAGCCTGAGGCTATTGGTGCAGTTCCAATTGAAAGCGCTGTGACGAATGTGAAGTCACTGACGATCAGGGAGAAAGAGGTGCTGCAGTGGTTGTCTGAGGGGAAAAGTAATCCTGAAATTTCGATTCTACTAAATATTTCTCTACGAACGATTGAGAAACATTGTGAGCACATTTACGAAAAGCTAGGAGTGGAGAATCGTATGGCTGCCACTCGGGAGTGGCTGGAATCTTGAGCAATTTATGACGATGACGATGACGCGGGTTTAGCGGAAACCTTGGTTTTTGGAGAAGTCTCGGATTTAGGTTTAGCGGCCGGTTTTGCTTTGGCCTTGGCAGCGGGTTTGGCCTTGGTGGAGGCTTTCGGGTTAGGGGGAGTTTTGGCTTTGGCTTTTGGTTTTACAGGAGCCTTTGCTTTTGGGGCGGGTTTGGCTGTTGGTTTTACTGGGGACTTCACCTTGGGAGCGGGCTTTGCCTTTGGTTTCGCAGGAGCCTTTGCCTTTGCCTTGGGGGAGGGCTTGGTTTTAGGTTTTTCTTTCCCTTTAATGGTGAGCCAGGTGTGGTCTAGTTGATTGAGAAGGTAGGGACCTCCTGGTATTTTTGGGAGGAATGAGAATTGCACTTTTTGGCTGATAGGGGAATCACCAACGCTTTCTTTGAGAGTGAAGCGTATGGATTGATTGGCGGAGGGGGCGGTGGCAGCGGCTTTGATTTTCACGCTGATGTCGGCATTTTTGTTAGGAATATCTTTTGGTGGAACGATGCTGATTCCAGCGGGAAGCTTGCTGGCTTCGATTTTTAAGGGGGTTTTATGTCCGTCGATGCGAATTATTTTAATTTTCACGTCGATTTCCTTACCTGCTTCTAGGAAATAGGAGGTTTTGTCAAAAGTGGCAGAGAAGCTAGGCTGGGTGGGCTTGATAGTTAGCAAAAAGTGATAGCGTGCCCTGCTTTGAGAAAGAGGTCGGAAATGAGGAGTTGGTATTTTCCATCGGCAGGGGCGCTCCAGATCAGTTTACAATCACGATCAGTTTTCACTGCGGTGTCGTCCACTCGTTTGAGTTGTTTACCTTTTGCATCTTGGATGATCAGCACGAGGTCGAGATTGAATCCGTTGTCGTTGCCTAATACGAGAAGTGAGCCATCGGAGTCGTAGAGATGCAGATAGGGATCCATTAGGATACGCATGCTGTAGGAATCGAGGTGGGCAATCAGGGTTTGCCCTTTTTTTAAGCTGACGCGGTAGAAGTCGATATCTCCGGATTTGATCAAACGTCCGTTGATGGTGGCGGGCAAGGAGGTGATTTTTTGTGCGCGTGCATTGGAATCATTGTCTTCGTTGCCTTTTTTGTCGACGGTCTCTAGGATCTCGGGCAATTTTCCTAGCATGAAGATCATAGCTTTGGATGCGCCATCTTGGTTGTGTAGGCGAACCAAACACGGTCCGGCCTGGGCGTCCTTGCTTGCAGTGACGGTGTAAATGCCTTTCTTTTTCGGATTGAGTTTGAAGGTGATCTTAGGATTGGAGCAGGAGACTTGACTCGGCCATGGGGAGGTCTTCCCTACGGTGGTGACTTCGGTCGTTTTTCCTACTTGAATACCAGGGGGGTAAAAGGCATCGAGGGTCGGGGCGGCTGCTTGCAGGGTGTTTTTTGGGCAGACCCAAACAAACAGGCTTAACAAGTAGAGGGTGAGTGAGTTAGGTCGGTACACAAAAAAGAGGAAAGAGGTGAAAGGCTGGAACTAAGCGGATTGCTAAGATGGGAGCTGTCAGGTGAACAGCTCTTTGATGGGGTGACCGTGATCAACTAATTGGATCGGCCGGTTGGCATTGTCGTGCAGAATTTCACCTGGGTTGATACCCATCTTGGTGTAGGCCAGGAATTGGAGGGGAAGATCGTCGCGCTGGAGCAGAAGATCGCTGAGTTGCGTAAGAGGTTGTAACGGGGCGATGGGGCTGTTTATAAAATTGGGCTGATTTTATAATCGCGGGAGTGGTGCTTTTTGGGCAAGGTGATTTCATGTCAACATGTCATCTAGAATACAAGGATAGGAAAAAGATGATTGGCGATGTGGGTCAAAAACTCGTCGCTGATCATGGTAAGAAGAAATACTACCAACCGTCGCAGGTCAAGAAAGCGGCTTTTGATTTGGGGTATCAAGTGGATTATTTCTGCTGGGCGTATTGTATTTTCACTTCGCCAGAGGATTTCAGATTGATCCATGAGGCTTTGGGGGAGGCTTGTGATTACCTCAAGATGCGGGGCGAAGTATTGGGTGAATTGGTGCAGGGAGCTTCGTTTTTGGATATCGATGTGGACTTGTCTTGGTTGGAATGGCCAGATATCGATCTGTCGTCGCTGTTTGATTGGGTGGATTTTTAGGGCAATACAGCTCTAGTAAAAGAAATTAACCGCGGATAGCTCGGAGGAGGATGGAATGTGACGGAATTGGCACGATGAACTGTTTGTGGAGAGGGGGTGGTTGAGGTGATGTTCAGGTGGTCTCAACTGAGGCTGTTTCATAAACTGAACAACACAATAAAACGATGAAATTATCCATCACACAGTTCACTGGTATCGCGAGCTTGCTTTTGGCATGGAGCGCGGTCGAGGCGAAAGCTCAGACGCAGGTCGATAAAGATTTGCCTGACTATGAAAAAGTCAGTGGGATCACGGGCAACTTGAATTCGATTGGTTCGGATACGTTGAACAATCTGATGACTTATTGGGCAGAGGCTTTCAAAGCCAAGTATCCCAATGTGAACATCCAGATTGAGGGCAAGGGGTCGTCCACCGCGCCGCCTGCCTTGATCGAGGGGACTTCGCAGTTGGGACCGATGAGTCGTGCGATGAAAGCTGAAGAGTTGGATGCTTTCGAGAAAAAGTTTGGCTACAAACCGACGCAGATCAAAGTGGCAATCGATGCTTTGGCGGTTTACACCCACAAAGATAATCCGATCAAGGGGCTGACGCTCAAACAGGTGGATTCGATTTTTTCTTCGACTTACAAACAAGGAGGAGAGGCGATCAAAAAGTGGGGGCAAGTGGGGATGGAGAGTGAATGGAGAAATATGGCGATTTCCTCTTACGGTCGTAATAGTGCTTCAGGCACTTATGGCTACTTCAAAAAGGTGGCGCTGAAAAAAGGGGACTACGCACCAACGGTAAAGGAACAACCAGGTTCTTCGGCAGTGGTGCAGGGGGTCGCTAGTGATCTTGCTGGAATCGGGTATTCAGGCATTGGTTACAAAACGTCTGGGGTCAATGCGATCGCTTTGGGTGAATCCAAGGACGAGCTCTTCGAGCCTTCTTTTGAGAATTGCTTGAGTGGAGATTATCCGATGGCGCGTTTTTTGTATATTTATGTGAACAAAAAACCGGGTAAGCCTTTGGACAAGCTGACACTTGAGTTTTTGAAGCTTGTATTGGCAAAAGAGGGGCAAGAGATTGTGGTGAAGGATGGTTATTATCCGATGCCGCATGAAATTGCGGAAGAAGCCAATGCGGAGTTGAAATGATAGGAAATTAGGAAGGCAGGTGGGGACGCCTGCCCTACAAGAGAAGTAAGATGGGAAGGCAGGTGGGGCGCACGCCCTACAAGGGAAGGCAGGATAGGTTGTCCTATGAGTGAGAAATTTGATTCTAAAAAAGGTGGTGAAGATGACCCACGGCGCTTTGTTGCGTCGCGGCGGGTGCTGGCGGTGGATTTTCTGATGACGTATTTCATTCGCCTCGGTGGGGCTGGGGTGATTGTGACGGTGGTGGGGATTTTCATTTTTATATTAGCCCAGGTGTTACCTTTGTTTCAGGGAGCGCGGGTGAGTGAGGTGCTGGTAGAGGGGGAGCGCCAATTGCCTGAGGGTGAGTATGTGGCGCTGGCGACGGATGAGTGGGCGGAATTGCCGATGGTGGTGAAAGAAGATGGGTGGGTGTATTTTATCGATCTGAAAGGGCGACGTGGAGTGGTCGAGAAGGCTCCAGAGTGGTTGGGGGAAGATAAGGTGAGTGCGATTGAGGTGGATCACGAAGCGCAGGTGATTTCGGTAGGTACTGAGAGCGGGCAGATTCACTTGCTGAAGTATGCTTACGAACCCGAGTTTGTCGATGAGGTTCGCACCATCAAAGAATCGTTGAAGCAGGAATATCATGGAGCGCTGGAGGGGGGCGCGCCTGTTAGGTTGATTGCCTTGGGGCAGTCTGAGAGTGTGCGAGTGATTGCTACGGTGGCGGGTGCATTGGAGAAGCAGCAACTGCGGGTGCAGGTGCTCAAACGCAAGCGCAGTTTGATGGGGGTGGGTAAATGGAATGCAAGTGGCAGTGAGGATTTGAGCGATAAGTTGCCGGGTGATATTAGGATCGAGAAGATTCTGATGAGCAACCGAGGTGATGCTTTGGTGGTGGTGGCGGCTTCGGGGCGGGTGAGTTATTTTTTCCGTGGAGACGAGGGTTTTGAGTTAAGACAACAGTTTGTGCCTTTTGAAGATCAGCCACAGCGAAAAATTGTTACTACGGGTTTTCTGTTAGGAGATGTGTCTTTGGTGTTCGTAGCGGATGATGGCAGTAATAGGGTGTTCAGTTTGTTCCGTTCAGAGCGAGATCCGGTGAGGAAATTTTATCATACTAAGACCTTGGCTTCGTTGGGGGCTGGGTCGGACTATTATGCACGTTCATCGCGCAATAAGGCGTTCTTGTTAGGTGCGGGCAAACATGCTTCGTTGAGGTTTTCGACTTCGGAGAAGGTTCGTTGGAGTGATGAGTTGCCGTGGAAGGTTCAGCTGGGCGTGATCAGTGGTAAGTATGATGCTTTGATATTTTTGAATGAAGAGAGGGAGTTGCACAAATATCAACTGAATGATCCTCACCCAGAAGCTGGATTGAAGGCATTTTTTGGCAAGGTGTGGTATGAGGGGGCACCTGAGCCGAAGTATGAATGGCAGTCCACGGGGGGCAGTGATGATTTTGAGCCTAAATTCTCTCTGGTACCTTTGATCTTCGGATCGTTAAAGGGAACTCTCTATGCGATGCTGTTTGCGGTGCCGATCGCGTTGTTTGGTGCGCTTTACACTTCTGAGTTTTTGCATCCTAAGCACAAGGTGATCATTAAGCCGGTGATGGAGATCATGGCTTCGTTGCCGTCGGTGGTCTTGGGGTTCATGGCGGCGCTGTGGTTGGCTCCGTTGATCGAGGATCGGGTGCCGTCCTTGTTGTTAGTTGTCACTTTTGTGCCGCTGGGGGCTTTTGTGATTGGTTGGTTCTGGGGCTCGCGACCGATGTCGGTACGCAAGTGGATTCCACAGGGTTTGGAGTTCCTTTATTTCATGCCGGTATTGATGGGCTTAGCTTGGTTGGGTTGGATATTGGGGCCGCATTTGGAGCACTATTGTTTCACGGTGACGGATCCTCAGTCAGGCAAGGTGGTGGCGGATTTTTCGCAGTGGTGGCCGCAGGTGACGGGGACTTCCTTTCAACAGAGAAACTCTTTGGTGGTGGGTTTCATGATGGGCTTCACGGTGATTCCGATTGTATTTACGATCGCCGAGGATGCACTTTCTAATGTGCCAGGATCTTTGCGAACAGGTTCTTTGGCAATTGGCGCGAGTCGTTGGCAAACGGCATGGAGGATTGTTTTGCCGACGGCTTCGGCGGGAATTTTTTCGGGTTTGATGGTGGGTTTGGGGCGAGCGGTGGGTGAGACGATGATTGTGGTGATGGCTACGGGTAATACGCCGATCATGGAGTGGAATGTGTTCTCTGGGATGAGGACGTTGTCGGCAAATATCGCGGTGGAGCTGCCTGAGGCTCCTCAGCACAGCACGCTGTATCGCACGCTGTTCCTAGGGGCGTTTGTTTTGTTTCTGCTGACTTTTGTGCTCAATACGATTGCTGAATTGCTGCGTCAGCATTTGCGTGAGCGCTACAAGACGGTTTAGCGGGATAGGGTAAGGGTTAGAGTTTTTTTAGTTAAGAAAAAGATGAGCAAATTTAGTCAGAAAATAGGAGGGAGTAAGCGGGAACGATCGGCTCCTGGCGAACCTATGGTGTGGTTTTCTGGCATGTGGCTGGCGATTGGGATTTTGATGATCGTTTTTCTATTGTCGGTGATCGTGGTCAATGGTTTGGGGGTGTTCTGGCCAAAAGCGGTGGTGCAAGTGGAGTTGACGGAAGCGAGTGAAGCGGGGTGGAAGCAGTCGCAGTATTTCGCGGGAGAGTTGCACAAGACGCAAGTGCGACGAGTGGGTTCTGCTGACGGTGAGGCGATTCCGGAGATTCAGTTATTTGTTGGCAATCGAGATGTTTACGGTTTTGGGTTTAAGTTCATCGATGAGCATGATGTGCTGCAACGAACTTTTCCCAAGGGGATTCTGTTGGTAGAGCGGATGGAGTATGGCGATCTGATTGCCTTTCCTGTGAAGCTGCAACTGGCAGACGGGAAGGTGATAGAGGCGGGGGACCAAGGTTTCGATGAAGAGCTGCAAAGGGCGGTGCAGCGGGCGAGTGATCGCAGGCATGAAATCACCCATCTGGAGCGGGGCGAGATTGGTCGAGTGAATCAAAAGATGGAGCGGCTCAAGATGCGCTTGAAAAAAACAGAGCTGAAGGGGGGCAATGTGAAGCAGGTCGCGGCGGAGACGAAGCTGGAGCAAGATGAGTTGCAAGAGCGGTATGAGAAGATGGCGGCCGAGGCGGCTGGGCTGAGGGCGCGACAAAAAGAGGAGACTTTTCACTACCGGCTTGTGACTGGGGAGCAAGGTTCGTTGGAGTTGGGAGGCGTGGTTTGTTTTTATTATCCGAATCAGTTATCTACATGGACTAAGCTGGGGCATTTTTTCAGTAGTATTTGGGGTTTTCTAAGCGAAGAGCCACGCGAGGCGAATACGGAGGGCGGTGTTTTTCCGGCTTTGTTTGGAACCTTTGTGATGACTTTGATCATGTGCATTTTGGTGGTGCCGATTGGGGTGGTGGCGGCTATTTACCTGCAGGAATATGCTAAGCAGGGTTTGGTGGTGAGGCTGGTTCGCATAGCGGTGAACAATCTCGCGGGTGTGCCTTCGATTGTGTATGGGGTGTTTGGTTTGGGATTTTTTGTATATATGATGGGAGGCTCTATTGATAGTTTGTTTTACCCTGAGCGTCTGCCGACACCTACTTTTGGCACGGGCGGGTTGTTGTGGGCGTCGCTGACGATGGCGTTGATGACGGTGCCGGTGGTGATCGTCTCTACTGAGGAGGCTCTGGCGTCGGTGACGCGGGGTATGCGCGAGGCTTCGCTGGCTGCTGGGGCGTCCAAGTGGCAGACGATTCAGCACATTGTGTTGCCGGGCGGGTTGCCAGGAATCATCACCGGCATGATCCTCGCTATGGCTCGAGGCGCGGGTGAGGTGGCGCCGTTGATGTTGGTGGGGGTGGTGAAATTGGCTCCTACTTTGCCGCTTGATACGATCGCCCCGTATATGCACTTAGAGCGTAAGTTCATGCATTTGGGTTTTCATATTTACGATTTGGGTTTTCAGTCGCCGGATTCTGAAGCAGCGAAGCCGATGGTGTTCGCAACGACTTTGTTGTTAATCGCTTTGGTGGTGGTATTGAATGCGGCGGCGATTATTGTGCGTGAGAAGTTGCGCAAAAAATACTCGAGTGGTGCGTTTTAATAGAAGGCGTGACTTATGAATTTAACTAGCTTATTACCGATTGCCATGCAGAAGGAAACTATCAAATCGTCAGCCCAGCAAGATGAGAGTGTGGGCGCTGAAGTGAGCGTGTCAGCGGATGTGGCAGAAAGCCCTGCGGGACGTCCGGATTACATCAAGGTGTGTGACTTCAGTTTCAATTATGTGCCTGCGGTGCGGGTATTGCATAATATCACGATGGAGATCCCCGAGCGCCAAGTGACGGCTTTCATCGGACCCTCGGGTTGTGGTAAAACGACTTTGCTGCGCAATTTTAATCGCATGAATGACTTGATTGACGGGGTCAGTCATGAGGGTAAGATCTACGTCAATGATCAGGATATCTACGATCGTAATCTTGAAGTGATCTCTTTGCGCAAGCGTATCGGGATGGTGTTTCAGAAGTCGAATCCGTTCCCTAAATCGATCTATGAGAATGTGATTTATAGCTTGCGGGTGTCGGGGCAGAAAAAAAAGGCGATATTGGATGAGACGGTGGAACGCAGTCTCAAAAGTGCGGCGCTGTGGGAGGAGACCAAAGATCGTCTGCATGACAGCGCTTTGGGTTTGTCGGGGGGGCAAATGCAGCGGCTTTGCATCGCGCGTGCGATTGCAAATCGTCCTGAGATTTTGTTGATGGATGAACCTTGTTCCGCGCTTGATCCTATCGCTACGGCTAAGATCGAGGAGCTGATCACAGAGTTGAAAGAAAACTTCACGGTGGTGATTGTGACTCACAACATGCAGCAAGCGACACGGGTCTCGGATCGCGCGGCTTATTTTTATTTGGGTAAGTTGGTGGAAATGGATGATACGACAAAATTGTTTTCGAATCCTGAGCAAAAAGAAACGGAGGATTACATTTCGGGTAGGTTCGGTTGAGATTAAGTGAAAAAAATAGAATATGAATCAATCTAATACAGAACATATATTGGCCTCTTTTGAGGAGGCGCTTCGCGAATCTAGAAATTCTGTGCTGCGCATGGCGAGTGTGGCGCAGCAGAACTTGGAGCACGCGATCACGGGTTTGTTGAGCCGCAATTCAGAGCTTTGTAATCAGGCGATCGCGGACGATGATGAGGTGAACAGTTATGAAAAATCTATCGATGGGGAGGGGCTGAAAACCTTGATGCGTTTCAGTCCTGTGGCGACGGATCTGCGTCAGGTGTTGGCGGCGATGAAGATCGCTAACAATCTGGAACGCATATCGGATGAAGCTGGTAGCATCGCGCGGCGAGCTCGCAAAATCGGCAAACAGGCTGAGGTGGCGGAAACACGAATGATGGAGCCGTTGTATGAGATGGCGGCAGAACTGTTGCGCGATGGGATTCGAGCATACGCTGAGTCCGATGTGAGTTTGGCGATGTCTTTGTATGAACTGGACCAAAAGCTAGACAAGGCTCATCGAAAGACGATCAAGGAACTGACCAAGGCGATGGAGCAAGATCCTGAAAATCTCAAGGTCTATCTGCATTTGATCTTTGTGGTGCGATGCCTTGAGCGCATTGGTGATCATGCGGTGAACATTGGGGAAGAGTCGGTGTTTGTGGAAAGTGCGACGGATATTCGCCATGTGGGAGCGGATGCCTTAAAAGAATTCTCTTCGGAGTGAGGCGGATTAGTTTTGACGGTTTAGGGATAAAGGGCTTACCTTCGGAGGGTCATTATGTCTAAATTTTCAAATCCTGATAGTCGCATTGCTTTATTGATCGACGCCGACAACGCACCGGCTTCTAAAATCGATTTCATTATTTCCGAGCTCGCTACTTATGGCAGGGTGAACATTCGCCGTGCGTATGGGAACTGGAAAAAACCTGGTCTTTCGAGTTGGGAGAAGGTTTTGCATGAGTATGCGATCAAGCCGATTCAAACTTTCGATATCATTAAGGGGAAAAATGCCTCGGATATGGCTTTGCTGATTGATGCTATGGATACACTCTATACTAAGGATGTGGAGATATTTTGTCTGGTATCCTCCGATAGCGACTTCACGCCCTTGGTGATGCGATTGCGAGCGGAGGGTAAACTGGTCTTGGGTTTTGGCAAACAAAGCACACCGCTCCCGTTTGTGAATGCTTGCAGTAAGTTTTTGTTCCTAGATGAAAACGCGGAAGTTCTAAGTGCGAAGAAAAAAGAGGATTCGGTCAAACGGCTCAAAAGTAATACGAAGTTGATGAATACTTTGCGTAACGCCGTCAAAGAGGCTGCGGGGGATGAGGGGTGGGCGCTGTTGGGTCAAGTGGGCTCGCATATTTCAAATCAGGGGCCTTTTGATCACCGAACCTATGGTTTCAAAAGATTGAGCGATTTGTTTGCTGCGCTGGACTTGTTCGAGGTGCGACAGGTGCAGTATGAAAAGCAGAAAGAAACGCAGGTGCGGTTGAAAGCAGGGGCGGGAAAGTAGTTGTTATCAGGAGGAGAAATAAAGTATCAAACAGCAGATGACGCCGATTTTCGCAGATAAGATTTGAGAGGGTTAGCTTGAATGGACTATTCTGAGAAATCTCAAGACCCTTACGCAGTGGCTGAGCATCTGTATGTGATATTCAGTTCGGAAAATTTTGAGCGTTTGGATGCTGAGTCGGTTCGAGTATTAGCAGGTGATCCAGACAATGATGTGGCGCATTATTATCGGGCCATCGCCTTGATCAACCTTGAGAGATTGGATGAGGCTTGGCAACATGTGGAGTTTTTACAAAAAAATGAGCCAGATGATAATGATACAAATTTGGTATCTGCGATGTTTTATTTGGCTCGCCGGAACTGGACTAAAGTGGGAGAATTTGCCCAAGAAGGTCTGCGGCAGGAGCCAGATAATGATTTATTTCATTATCACGCGGCGTTGGCGGCGCTTGGAAAATTAAAAGTCGATCTTGCCAAAAAACATATCGATCAAGCCCGAGATTTGGACCCTGAGGATGTGGACTACGCGCATCTGGCGATACAGATACAAGGTTTGTATGAATCCAGTGCAAAAGAGGCTTGGTTGCGGATAGAGGATTTCAAGTCGGCGTTGAACCTGGACCCTCAAAATGCAAGTTTGCATCACTCCATTGGGGATGTGTATTTTGATGAGTTGGATGATCCTAAAGAAGCGGAGGCGTTTTATCGCGAAGCAGTCAGGTTGAATCCGAAAAACAGACGTTTTCAGAGATCTCTGTTCCACGCTTCGGCGAAGAGGGATTTCATCTATAGGGTGCTCAGCATACCTAGTCGCGCAATGGGATGGTTAGTAGGGGCGCTGGCGACGATTAGGATCCAGCCTTGGAGGTTGTTTATTGGACTGTTTTTATTTAAAGCCGTGATCGCCTTTTTGGTGTGGCTGACTCTAGTGATTATCGTATTTTGGCCGGCGGCAAAAATCTACGAATGGTTACTCGTTTCGGAATTGAAAAAAGGTGCGCAAACTTCTATCCGCGAACTGAAGGTTCGCAGTTGGTTCAATCGCTGGCACAGAGGACTGAGGTTCTCGCTGTATTTGTTATTGATCGCAGGTTTTCAAGCTGCCATCATTCACTACCTGATGGGCATGGATCTGATGGATGGATTTGTTGTGTTGTCAATCTTCATCGCCGTGCATGCGCTAGTGGTAGCGGTGTTGATGGGCATTGATCGGATGCGGGTGTATTTTGCCAAAAGAGGATTGCGTAAGACGGGGCGGCTTTCATAAGGTTTTTAGATACTCTAGTAAGGCTTTGCGTTGGGTTACGCTGAGGTCGTCGGCGAAGGTGTGGCCTTGATTGCCGTATCCGGGTAGGGTGGTGTCGTAGATGTTGGGATTTTTATTGGGATTAGCTTGGTGGCTTTGATATTTCCAGCCGACTTTGTCAAAATCGTAGTCGGAGGTGTTGAAGCTGCGTTGCCAAAATTTGGGACGTGCTTTGCTGTTGAGCAGTGTTTGTAAGTCGGGCACGGAGCCGTTGTGGAGGTAGGGGGCGCTTGCCCAGATGCCGTCGAGTGGTGGTGCGATGTAGCCATCGCCTGGTTCTAGTCGAGCTGCGTTAGGTCCTTTGCCGAACCAGCTTTTGGCGTAGCTGTGGCTGTCGGCACTGCGTTGCCATTGGGAGAGTAACGGGTCGGTTTTGATGGTGTCTAAGCGGATCACGTAATTGGGGTAATCAGAGCTTGGGCCGTGTTCGCCATGGCAGCGAACACATTCGTCTTTGAATATCTGCTGACCTTGTTGGGCGAGAGTGGAGTCGACTTTTTTGGGCCAAGCGGGAGCTTGGATGGTGGATAGGTAAGCAAGAACGTCAGCAAAATTTTTGTCGATTTGCGCGGCTTCTTTGCTGTCTTTGAGCGTCAATAGGCTCGATGCCATGATCAAGCGGGCGAAGTCTCCTCGTCCTGATGCGGTGTAGTAGAGTGCGTTCTTTTTTTTCATCAGCCACAGGGGTGGCACGTCGGTGGGGATGACGCTCGTTTTTTTGGGCTCGCTGGTGGCGGGTGGATTGTCAATCCACTCTAGAGTGTCTGGATCGCGGTGGCGTCCGAGGACAAATGCTAGATTGTCGGCTGGATTGACTCCTCTGACTTGGGTTTGGATCAGCGGGGAGATGAGCAGGAAGCGATCATGCAGGGTTTTGTAAGCTTCGCGCTCGGGTGAATCGGCACCGTGCAGGCCGGTGATCATGGTATCGATCATGCTGATGGTAGCGGTGCGGTCGGCGGTGAAGTCGGCGATGGAATTGCCGAGGCCAAGGATGAATTTTCCGTCGAGCATCTGGGCGTGACAGCGCAGGCAGTTGGAGGTGACGACGCGCACTCCGTTGGGAGAGGTGACGGCGGTGAAGTGGAAGGGTAGGTCGGCTTGGTCGCCACTGCGTTTGAGGAGGTTTTTGCCTGCGGGGCGTGCCATGGTGTAGAGTCCGATGGGGATGCCGCTGACGATGTAGTCTCCTTCGACCAGGTAACGATAGCCCTTTTTGGCATCTCCTTTGCGTTGGGTGGAGGGGGCTACGCGGGTGCGGTAACGATTATTTTTTTGCTCGTTGCTGGGGGTGTTGTCGTTCGCCGCTGATAGAGAATGGGGGAGCAGTAAGCTGACGATGCAGAGTGCTATAAGGTAGGGGTTCATGGGGGCAAGTTGGAGTTGAAATGGATATTGGATACTTTTATGGGAAAGGTATTGGTAGGTCAACTTTGTTTGCCAGCGATCACGGCGAGCACAATCGCTGCGCTCAAGAGTAGGGTGCCGATGAAGCGGTAGAGGAACACGTGTTTGGCTAGTTGGCGTTCCTTGTTGCCGAGCAGTGGACCGATGGCGGCGATCAGGATGATGACCCAGAGTCCGCGTGCGCCATAGATCACATTGATGCCGGTGGTGTCGCTATTGGTGGAGAGGATGTAACCCATGCCGATGGCTTGACCTGCTACCATCAGGGCGCTGTAGATGACCCAAGCGCGAGTGGGGGCGGACGGTTGCCAGGAGCGACTTTTTTTTGCCATGATGATCAGGGCGATCAATGAAACGATGGCTAGGCCGATGGTGGATAAGGTGAGAAATGCCATCGGTCCAAAACCGGGAGCCCATTTTCCTACGAGCACATCGCAAAGCGCAAACACGGCGGCTCTGCTGAGTGCGAGTCCGACCGTGAGGGCGGCGTGTTTGCTGTGGGCGAAATCTTTGGCTCCCATCACCGCGATGCCGATGGCTGACAAGAGCGAAGCGAGGATCAGAGGGGTCGAGAGTGCTCGTGAGGTGAGGGCGGCAGCGAGCAGGGCAACAAAAATGACTTTGGCACCCATCAACGGGGTGACTAAGGATACGTCGCCACGATGAATGGCGATGAAGGTGAACCAAGAGCCGATAAAAAAAGCGACACCGGCGATGAGGGGTTGGTGGATCAAGTGCCAAGCGATGTCTTGTTTTTCCAATAGGATCAAGGGAAGAAAACAGACGCCGACGATTAGGTTGGTGATGTGAAAGCTGTAGAGTGGCGGAGCACCGTCGTGCATGGCGCGTTTCAGGAATAAGGTGCTTAACGAATAAATCGCTGCGCAGAAAAAGGGTATGAGTAGGTACCAGGGCAAGGGAATTGGGATGTTGAATTAGGTGAGCTGAAACTAGGTTCAGGGATGAGAAAGAAAAGGAGGACTGTAGGCTGGGAGGTGGCTGGGGGCAATGAGGAATTAAGAATGGAGAATGGAGAATTAAGAATGGAGAAATGAGAGGATCATGGCGTATGCTTTCTGTTATGGCTGAATACCAATCTCAAATAGTTCTCTCTGAACCTGAGTGTTTTGTTGAATCGCAAGGACTGCTTCCTGTGGCGGAGCAGGGGCAGGCTTTGATTCGAGTGAGGTCGATCGGGGTGTGTGGTACGGATATCCATGCTTATTATGGCAGGCAGCCTTTTTTTGAATACCCGCGCATTTTGGGGCATGAATTGGGCGGTGAGGTGGTAGACACGGGCGGGTGTGATGCCTTGAAGGTAGGGGATCGCTGTTGTGTGGAACCGTATATGAATCGACCGAGCAGTCAGGCTTCGCGGAGAGGGAAGAGCAACTGTTGTGAGGACTTGCAGTGCCTCGGGGTGCATCGTGACGGGGGGATGCGATCTTTGATCCAGGTGCCTGTGAACAAGATCCATGTGTCTGCGAACTTGCAGATGGATCAGTTGGCGTTGGTGGAGATGTTATGCATCGGGGCTCATGCGGTTGATCGTGGCAGGGTGGAGCGTGGCGAGTATGTATTGGTGATAGGGGCTGGTCCGATTGGATTGAGTGTGGTGCAATTTCTGCAGGCGCAGGGGGCGGAGGTGGTGGTGATGGATGTCGATGCGCGGCGTTTGGCTTTTTGTGAGGAGGTATTGGGGGTGAAGAAGGTCGTGCTGGCGAAAGCTGGGCAGGATGAAGCATCACTGATTCGAGATGGAGGTGGTGGGGATTTGCCAACGGTGATTTTCGATGCGACGGGCAATGCAGCTTCGATGATGTCGAATTTCGAAAGGATTGCTCATGGAGGAAGGATTGTTTTGGTGGGGTTGTGTTTGGGGAATTTGAGTTTTGATGATCCGAATTTTCATCGTAGAGAGATCTCTCTGCTATCAAGTCGCAATGCAACGGCAGCGGATTTCGAACGGGTGATCTCGATGATTGGCTCTGGTCTGATCGATACAGATCCGTGGATCACTCATCGAATGCGTTTGAGTGAAGTTCCGCAAAAGTTCCGCTCAGTGATCGAGGATGCTAGCTTGCGTAAGGCGATGATCGAGGTGGATGGATGAAGGGATTACAGTGTGTGAAAGGAGCGAAGGGCTTGCTCGCTGTAGCCGAGGGGCGATGCGAAGGGGTGCGTGGGTTCGTGGGCAACGTCATGGTATGCTCGTCGCGGTTAGTATGCGTGAAAATCACAAAAAGGGATCACCGTCATCCTGAACCGACCAATCAACCCCAAGTCGTTTA
The DNA here is from genome assembly GCA_021648365.1 of Verrucomicrobiales bacterium. GTDB lineage: Bacteria > Verrucomicrobiota > Verrucomicrobiia > Verrucomicrobiales > DEV007 > JAADHD01. The sequence goes on from JAKISY010000100.1 coordinate 16,348, forward strand.
AAGCATACCTGCTAAGTTCACCTGCCCACGAGGGGCGGAGCGGTTCGACTTCAGCGACTTGTCTCGCCGTAGCTGAAAGCGTAGGAGGATAGCGTTTGGTGTTCGAATTTGCCAGAAATTTAGAAAATGGAGCGTCTAAAAATTAAGGTAACTCGATAGCAATAAGTAAGTTATGTGATTTGTCAAGACATGCTGACTCCGATCTATTTGATTGCGCGCAGTGTAGCCACATGCGTCCCGCATGTGGAAAGGTCAAAGCCACCCGTCTCGGATGCCTTCGCAGCCCCGGGGAACAGTTATAGTCAAAAGTTGACTTCCGCGAAGTCCAATACGAGAGCTAATTAGACTTGATCCAAGTCCAATTTTCAGATCTCAAATTCTAAATCACATAAACATACACCGCGATTAAATGGTGGACAAAAACC
>JAKISY010000101.1 GCA_021648365.1 Verrucomicrobiales bacterium
TTTTGCTAATGCGCGGATATATCGAAACTCTCAGAAAAAATGGGAAGGATGTCTTTGATGGACTCATTGAATCCATCAAAGGAAACGTTCCTAATCTGGCTCAAATCACAGGGCCTGAGTAGTTACGATTTGAAGGCGAATGTGTTGGGTGAGCCGGTATGACTTTTTGGTGAAGACCTAACGTCACCATATGCCTTGTTCGATCAATTGGCGTTGGGCGGCTTCGCTCCATCCGCGATTGGCTGCGGGACTAGCGGGGCTGGGATGCAGGACTTTGCCGATCTTTGCAGTTAGTGATTTTTCTTTATCTAATCGTTGCAGGCACTGTTGAGCAAAGCCTCCGATGCCGACTGCCCACTCGGGTTGCAGGATTTCTAGGGAACGTCGCAGGTGAGTATCGCAGGCGGCGAAGAGGGGCGTTCTTTCTGCAGCTTTCAATTTATCTGGAGTGACGTTTTTGCCGCTTTCTTCCATGAATACGAGGGGGCAGTAGTTGAGCACAAAATGGTCGTTGAAGAAGTTTTCCGCGGTGCCGAAACGCTCTGCCATCAAACCCCATAAGCGGCGTCCGCTCACTTCAGAGCGAGTACAGTCGAAGCCGGTGACTGGACGTTTGGGGTTTTGATGAGGTGGGCGATCTACGTGGCTTTGGATTCCCATCCAGTCGCGGACGGCAGTAATTTCGCCAAAGGGAACTCCGGTTTGTGCCATGCCGTAGGGGCCGGGATTCATGCCAAGAAAGACCACTCGTTTAGGTTGTTTAGCAAAACGAGTGAGATATTGGGAGTGGGAAGCGCTGGCGTAGGCGAGGGGATTGTAAACATGCGTCACTGGAGATGAGAAAGTGAGGTCATCTACCGAGCGGGAGAGGTGATCGCAGGCGTCGAGCAAAAGTGGGTGAAGCGGCATTGCAGTGGATATACCCAAGGTGGGTGTGGGTCAAATTTTAGGGGATAAGAGGGGATTGAGAGCTGGACTGCCCAAATATTGCGATTTCATAGTGCAAGCTCTTGTCGAACAGGCTGCTTTTATGGTAAACTACTCGTAGATGAAGAAAGAAAAACATACACTATGGCAATACTTTCACCATCGCCATACCCATGTTGGTTTGATCATAGCTTTGGTGATTGCTTTATTGTGGCTGCTGTTAAAATTCACGTCTTAGCTGTAGTGGTAAAAGTTTTTAAAAATAGATCATGATCAAACGTATATTGGTGCCACTGGATGTATCGCCCTACGCAAGGGCGGCGGTAGCGCGAGCTTGTGCACTAGCGGAGTTGGCGGGGGCAGAGATCACAGGGATGGTGGTTTTGGATACTCATGGGATTGAGAAGAGTGTGCAACTTCCTTTCCGTGCGGATTTGCGTGATTATTCGGATAAGATGATCGTCGAGTGTGAGTTGGAGGCAGCGGAAAAATTGCAAGCGGTGACGGATGGGTTCAAGAAAATGTTAAAAAAACGCGACTTGCCTGTGCGCTTGTCGAAAAATGAAGGGCGCCCTAGTCGTCAGATTTTGGCGGCTTCGTGTTTTCATGATTTATTGATCATGGGTTTGCAGAGTTATTATCATTTCGAAACTCAGCGTGGTCCTGGTGATACTCTCGATAAGGTGCTGAAGGATGCGGTGATTCCGGTGATGGCGGTGCCTGCTCGCGAGGCAGATGCGATTCAATCCGCTTTGATCTTATTTGACGGCAGTCCAGCTTCTTCGCGAGCGTTGCATGCTTTTGCTGAAATTTGGTGCTACGAACGTCCTGCTGTGCGTTTAGTGGTCGCGGATGTGGCACAGGACTTTGGGGAGAATTTACTGAGAGAGGCGGCGCGTTTTTTACAGGCTCACGGAGTTGAGAAAATCGAGCAGGTGATAGAATGCGGCAGCGTCATTCGCGCGGTGGAGGAGAGGCATCTGGATTGGTCGGACTTGATTGTCTTGGGGGTGCACTCGGGGCATTCGGTGAAAGGTATGCTGGTCGGCTCGGTAGCGCGTCATTTGATCGGGTACGGTCATCGCGCTTTACTTTTTTCTCAATAAATTTGGAAGGATCAAGAGTTCTTGGGATGGGCGAAGAGCCAATACAGGCCGATGAGTAAACCTGCGAACCCGCTGCCGATGGAGAGGGCTATCCATTCGGTGGGGACAGATTCAAGTATAGCAGGAAGCCGGTCACTCCGACGCCAATGATGGGTAGGTAGAATCGCCACGAGAATATAAAGTTTTCAAATTCTCCTAGTGCTCCGATTAGATCCAATAAGTCGTCCATACAGGAAAGTAGGGCAATAGAACCTTGCCACCGATTATAAAATGCAGCGCATTATGCAATGGCTGAAGGTCAGGCATTTATAAATTCAATCAACTCCGGGCGATGATGGTGAAAATATGTACCTCTAATTTTATGACCGACGAATGGCCCGCAAAAAAATGCTAGAACAGGAAGAATCACAGCGATATAGTTTTGCAGCTTAAAGAATGCTTTCTGACAGATCATGATTGTTAGAACAAAGATCGTGGTGAAGCATGATACGAAAAAAAATCCGATTGATAATAGCTGTAGTAGAGAAGTTTCTCTGAAGGCAAAAAGAGAGAATGCTAGGAAGGTAGCTGTGGCTACGGCGTAAGCTGCGATGTTAGTTTTTCGCATATTATCTGTTAGAAATTATTACTGCCACCCCACAGGTTGAGTCCAGGCTTGTTTTTTTTGTCCTTGGTAGGATGGGTTGTGGTGATCTGCGCTGGAGGTGATGGTGATGCGGGCGTAGAGCACATTGTTAGGAACCATAAATGTGATGGACTTCCCTTGTTTACTAGCGAGAATTTCTCCGATGCCTGTTTTGCCTTTCTCCGCGTCGGCTTGGTAGTTTTTACGCGTGCCGATCAGTTCAGATGTGAAGGTATTGGTATCGTCTGCTTGAATTACAAGGGTGATCTTCCTGGTCTTTTTGTCCCATGAAATTTGGTTCAAATAGATTCCTGAGCTGGCGTAAAAATCGCCTTTTCTCATCGAGGTGATCAATGATTTTGGGTCGAGGCCTTTTGCTCGAACCATGATCCAACCGCGGCCAGGCGAGCCTTTACCACCGTGGTAGTTGTGGGAGTCGTCGCTGGCGACCGCAAAAAGAGGGGGCTGTTTGAGCTCAGCGAGGCGGATGGTGTTAGCGATGTCCCAGAGTTTTTCGTCACCAGGGCGGGTTTTGTCGCCTTGGTGATTGATGCCAGGGTGACCATTGTAAACCTCAAAAAACTTTTCTTCGATCACATGCGCAAGGTCTTCGGCCGTGATTGACCAGCGGAAGTTGGGGTGATTGAGGTGGGCAAGGATGGGTTCGCCAGTAGATTTTTCTTGCTCAGCTACGGCTTGCAGGTTGAGGCGCATTGTTTCACGCAAGGTTTTTCCCACTAAGGGAGGGATAACGCTTTGAATATTAACGGCGTTGATGTGAACCTCTTTTTTTTCAAATTTGGTGGTGATTTCTTCAGCTTTGATGATCAAAAATTTATTGCGTTTTTCAAACAGGGAGCGGTATTCCTCCAGTTTTTTGAGGCGCACTTCTTTTTTTCCGTTGTTGTCGCGGGTTTCGACCCAGTTGGTTCCTGCGTAGCGGGCGAGGTATTTGTCCATTGCTCCTGTTATTTCGCCTTCCTTGGATTTTTTGCCCTTGCTGAGGGAGTCGATAGAGACCCATCTTTCACTATCAGCCAGAATATTGTGATCACTGAGAGCCATGAAGTCGTAGCCGTTTTTCAGATACCATTGCGTGATCATTTCGGGGAAATCATTGCCATCGCTCCACAGGGAGTGGGTGTGGGTATTGCCGCGATACCAAGTGTCGGGGGAGGACTCTTGAGCTGGGAGTTGGGTGAAGGTAAGAGCAAATAGCAGGGTTGATAGGACGATAAGTTTCATGTAGAATTGAATGATTGAGATGGGAGTTAACCACGGATTGCACGGATTGACACGGAAAAATATAGGAGAGTGAAGTAACTGAAGCTTGTTTGGCACTCGGAAGTTGGTATAATTTACGCATGACAGGTGAGGTGGAGTATCGAGATTTTCAGCAAGATTTTTTTGATCGCATGTGTGGAGCCGAGGCTTTAGCTGGTTTGTTTGATTTTGTGCCGGATGTGTATTTTTATTTAAAAGATGAAAAGAGTCGTTTTATCAAGGTGAATCAACCCATGCTCAGAACCCATGGTTTGTCTCATGAGTCTGAAATGTTGGGCAAGAATGATTTCGATTTTCACTTACCTTTGCTGGCAGCTCAGTATATCGATGAAGACCGACGGGTGAGAGAGAGTGGCAAAGCTTTGCCTAATCAGGTGTGGTTAGTTCCTAACTCGGCAGGTATGCTTTTTTGGTATCTATCGAGCAAGGTGCCGGTTTTCGATAAAGCTGGAAAGGCGATCGGTATCGCGGGGGCGATGGTGAGGATGGAGCAAGTGGGGTCGGTGGTCGAACCCTATCGGGAGATGACTCCGGCGGTGGCTTATGTGATGAATCACTATGCAGAGCGCATTTCGATTCGGGCATTGGCGGAGATGACAAGGTTGTCACTAAGTCAGTTTGATCGACGTTTTAAGGCTTTGTTTCAGATGACACCTTCGGATTATATTCACCGAGTGCGAGTGAACGCTGCACGCAGCTTGTTGGAGAAGTCAGGTGATAGCATCGGTGAGATCGCTATTGACTGCGGTTTTTATGACCAGAGCCATTTCACTAAACGCTTCAAACGAGTGATTGGTATGAGTCCGAGCGCTTATCGTAAGCGTTATGGGAAAAAGAGAATTGCTGGAGGTTGAAGTGGGACAAAGAGATCAAAGTGTGCAAGTTTTTTAAAAATCGAACAAATCATTCTTGGCTTCAAGAAGAAACGCAACTATTTAAAATAGACGAAGAAGGCGTCAGTCCTGTCGGGCTTTAAACTCGATATCATAGGTGTCTGACTAGTTGTCATTTTTGTCTTCAGCAATCCGCCGCTGATATTCCTTCTCCTTCATTGAGGTGACTTGCCCTCCGACAAAGCCAACGATTCGCGAGTTGTCAATCGCTACTGGATAGGCAAGTAATATTGACCTAGAAAAACTTGAATCACTTTTGCCGGGAAAATAAATCAAAGCTCCTAAGTTACGCCGATTAGCATCATAAGCTTCAAAGAAGTCCTTTTGATCAATGTAGTCAGGATACAGATCTTTGAGTTTGATAGGAAATGCCCCGTCGTAGTCGGCTGCAAATGTGCGGCAGGCCAATATCAACTGGACAACTTGATTCAACTCCCTTGTTGGTCCGCTCACATGTTGAATTCCCTCATAAGCGGGGATCATTAAGATCGGCACCACTCCCGCAAGCAAAAGCCCCAGCCCGATCAGCACCACTTTTTTGTTAAAGCGACGTCTCCCTTTTTCTACCTGTTCACTCATTCCTCGTAACTATTCAGCTGGTATTAAGGCAGGCGGAGCGGTCGCCCTACAAATACGTTCTCGCCATCAAGTGAGTTAATCTCAAAGGTTCCTCTAATTTACCTTTACTTTTTCCGTGGTCTCACGGTGCGCGACTTCATTTTGAAGGTCAGCGGCAGTCCGATCATTGGAACTTCGGCGCGAATTTTTTTCTCTAAATAACGCTCGTAGGTGCGGGTGAGCAGGTTGGCGTTGTTGACAAAGAGGATGTACTCTGGGCTGGGGATGAGGCTCGGTTGATCGTGACGGCGTTGGGTGCAGTAGAGTAACTTGAGACGTTTGCCGTTTTTGCTTGGTGGCGGGGTGGTTTCGATGGCTACACGCAGCATGCGGTTGAGGGCGCCGGTGCCTATCGGTTTGCTGGCGGTCTTTTTGATCCGGCGGATCGACTTGAAAATTTGATTGAGGAACTCGCCTTGCAGAGCAGAGACGGCGATCAGTGGGGCGTAATCTAGGAAAAATAACTGCTGCCGAATTTCTTCTTCGAGATTTTCGATACGGTCGCGGAATTTGCCATCGGGGTGGTAGAGATCAAATTTGTTGAGCACGATGATGCAGGGTTTTTCTGCTTCCATGATCATGCGGGCGATGCGTCGATCTTGAGCGACGACGCCTTTGGCGCAGTCGATGGTGAGCAGGCAGATGTCGGCGCGGCGGATGCTGCGCTCGGCACGCATGGCGCTAAAAACTTCGACGGAGCTATCGCGACGGGTTTTTCTGCGCATGCCGGCGGTATCGATCAATAGATAGGGATCGGTGCCTCGGGTATAGGGTACGTCGATGGCGTCGCGGGTGGTGCCGGCTACGTCGCTGACGATGGTGCGCTCGTCTTTGAGTATGGCGTTGATGAGGGAGGATTTGCCGACATTGGGGCGTCCGACGATGGCGACTTTGACAGGGGCTATTTCCACTGGAGCATCGGGGTCGATTGCTACTGGGGCAAAACCTAGTGCGTCTAGTTGTTGATCGATGTTTTCCGTGAGTAGGTCAAAATTACGCCCATGGGCGGCACTGACAGAGATGGCGTCATCAAACCCGAGGGCTGAGAAAACTGCGGCGTCGTTGTCCACTTTTGGGTCGTCGATTTTATTGACGATCAGCATGACGGGGGTGCTGGAGCGGTGCAGGTGTTGGGCTAGATCGTGATCGATGGGGGTGAGGTCTTCGCGTCCATCGACGATGAATAGGATGAGATCCGAGGATGCCATGGCGATATCGGCTTCGGTGCGGATTTGTTCGGAGAAAACATCGTCGAGAAAGGCGCCGATACCACCGGTGTCGGTGACTTCGAATGTGATATCTCCTAGTTTGCAATCTACAGCGATGCGATCACGAGTGACTCCTGGTTCGTCGTGGACAATAGAGATTCTCCGTCCAGCGAGGCGGTTGAATAGGGCTGATTTGCCGACATTAGGTCTGCCGACGATAGCCACTCGGGCTTTGTGCGAATTTTTCAAAATAACTGATGGTCCCTAGTGAATAAAAGGGGGAGCGTAGCGCGGTGAGTCCCTTTCATAGCACGGATATGGGAACTTTCAAGTGAATGGGCGCGGGATTTAAAATCTCAGGGTCTTCTGCTTACATGAAGTCATCGATGTAGGTGTCGATGATCTGTACTAGGGTCGAGGGATGTGGGACACCGATTTTGAGCGCGCGGCTGCCGTCGGTGGCAGTGGGCCAAGTGGCGACGATGGCGCGAATGGTGGCGTCTGGGGTATCGACGATGGAGCCCAGAGTGATGTTGCGACTTGCGGCGGCTTCTTCGAGGTTTTCGATCATCTCGGCGACGCTGTGCTGGATGCTGGGTAAGCCGTAGGCGCGGTCATCACCGAGTAAGTCTGTTTTGGCTTCGTGCAAGGCGATGAAGGAGTCGATGACGTCGCGGTAGCCTAATACGGGCATCAGTTGGGAGCGATCAACGGGTAGTTCGCAGGTTTGTCCGGCGAGAGGTTCGCGGAAAACGCCGCTGGCGAAACTTGAGGCGGCGGTATTGGGTTTGCCTGGGCGGATGATGATGGTCGGCAGTCTGGCTGTGCGTCCGTCGATGTAACCTTTGCGGCTGTAGTCGTTGATCAAAAGTTCGCCGAAAACTTTGGTCATGCCATAAGTGGTGAGTGGGGTGCGTTTGGTATCGTCAGTTACGCGGTCGGGCATGGAGTCGCCGCCAAAAGCTGCGATGCTACTGGTGAACACGATACGCGGGGTGGTGGTTCTTGCGCGGCATGCTTCGAGTAGGTGTCGCTGGCCGTCGAGGTTGATGCTCAAGGCGTCATCGAAGTGCTCTTCGCATTCGCCGCTGACCATGGAGGCGAGGTGAAATACAGAGATGTCGTCGCGGTCGATGAGGGAGAAAACTTGTTTGCGGTCTGAGATGTCGCCAGTAACCCAGCGGATGAGGGGTTGTTCTTCGAGCCCAATTTTGGAGGCGTTTGAATGGTGAGTATCGAAGAGCAGGATTTGATCAATCTTTTCTACCTGTCCCGTTGTGGAGGTCAACTCTCCGCGTTTGATGAGTTGGCGGGCGAGTTGATTGCCGAGGAAACCTCCTCCTCCTGTGATGACGATTTTCATGCGGGTTCAGCTAATGCTTGTTCGTCCAGTGTGGACTCGTTAGAAAGCATAACAGCTTTGAAAATTGAAGCAAGCTTTAGCCTACAGCACTTTTTTTAAGAAAAAGTCGAGTATTGGCGGAATTCGTTGAGGCGAGTTTCGAACTCTTCTGTGGTGAGTTCTTGAAGCCGGTGGGTGCTGAAGGATTCGCAAGAATAACCAGCGATGATGGTTCCTCTGGCGATGGCGCCAGTGAGGTGGTCGAAATCTAGTTCTGATTGATCTAGGCTACATAGGTAACCCGCCATGCTGCCGATGAAAGAATCTCCTGCTCCAGTGGGGTCGTGCAGGCTAAGAAGTGGGTAGGCTCCACAAGTGAAAAATCGGTCTTTGCCAAACAGTAAAGCACCGTGCTCGCCTTTTTTGATGATCACAAATTTGGGTCCCATTTCCAGTAGGCGGTGTCCGGCTTCGACTAAGTTGCCGGTGTCCAATAGTAGTTTGGCTTCTCCGTCGTTGAGCACCAGCAGGTCCAGTCTAGGCAGCAATTCGAGCAGGCGCTCTCTTGCTACGGTGATCCAGAGATCCATGGTGTCGGCGATGATGAAATTGGGCTGACCTTCTAGTTGGTCGAGAACGGCGTGTTGATTATCGGGGCTGTCGTTGGCGAGCAGCACGATGCGGGAGTCGTTTGCTGATGCGGGCAGTTTGGGTTGATAGTCCTCCAGCACGTTGAGCGCTACGTCGAGCGTTTCTCGTGTGTTCATGTCGCCAAAATACTCTCCGCTCCAGCGGAAAGTTTCGCCGTCGGAAAATTGCACGCCATCTAGATTGATGCTGCGGGATTTAAAAAGGTCGATGTGTTTCTCTGGAAAATCGGCTCCTACGATACTGACCAAATTAACTGGGCTGAAAAAACTGGCGGCGATAGCTGCGAAAGAGGCGGAGCCACCGAGCAGGTTTTCATGTTCGTCGTGCGGAGTTTTGACGTGGTCGATAGCTATGGATCCGGATATTAATACACTCATGATGGTTAGGATGGATGGTTGTGTTTAGAGTAATGATTTGAGCTGACGAGTGTAAGCCTCGATGTCGTCGGCTTGTAAGATGCCAGAAACTACGACGAGGCGTTGGGCACCGGCTGCGAGCACGGATGGGGCGTTGTCTTTTTTGATGCCGCCGATGCAGAAAATAGGGAGAGTGGGCTGGTCTTGGTGAATCTGGGCGATATCTGTGGTGCCGATAGGGGCATAGTCGGGTTTGGTGGCGGTGCTGAACAAGGGGCCGAAGCCGATGTAGTCCACTTCTTGCTTAGCTGCTTCATTAGCTTGCTGGAGGCTGTGGCTCGATAAACCGACTAAGATGTTCTCACCAAGTAGTTCTCGGACTTCTTTTACGGACAGGTCGTCTTGCCCGACATGAACTCCTTCGGCTCCGACTTGTGAGGCGACCTCGGGGTAGTCGTTGATGATGAGCGGAACACCTGCTTGCTGGGTGAGTGGGTGGACCTCTCGGGCGGTTTGGGTGATCTCTTCGATCGACCAGTTTTTAGCACGCAGTTGCAGGATGTCGATACCGCCTGCGATCATTTTTTTGACAATCTCACCGGCTTGCTCACGATGCGAGTAGTCGCCATCGAGGATGCCGTAGAGTGCGCAGTCATGGATCGCTTTCATGTAGCTTGTGCTGAAGAGCTAGGCAGGAACAAGGTTAAGCTTAAGCATCCTTCTTCTTCTTTTTTTCTTCTTCTGATGCGATATACTTCTCTACCCAAGCGATGTTGTAGTCGCCCTTTTTGAAGTCGGGATGATTGAGTATGGCGGTTTGGAAAGGGATGGTGGTTTTGATGCCTTCGATCAAAAACTCGCTCAGAGCTCGATTCATACGAGCGATGGCTCCTTCTCGTGAAGAGGCGGTGACGATCAACTTGGCGATCATCGAGTCATAATAAGGAGGCACGCTGTAACCACTGTAAACATGGGTATCTACACGTACGCCACGACCTCCAGCTGCATAGAAGAGTTCGATTTTCCCTGGGCTGGGCATGAAGTTGTTATAGGGATCTTCGGCGTTGATACGGCATTCGATAGAGTGTCCTCTGACGACACTGTTGCGAACGTGTTCGGAAATGGGTTTACCTGCTGCCACATGGATTTGCTCTTTGATCAAGTCGCAGCCTCGCACTTCTTCTGTGATGGGGTGCTCTACTTGAATACGGGTATTCATTTCCATGAAGTAGAAATTTTCTTTTTCATCGACGAGGTATTCGATGGTGCCACAGTTTTCGTAGCCGATTTTTTTAGTTAGGTTCACCGATGCTTCAGCCATGCGCTGGCGCAGATCCTCGCTGATCAGCGGCGAGGGGGTTTCTTCGATGATTTTTTGATTGCGTCTCTGCATGGAGCAGTCGCGCTCGCCAAGTTGGGCGGCGTCTCCATGGCTGTCACCGATGATTTGAAATTCGATATGGTGAGGATTGAGGACTAACTTTTCGATATAGACATCAGGATTGCCAAAACAGGCTTGAGCTTCTGATCGAGCGGCATCGAAACTGCCTAGTAAACTTTCTTTGTCTGCGGCGGGTCTCATGCCGCGTCCACCACCACCTGCGGTGGCTTTGATCATCACGGGGTAACCCAGCTCTTCAGCAACAGGGTAGGCTTCTTCTATGGTGGCTATGATGCCAGCGCTGCCTGGTGTGACGGGGATTCCGTATTTGACAGCCATCGCACGAGCGGTATTTTTGTCACCCATCATGGAAATGACATCGGCCGAGGGACCGATAAATTTGATATTGCAGCTAGCACAAATTTCTGCGAAGCGGGCGTTTTCTGACAGAAATCCGTAACCGGGATGAATAGCATCTACGTTAGCTATTTCTGCAGCGCTCATGATAGCATCCACCTTGAGGTAGCTCTCGGCGCTGGGGCCGGGTCCAATGCAGATGGCTTCATCTGCTAGTTGCACGTGCATCGAGTCGCTGTCGGCTTCGGAGTAAACAGCTACGGTGCTTATTCCTAACTCTTTGCAGGCTCGGATCACCCTGAGGGCGATCTCTCCACGATTGGCTATGAGAATCTTTTGAAACATGTCAAAGTGTTGGCAAAAACTGAGTGAGTTAACCAGTTGTTAGCTGATTAGGATTTTTTCACCCAGAACAAGGGTTCGCCGTATTGTACAGGAGTGCCGTTTTCTACCAGAACTTTGGTGATGGTTCCTTTGATTTCTGAGCTGATTTCATTCATCACTTTCATGGCTTCGATGATGCATACGGTAGAATCTACGCCGACTTCACTGCCCGTGTCAGCAAAAGGAGCCGATTCAGGATCTGATGAACGATAGAAGGTGCCGACCATGGGAGAAGTGATCTCCACTTCTCCCGCTGGCAGACCGTCGCTATCGGCGGATGGTGCCGCTGAGATTGGAGCTGCTGCCGCAACAGGCGCTGCTACTGCTACAGGTTGCGCCGCAGCGAGAGCTTGCTGCAGGGCTTCCAGGTCGCCTCCTTTTTGAAGTTTGATTTTATCACCATCGCGTTCGAGGTGAAAATGAGTGAGCTCATTTTCATTCATGAGCTCGATGATTTGTTTGATTTCTTTAATATCCACGGTTTCGGCCTTGCGGAATTGAGTTAAATAATAAGGGACAGCTCACTGCCATCCCGAGCTACCATATAGGAATAGTGGGCTTGTGGGAAGCTAGTTCTGTCATTCGCTTCGTCAAGTCCAGAAGCGTGTATTTTCACAGCTATTTCACTTCGTCGATACAGGCGAAAAGTCGCTCAAAATCGGCTGAGGTGTTGTAAAAGTGGTGGCTGATGCGGATGTGGCTTTGCCCTTGGCGATCATTGCGCAGTGATACGGCGATTTGATTTTTGCTCAAATGGCGGAAACAGCGCCGCATCCAGTCGTTGTCTTGTTTGAAAAAAGTAGTGATTCCTGTGGCAGTCGCTCCGTTCGTGGGTGGGAGAATTGGGCAATCACGTTGCTCTAGTCCTGCGACCACTTGCTCTTTTAGGGATAAAATACGTTGGGCGATGTTTTCGACTCCTAGATCATTGATCAAATTGAGGCCGGCTTTCATTCCTAGTAGCCCAGAAAAATTCAGCACACCGGGTTCGTAACGGCGTCCGCCGGGTTCGTATTGGATATCGGTTTTGGCGATAAAATCGGGGCATTTCACATTCCACGCGCCGTGGAGGGTAGGGCGCAGGATGGGGAAATGTTTTTCTTTCACATAAAAGATGCCTGCAGCAGCAGGGCCGAGCATCCATTTGTGCGAATCGGCGCAGAGAAAGTCCACATGCTCTATAGGAATAGGGAAGGCACCACAGGTCTGGATGGCATCGAGGCAGAAAAGCACTTGGTGATCATGCAACAGGCGTCCAATGGTATCGATGTCGATGCGGTAACCGGTGAGGAAGTGGCAAGAAGCTAGCGAGACGAGTTTGGTGCGTGATGTCAGTACGCTAGCGACTAGGTCGGGGGTGATCTCGCCAGCTTGCTCAGGTTGCAGGTAGATCACTTTGACACCCTGTTCTTGTAGATGCTGCCACGGGTAAACGTTGGCGGGGTAGTCGTCGAGGTAGCAGACTACTTCGTCGCCGGCCTGCCAGTCGAGACCATTGGCGACTAGATTGAGCCCGAGTGAGGTGGGGCCGAGTAGGGCGATCTCATTGGCGGAGGCGCCGATGAGTTGAGCTGCCGATTCGCGCACGGCATCCATTTCGCTGAGATGCACGGCGGTGAAATCTAGATCGCCAGTGGCGTAAGCGTGGTTAAAATCATGCATCGCTTGCTCAACGACAGCAGGCAATACGGTGATCGCTGCGTGGGCGAGAAAGATGCGCTTGCGAGTGACGGGGAAGGCTTGGTGGCGAAAATCATCGTCGCTGTCGAGTCGCTCGAAATAGTTCATAGTGGGTAGAAGAGGTGTGTGGCTTACGTCGTCCACTCGGGAATATTGGTAGTAGAAGGGGCGCGATTTAGGCGCGTTTGGCGTTTTCGCCTTCTTTGATCAGTTCCCAGAAGACCTTAGATTGGCTAAGGGCTTCGTCTTCTGCGAGGGGGAGCTTGGCGCGGAAGAGAAAGTCTTGGAAGGTATTTTTATTCAGTACGCGGTGGACTAAGACTCCTTCATTAATGGCTTCGAAGTAGATGCGCAGATCTTTGGCGCGGTAGCGGAAGAGCTTTTTTCCGTCACGCTCGATGATTCCGAATTGATCACCGTCGGGATTTTCTAAATCCTCGGGCGTCACTTGGAATTCAGCTAACAGCTCCAACTGGGTTAAAGTTGGTAGCTGAGCCATCTCTGCAGCACTGATTTCATTGAAAATTACTTGGAACACAATAGCAGGGTGAACCGATTCGGGGGAAATCTCCAGTGAAATTTGCGTGGGGGTAAGTATTTATAGAACACGAAAGATCGAGAACGGAGCCAGTTTGCTTGGAATAAGGGTTGACTAGCGGGGGAGTTCGTTTGAAAATCAATGATTCTGCGGCTTGAAGACGAATTTAATATTTCCATATTGAAGCTAAGCTGTGATTTTCATCTCCTAACTTAAACAAAACAACTATGAAACGTGTATTCACTCCCTTAGCGATGGCCCTTGGTGTGGCATCAATCTTCACCTCTCCAGTTCAGGCTGGCGAGGTCAGTGCAAAATCAGTGGAAGAGGTCAGCCTCGATCCAGCTTGGACGGCTGGCAATGTGGGTAAGGGGATTAAGTTCAATAGCGAATTTGTCGAAGGTAATTTGTTCTTTTTATATCCTTTTAGTAATAGCATCGGTGAAGGTGGCACCATGGACGGTTCGACTTTTTTCGTAGAGTCTTACAATACCTGGGCAAGCGGCGGGGAATTGGGCGCGTCTTTGGGATTGGGTTATCGACGCTTGATCAGTAATCAGAGTGTCAGCGAGGCGATGAGTGTCACGGATCCGGGTTTGTTGGGCGAAGGGGTGTTTGTCGGAGCGAATGCTTTTATTGACTACGCACGCACCGGAAATGGTGGTAATTTTTGGCAGGCAGGTTTGGGTCTGGAAGCGGGCAGCCGTTATGTTGAATTCCGTGCCAATTATTATATTCCTCTGAGCAATGAAAATGTGATAGGTAGCCGCACCACGACATCTAGTAGCACCTCGTCTAGCACTGCTGCCACTTCCCGTGCGGTCAGGACGACGAAGACCACGACGACGACTCGTAGCGTATTTGAAACCTATGAAGAAGCCTTAGAAGGCTGGGATGTGGAGGTTGCTGTTTTGGTGCCTGGTCTCGACCGCTACATGGATATGCAACTGATTGCTGGTTATTATGGTTACACTGGTGATCGCCAAGCGACTTCTAATATTGATGGTTTGCGACTAGGAATAGAAGCCCGTCCGGTGCCTAACTTGGTGGTGGGAGCGACTTGGTTCGAAAGCGACCAACTTTATCGCGACAACTGGTTGGCTTCGGTGAGCATCGAGATTCCTTGGGGACAGGGGGAAATGCGCGATATGTTGGCAAGTGTGTTCAGGCCACGCCGCCGCCACTTGGCTGAGCGTATGTTCAAAATCGTTCGTCGTAAAAACTCAGCAATTACTTCCAGTGGGGTGACGGAGGAGAATACTTCCAATAGCACGAGTAGTTCAACGACGACCAGCTCACGCAATCGTACGCAGCCTGCAGCGGTCGCGTCAACACCACCTGTGCAACTACCGCCAGATCAGAATGATCGGTAAACGATGCTCCATTTTGATAAAAAAGCCGCTGAGCAATCAGCGGCTTTTTTGTGTCTGTGATCAACCCAGCTTCCAATCACCGACATAGGGCACTTCTGTCAGTAGCTTCTGCGCCTCGACATCACCGATGATCTGTTTTTCCACCTGCATGATCTTTCCTAAGTTGCGTTTTTTATCACCTAAAACGGAAGAGGGTAGAATCATAGGTGCTGCGATGCTGGCTCCCGCAGCGAACGATCGAGTCAAAAAATGCCGGCGACTGGGGTGGGTAGAGATTTGATCCGATTTCATAATAAACAAATATGACAGTGATTGCTGGATGCGCAATAGGAATGTTGAAAAGGGAATTCAACGAAAGGGTGAAAGTTTTTATAAAATTTGTGTCGAGAATAGCCGATAAAGCTGAATTCTTCTCAAAAGTGACAATACAATCGAATTTATAATCAATTTTTGCGAAAGAATCCTTGAAAAAGGTTAAAATTTTTAATATAAATTAACAATACGGAACAGATAACTCTGGTAATTATGATTATTTTAAAATTATACTTGCGAGGAAGGGGGATTTCTGATTAAATTCCCTTGTTACTAAGAAAAACTACTCATTAGGAGATCAAGACTATGCAGGTAATTGAAGAACAAACAAAGACGGTGATCGATCATTCAGATCGTGCGGATCAATTGGCAGATTTTATTATGTTTACCCAGAGATCTTTTTTACTCGATCTCTCGAACGAGTTGAACAATGGTAATGTCTCCTACGCGCAATTTTTTCTCTTGGGCTATCTCGCCGAGGAGGAGTATTTGACGATGACGGATATATCAAAAAAGATGGGTCATTCGACAGCTGCGGCGACGGGCTTGGTGGATCGTTTGGAGAAGTTGGGTTATGTGCAGCGTTTGCATGCTGCGGATGATCGCCGCAAGGTGATGGTGCAGATTTCCCGCAAGGGTATCGAGCTGGTCAAGCGCTTGCGCGATGTGATCGCCAAGAATGTGACTTCGGCGATGGCAGATGGCTCTGATTCGGCTGGCGAAAGGGAAGCGGTTCCCACACAATTGCGTGAATTCATGGTAGGAGCCTAATTAAGATTTTGTTTGGAATGGTGTTAAAGGGATAATCGCAATCAGATCATCATTTTTTGATTGATTGTGAGGAAAACCCGCCTTCGCTTAAGAGCGTTGGCGGTTTTTTTTGAGCTAATATAAAAGTATGTGGGTGGAGACGTTTAGAGCACTGTCAGAGATAGAAGGTTTGGCGCATGCTTTTGTGCAGCGGGTGCCGGGTATCGATGTGGTGACAGGAAAAGAGCAGGCGATAGAGCGTCTGCGTTTCGATCACGATTTGATCCTCGTGGGTTTAGGCATGGATCGCAGTTGCCTGTGGACGGCAGAGCAAGTGCACGGGGCGGATTTGGCTTGGTGTAGTGGTGTGGATGAGCAGTGCGATCAAGGCGCGGTGGACGGGCTGTTGACGGCGGAGAGAGAGGTGAATCTGGGGATCTATGTAGCGGATTGTTGTGCGGTGTATGTGGTCGATGCCGAGCACCAAGCCATCGCTTTGTTGCACTCGGGCAAATGTGGCACGGAGCTAGGGATTGTGCCTCGGGCGATTGATGAGATGTGCGAGCAATATGGCAGTGATAGGAAAAAAATAGTGGTGCAGCTCAGCCCTTGCATTCGCCCTCCTTGGTATGAGGTGGATTTCGCGGCGACGATCGTCGAGCAGTGTCGCTCAGCAGGGTTGTTAGAGGGAAATATCCACGGTTCGGAAGCTTGCACAGCAACACAGGTGGATCGCTACTACTCCTATCGTCGGGAGCAAGGTAAGACGGGACGCATGTTGGCGGTTATGGGGTGGCGGGAAGAATTTTAG
>JAKISY010000102.1 GCA_021648365.1 Verrucomicrobiales bacterium
GATGAGGATTATTTGCAGCGACTGGGGGTGTTGAAGGGGGAGTGTTCAACGAAGCTGATGCTGGCGGAGGTGGAGCGTTGCAGGGAAATGGGGGCAGAGAGCCGCTTGTCGGAGCTGGCGCAGGGGGTGAAGGCGCGCTTGTTTGATCTGTCGATGTTCATGAAGGAGCTGAAATTGAAAATGACGCTGGCTTATAATAAGGAACACGGACGTAAGGGCACGCTGTGGGAGGGGGTGTTTAAAAGTGTGCTGCTAGAAGGCGCGGGTGAGGGAGATGATGGTAGCGAGGCGTTGCGCATGGTGGCGGCTTACATTGATCTGAATCCTATACGGGCGGGACTGGCGCAGGTGCCAGAGGGGTATCGCTGGTGTTCATATGCGGCGGCGGTGGCGGGGAATCGTGGAGCGCGTCAGGGGCTAACTTTTGCGGTGACTGGGCGTCAGCGGGTGGCGTGGCGGACGGTGGAGGCGGAGTATCGCTGTCTGCTTTATGTGAAGGGGGAAGAGGTGGAGGCGGATCAGGGTGTCGATGGTTTCGAAAAGGGGAAAGCTGGATTCAGTCAGGCGGAGATTGCGGAGGTGTTGGAGAATGGGGGACGTTTGCCGCTGGCGGTAGCTTTGCGCTGTCGGGTGCGCTACTTCACGGATGGTGCGGTGCTGGGGAGCCAGCGCTATGTGGATGATTTTTTTGAAAGTAAGAAGGATCAGTTTGGACCAAAGAGGCAGGATGGTGGACGCAAGATGAGAGGGGCGCAGTGGGGGGATTTGCGGGTATTGCGGGATTTGAGAAAGGATGTGATTGGTTAGTTGATTGTTTTTTACAGCAGCTCTTCGATGAGGCTGCCGTCACTGAGGGCGATGGGGCGGCCGACGGGGGTGATGAGTTCTTCTTCAAAATCGATGCCCATTTGGTGTTGGATGGTGGCGTGAATGTCTTGGACGCGGACGGGATTGACGGGTTGTTCTTTTTCTCCGCTGGGGTCGGTGGCTCCGATGATGCGCCCACCTTGGATGCCGCCTCCGGCGATTGCCATGCTGAATCCTTTGGGCCAGTGGTCGCGTCCTTCTGCGGCATTGAGTTGGGGGGTGCGTCCAAATTCCCCGCCACAAAGCACGGTGGTGCTGTCGAGCAGGTCGCGGCGTTTGAGGTCTTTGATCAGGGCGGCAAAAGCTGGGTCTAGGGTTTGGATGCGTTTGCCTTGGCTTTCGTGATTGTTGGCGTGGCTGTCCCAACCTGAGAGGGTGACTTCGATGCAGCGAACTCCGGCTTCGACTAGACGTAGGGCGGCAAAACAGGCGCGGCCGAAGCGGGTATCGCCGTAAGCGAGACGTTCGGCTTTGGGGGCTTGGCTGACGTCGAAGGCTTTGAGCTGATCGGACTGCATCAGCTTGCGGGCGTTTGCCATGTTTTGCAGGTGGTGGGTTTTCTGCTCATCGAGTTGTTTGAGGCGTCCTTTGGCGAAGCTGGACTCGATGAGGGAGAGTCCTTGTCGGCGTTGTTTTTGACGCTGAGAACTGGCGTGCGGGATGACGTCGGGAACGGGTTGTTTGGGGTCGCCCATTTGGAAGGCGTCGTATTGGGCTCCTAAATACCCTCCGCGTGCGGGCCATTGGTTGGGCAGGATGGAGATGTGGCTGGGGATTTCGATTTTAGGGTTGGGGAGTTGGTGGCAAAGAATGGAACCGATGGAGGGGTGGACGACGGTGGGGTTAGGTCGGTAGCCGGTTTTGATGTTGTAAAATGCGCGTTCGTGATCGCCTTCTTTACTGGTGACGGAGCGGATCAAGCTGACGTGATTCATGACTTCTGCGCTTTGCTCGAGTCCTGCGGCTAAGTTCATGCCTTTGACTGCGGTGGGGATGGACTTGGTGCCATAGGAGATGGAGGAGCCTGGATGAGGATCAAAGGTTTCGAGTTGGCTGGGGCCGCCGGCGAGCCAAAGGATGATGACGGATTTGGGTCGGGTGCTTTTGCTTTGGGTGGCGTTGAGCGCTAGCGCATCTGCCATCGGGGTCATCCAAGAAAATGCGCTGAGTCCGGCGGCTGAGGTGTGAAGGAAATTTCTGCGGTTCATTTTACGGTATTTGCTTAGGTGGCTGGGCGGATCGGAATAGTGGAGGGATCAGTGATTCCATGAAAATTCGGTGGAGTTCAGCAAGATCCAAAAGAGGTCTTCCATGGCTTGATCGCGGTTCTTATTTTCCAGTTGCTTGAGCTGCTGGGTGAAATAGCTGAGTTCGTTTTTTTCGGGTGGTCGTGTGAAGATGGCGAGGTAAGCCGTTTGCACGGCTTGTTGATGGTCGGTGGAGAGGATGCCGATGCGGGTGCTGGCATTGAGTAGTGGGTTTTCTTTGGTGCGTTCGTGAAGCAGTTTTCCATTCATCAAGAGTAGGCGTTGAGGAATGGTGCCACCGGATGGTGTGAACTCGTTTTCGCCGGCGTCACCGTAGCGTTTGAGAAAGTCGCCTTGTTGGAAAAAACGCATCAAGCGCTGGATGATGTGGGAGTGGGCGTCGATGGTGGTGATGGATGCGGATTGGATCACGGATCGGGCGACTTGCTCGGGGCGCAGGCGAGTGAGTGGAAAACTTGCCCAGTTTTTTTCGTGTGCTTCGGTGGGAGCCGGTGCGGGTGCTTGAGCGCGGGAGTCGAGTTGAAAGACTTGGGTGGCTGCGATGATGCGAATCAGGTGTTGTAGGTCAAAATCATGAGCAACCAGTTCATCTGCAAGGATCTCCATGGCTGCGGGCCAGGGGCCGTCGAGGGGGATGTCGTCGATAGGTTCCACGAGGGGTTTATTAAACAGCAATGCCCAGATTCGATTGACGGTGCTACGGGCGAAGGGGCGGTTGCGCTGATGGGTGACCCATTGGGCTAATTGCTCGCGAGGATTGCCGGTGGCGGGCAGCCATTCGGGGTTGAAGGGGACTTGAGAAGGGATGTCTTGGGCTTCTTTTTTGCCTCGATAGCGGTATTGGTAGGGTTTTTCACCATTATCTCGGATGCCAGTGAGTGACATTTGCGCTTTGCCAAAAAAGGCGGCTAGTTGGTGAAAATCTTTTTGTTTCCAACGATCGCCAAATTTGTCGTTGTGGCACTCCATGCAATCGATGCGGATGCCTAAGAAGGCACGTGAGACTCGTGCTGCTAGCTTGGCTTCATCGGGACCTTTTTTGTCTTTGTTCTCATCGATGGTGACGGTGATGAAATTGACCTCGGGGCGGCTCGTCCAGATGCCTTTGGCTGAGATGAGTTGGCGCACGAGCTGGTCGTAGGGGCGGTTCTCGAATAGCTGTTTGCTAAGCCAGTCGGTCAAGCGACGTCGTCGATAGACGAGGAAGGGGCCATTGATGGTTCCCACATAAGAGCGGGCAAGGCGCTCGGAGGTATAATCTGACCAGCGCCGGTCTTGGAAGAGTTGGCTTAGGTGCGATTGAGTCAACTGGTCATTGGAGACGGATTGCTGGGCGCGGATTTCTTCGATGGAGGGGATGGTGCCAGTCAGTGCCAAGGAGAGTCGGCGTGCGATGGTGAGTGGCGGGGCGGGGGTTAGGGCTTGGATTCCTGCTTGTTGCCAGTTTTTTTCGAAAGCTTGGTCGAGTTTTTCTACGGTGGTATTGAAGGTGTTTGTTTTCTCAAAGCTGGTGAGGGTAGTTGGCTTGCTTTGATCGAAGTGGTTTTTATTCCACAACAGGGTGAATGCGATGCTGGTGATGAGGGTGATGACAATCAGGCTCAGCATCCGGCGCCATGTGGAATGGGGCGCTGGTTGAGGTGGCTGAGGGGCTGGAGTGGTCATGGGCTTGTGATGGTGGCTGGGCTCTGTAAAAGGTGACGCATGTGCTGCTTGGATGGTTACAAAATTTGTTGCAACTTATTAGCCATAGCGGGTTTATATTGGCATAGTCCGATTTGGAAAAGGGGAGCTGAGTTTTCCTTTACGCAAATATTGGGATGAATAGCGGTTAATAAAAATCTGTAAAATAATGAATAAACAACTGATGTTCAATGGTTTACTGGTAGTTTTATTTTCTAGTATGGGGTTCTGTGGCACGGCGTTGGCAGATTCTGAAAATGATGAGGAGAAGGGGGATCGGAAGGGAGTGGAGGGGCGCCGTGAACCCGCGCGGAGACCATCGATGGCTGATTGGTCGCCTGAGGATAGGGAGGGGATGAAAAAAGTTTTGCGGGTGGTTTGGGAAAAGGTGGAGGTGCTGCAGGCTCGGGATGAAGTGAAACGAGCGACGGAGGCTTTTCGTTCAGCGGTTCAGGAGGCGATGCAGCAGGAGGATCCTCGACTGGCGGCTTTGATGAAGAAAATGCATGATAAAGGTAGGGGCCAAGCGGGAGGGAGGCGTGAGTCGGGCTTGCATGCGGGGCCGCCTCATGGCTCTGGGACAGGAGGCGATTTGCGTAAGGGGGGGCGTCCACCGATGAAAAAAATGCGCCAACACAGGGGGCGTGAAATGGATGGGTCGCGACCTGATGGTGGTGGGCCGGCGATTGGTCCAGCGGGGTTCAGGGCTTTGCCAAAAGATTTTTCGCAGAAAGATAAGCGGCGTTTGGCTGCGGCTCAGGAAAAAGCAATGCAGGCGGAAGCTTACAAAACAAGTCAGCAGAAATTGCAGGGTTTGTTCAAGCAGGGGCAGGAATTGCGCAAACAGCGAGTGGCGATGTTTCAGCAAATACGTGAGCAATTGCGCAAGCAGATGATTGAAGCCGATCCTGAAGTGCAGGTTTTGTTGGAAAGGTTGGAGAAGAAAAGGGTTAAGCGAGATAGGGCTCCGGCGGAAAGCCAATGAGCTGTGGTGAGCGGGAATAGCGGATGTGGGAGGGCGAGCGTAGCTGGTCTTTTGCTTGAGCTCAATACGACTAGGCATTCTATCCCGAAGGGATCCAAGGTGAAAGCCCACGGCATCGCCGTGGGTTTGGTATGAAAATCACAGTGCCCTGAAGGGGCGTCATGTGGGAAAAACGTGTGTGGAATAGTGCTTGATGGTTGATATCGCCTGTTGCTGCGTTGTAGCAATGGGATGTTGTTGATGGGGACCCATGGCTTTACCATGGTCTATCACCTGAAATCCCGTTGGGATAAGAGATGAAATTTACCATCTTAACAAAGTCAAACTAGGCTTTGGTACTTGGAAATGTCAAAATAGGGGGAATTTCACCAGAATAGGGGTTTTATGGGGAAATGATTAAGAAATCTGTAGTTTTTGGGCTTGCTAATAAAGGGGTATGGAGATTATAATATGCCCCATTGCTATTAAAGTAATTATGGAAATTAAGATTAGAGTTGATTATTTTCAGATAAAAGCGCATTAAAGGCGTGTAACTCGTTGATTTGACGATGGTTTATTCACTTCAAGCAGATTTTAGCAAGAGCGACCAAATTCCGGGTGGTTCTGCGCTTCTTTGCGCCTCGGTCAATGAACGACGCGCGCAGTTTGGTGAAAGTGGGCGCTTTTCTTGTCAGCAAGACGGAGAGGAGGCGTCGCCGAGGGCTGCAGATGGCAATAAGGATGGGGTGACGCGTGTAGCTGAAGAATTTTATCATTTGTCGGTTTTGGAGGATGAGGTTTTGCAGCTGATGGCTGTGACTGAGGGTGAAGTGGTTTTTGATGGTACGCTGGGGGGCGGTGGACACAGTGAGCGCTTGCTGGCAGCGGGTGCGAGAGTGATCGCCTGTGATCGTGATCCTGCGGCTTTGGCTTTTGCGTGTGAGCGTCTGGCGGCTTATGGTGATCAATTCAAAGCTTACCATGGCAATTATGATCAAATGGATCAACTGCTAGCAGGCGCGGGTGAGGAGGCTGGAGTGGATGGCATCTTGTTAGACTTGGGGATTTCGTCGAAGCATGTGGATGATGCCGAACGAGGTTTTTCGTTTGCTAAGGATGGCCCGCTGGACATGCGAATGGACTCGACTGCTGATTTGACCGCTGAAATACTGGTGAATGAGGGCGGTGAGGATGAGTTGAGACGTATCCTTTGGGATTTTGGCGAAGAGCGCAGTGCTCGTGCCGTGGTAAGGGCGATGGTGGCGGCACGCGAGTTGGGGCGGATTGAGACGACGGGACAACTGGCAGCTTTGGTTGAGTCGGTGATTCCGCGACGTGGCAAACGCCATCCTGCGACCAAGGTGTTTCAGGCTTTGCGGATGGCGGTGAACGATGAGCTTGGGCATTTGCAGAAGGCGCTTGAGAAAAGTGTTAACTGTCTCAAGCCTGGCGGACGTTTGGCGATCATCTCGTTTCATTCTTTGGAAGATAGGATCGTTAAAAGATTTTTACGCCAACACAGTATGGCAATGCTGGATCGCCCTGAGTGGCCTGAGCCTAAGCCAAATCCAGAGTGTTATTTTAGTTTGCCAGTTAGGAAGCCTTATGCACCGGGAGCGTCTGAGTTGGAAAATAATCCGCGAGCTCGCAGTGCTAAGCTGAGGATTGCGATTCGTTTGGAAAGTGACGGTGGGGATTTGGAAAAACGCAATAAAAACAGATATGCAAAATAATCAATATCAGAACAGCCTCCAGCTAGCCTCGATGGTGCGTTGGGTGTTTTTGCTGGCAGTTTTCGGAGCCTTGGGGGCGAGCTTTGTTTATGTTCGCAATCGGCATGTGGCGAAAGGGGATGAGATCCGCGCGCATGAGTATGTGATTCGCGATATGGATCGGGAGATCGAAATGTTGGACTTGAGGATCGCCGCTCTTATGGATCGCAATGAACTGGCACGTCAGTTGTATCGTCACGATAGCGATTTGCGAGAAATCGAATCTTCGCAGGTGATCGCTTTGCGCTTGGGTGAAAAGAGCCCTGCTTCATCGATGGCAGCTAATCGCTAAGCGGATGAGTGAGATGGATGAAAATGAGTGAATATCACTTAGCACGATAGTGAAAAAAGTAACCACCAACCCTGCCGGATTACGAACCAGAATGATGCTGGTTTGTGCTGCTATGATGGTGTTGTTCAGTATCTTGTCTGTCCGATTGGTTTATGTGCAAATGGTGCAGCATCAGCACTATTCGGATGCGGCGGAGCGGGCGTATGTGCGTAAGGAAAAGTTACCAGCTTCGCGCGGGATGATCACGGACCGTAATGGCGAATTGCTAGCGAGGAGCCAGACGGTTTACACTTTGTATGCAGATGCGTATCATTTGCGCTCTTATACGATTGGTTGTGTGGGGATCGCTGCGGCAGAGAAGATGGGGCCGCGAGCGGTGCGGCAGAAGTATTCGCATGAAGAGATCAAGGCGAAGTATTTGGAAAGGGTGTCGACTGTGTTGGCGGAGCCTTTGGGGATAGATCTGATCAAATTGCGTCAGTTGCTGCTGGCGAAGAAGCAGGGAGAGGTGATTTTGCTTAAGGGGCTGGAGGAGGATGAGCGCTGTCGTATCCTAGAGGTGATCAAAGGTGCGAGTGTGGGAGGTATTTATTTTAAAAGAAAAGCGCGTCGTTTTTATCCTAGCCCGAAAAACTTGACTCATGTGATCGGTTATGTGAACGAAAAGGGGCAAGGCATGGAGGGGCTGGAGAAGTCTTTCGACCATCATATGAGGGGAGAGGACGGTTATCGTAATATCGAGCGCGACCGTCGTGGGCGCGAGATTTTGGCTTTTCGTCGCGAAACGGTGGAGCCTAGCGATGGCTTGAATGTCGAGCTAACGATTGATATGGGTTTGCAGGCTCGCTTAGAGAAGGTGGTGGAGGATGCATGGAATTTGTACACGCCTGAAAAAATGACGGCGGTGATCATGGATCCTTTTACGGGGGAGGTGTTGGCGATGGCGAGTCGTCCCCATTTTGATCTGAGCACTCGTAAAGGGAAACGTAAGAATATAGCGATTTCGGATATGTATGAGCCGGGATCGACCTTCAAGATGGTGGCCTTGTCGGCGGCATTAGAGAAGAGGGTGGTGAGCCCACATACGCCGATTTTTTGTGAATGGGGCGCTTATAGCAGTGCTGGTGTGTTGGTGAAAGATCACCACCCTTACGGAACGATGAGTGTTGAGGATTCGTTCATGAAGTCGAGCAATATCGCTATTTTTAAGGTGGCTAGGATGGTGGGTAAGAATACGTTTTTTGAATATATGCAGAAGTATGGTTTTGGTCGCAAGACGGATATCAGTCTGACCGGGGAGATTTCGGGACGTATTTTTCCACCAAAACAATGGAGTCGTCCTTCTTTTGCTAGCATGTCGCGTGGTTATGAGGTGGGGGTGACACCTATTCAAATGGTGACGGCTTTGGGGGTAGTGGCGAATGGCGGTGAACTGATGAAACCTATGTTGGTCAGGAAAATAACGGATCGCAACGGGCGCACCGTGAAGAAGTTTGAGCCGCAGATTTTACACCGTGTGATCGGTGAAAAAACGGCACAGCAGATGCGCGATGCGATGGTGAAGGTGGTCTCTGATAAAGGCACGGCGAGGAGGGCTAAGGTGGAAGGTTATGTCGTGGGAGGTAAGACTGGCACCGCTCGCAAGGCGGCTCCTGGCGGTAAGGGTTATTTGCCTGGTCAGTATGTGGTTTCGTTCATGGGATTCTTACCTGCGGAGAATCCACAATTCACAGCTTTGGTGATGATCGACGACCCTCATGCTAAGGGGATCAAGCTTTACGGAGGAACGATTGCCGCGCCCGTTTTTGCTCGTTTGGCACAGGAGACGGTGAATTATTTGAATATTCCACCGACTTTGCCGCAGACGGAACTGGCTTCAACGGATAAAAAAGGGGAAAGGAAATAATTTAATCAAGATGCAACTTAAAGAATTGATAGAAGACTTATTCGTCAAGAGCACCAGTGGAACGCTGGCTGTTGATATTGAGCAGATTGCTTATGATTCTCGGCAGGTGACTGCGGGAAGTTTGTTTGTTGCCTTGCGTGGTGAGGATGTGGACGGGCACCAGTTCATCGATCAAGCTGTGGCATCGGGAGCTGTGGCGGTGATGGCTGAGGACCCGCCACCACCAGATGCAAAAGTGCCTTGGGTGCAAGTGAAAAATAGCCGTGTGGCGATGGCGTTGGCTGCAGATGTTTTGTTTGGCGCACCTTCGGCGGATTTGGCAGTGGTGGGGATCACCGGAACGAATGGTAAAACTACAACTGCGTACCTGCTGCATCACTTGATGAAAAGCGTTTGGCATCGAAGCGGCTTGATCGGCACGACGGGTGTGGAGACAGGGGTGCAGTGGTTGAGCGCATCGCACACCACACCAGAATCGGTGGAGATTCAGAGTCTGCTTTCGCAGATGAGGGATGAGCAGTGTCGTGGCGCGGTGATGGAGGTGTCGTCGCATGGTTTGGCACAGCATCGTGTCGATGGTGTGCGCTATGCTGTTGGGGTGTTCACTAATCTAAGCCAGGACCACCTCGATTACCATGGCAACATGGAGAGCTATTTTCTTGCTAAAAAGAGGTTGTTTGATTTGATGTCCACGCAGCGGCGTTCGGGTTTGGATGGAGACCAGCCGGTGATGGTGGTGAATGGGGACGATAGTTTTGGCAGACGTCTGGTTGATATCGGATTTCCTAAATTGGAGGTGCTGACCTATGGTATGGGAGCCTCCTGTGACTTTCGGGCATCCAATGTGCGTTCGACTTTAGACGGCACGGTTTTCCAGTTAGAAATGAAGGGGCGTTCGATGTTGGTACGCACTCCTTTGATCGGTCGTTTTAATGTTTATAACACTTTGGCAGCCTTGGCAGCGGCTCAGGGCTTGAATCTTAATTTGAGGGAAGCGGTGGCTAATTTGGCGAATGCTCCTCAGATTCCAGGTCGATTGGAATCGGTGAGCGGACGGCAGACTAACTTTCGAGTTTATGTGGATTATGCGCATACTCCGGATGCGATCGAAAAAGCCCTGACTACTTTGCGAGAGCTGAAGCCTGAGCGCATCATCACGGTGTTTGGTTGTGGCGGAGATCGCGATCGCGATAAACGTCCTTTGATGGGGCGTGCGGTGGAGCAGTTGAGCGATGTGGCGATAGTCACTTCAGATAATCCGCGCACTGAATCTGCTGAGGATATCATAGCGCAAGTGGTGGCGGGTATGGGGCAGCGACGCTATCAAGTGATCGAGGATCGTCGCAAGGCGATCCGTGCGGCGATTGACATGGCAGGGGCTAGGGACATCGTTTTGATCGCGGGTAAAGGGCATGAGGACTATCAAGAAATCAATGGAGTTAGGCATGATTTTGATGACAGGAAAATGGCGCGCAACTATATCGCAGCTACGGTAGAGGATCGGGCGGCGGAGATCGAAGCTGAGCGTTTGGAAGAAGAGCTCGCGGCGCAGGAAGCTGATGAAGCGCAGCGCATTGAAGACGACGGGAGGGATGTGAGGTGAAGTCTTTGCCGCTGAGTGTGATCACTGCGATGAGCGGGGGAGCCTTGATTCAAGGTTGCCCAGCTGAGGCTGTGTCAGGGGTAGGGAAGGACAGCCGGGCAGTGGAGTCGGGGAGCTTGTATGTGGCGTTGTCTGGGGAGAATTTTAACGGTCATCAATTTATCAAACAAGCAGAAGAGCAGGGGGCTGTAGCGGTGTTGGTGAGTGAATTGACGGCAAGCAGTGAGCAGTTGTCTGGTGGGGTGATCCATGTGAAGGATACGCTGTCCGCGATGCAAGAATTGGCGCGAAATTATCGTAAGAGCTTGAGCGATTTTCAGGTGGTGGCAGTGACGGGCAGTAATGGCAAAACGAGCACTAAGGATTTTATCACCTCGATTTTAAAGTTGACCGGAGGAGTCAGCGCGACCTTGGGTAATTTGAATAACCATATTGGCTTGCCGTTGACGATTCTATCAACGGACGAGGATGACCGGGTAGGGGTTTGGGAGATGGGTATGAGTCATCCGGGAGAGATCGAGGTGTTGGCGGAGATCGCGGGGCCAGATATCGGAGTGATCACTAATATCGGGGTGGCGCATTTGGAACACATGGGATCACGCGAAGCGATTGCTTTAGAAAAAGGCATGTTAGCAGAGAGCTTGCCACAGGATGGCTGGTTGATCATGCCGGAGCAAGACGAGTTCACTAGCGGCATCGCAGCGCGTACTCGGGCGAAGTTGTTGACGGTTGGAATTGACTGTGGTGATTTGCAAGCTCAGGATTTGATCGAAAGCGCGGCTGGCACTCAATTTAAGATCGTGGATAATGTGGGCGCAGTGATTGAGGTTGAGATTTCGGTGCCAGGTAGGCACATGGTGGTGAATGCTCTGCTAGCGGCGGCCGTTGCCAAGGTGATGCAAGTAGATGAGAGCTTGGTGGCTAAAGGCTTGAGTAGCACCCAACTGACCAGTGGTCGATTGCAGCAGCGACAGATCAATGGGCTAGATATTTTAGATGACAGCTACAATGCCAATCCCGACTCGATGGCAGCAGCTTTGCAAACTTTGGCGACCTTGCCATGTGAAGGCAGGCGTTGTGCGGCTTTGGGAGTGATGGCGGAATTGGGCGATCAGGCGGCAACCGAACATAGCGCTTTGGCAACAGAGGTGGCGGAGGCTGGGGTTGAACTTTTGGTGACAGTGGGGGAGTTGCCCGGATTGATCGGCGAGGGTTTGCAGGGGAAGATAGAAGTGAGAAATTTTGCAGATTGTGATCAAGCTGGACAGTTTTTAAAAGAGACGCTTGAGCAAGGTGATTTGTTACTGGTGAAAGGTAGCCGGTCTGCAGGTATGGAAAAAGTGATCGAAAGGCTGAAAGACTG
Organism: Verrucomicrobiales bacterium; assembly: GCA_021648365.1. Taxonomy (GTDB): domain Bacteria; phylum Verrucomicrobiota; class Verrucomicrobiia; order Verrucomicrobiales; family DEV007; genus JAADHD01. Next base: position 11,719 of record JAKISY010000102.1, read on the forward strand.
ATGTTGTATTATTTACATGAATGGAGTGAACATTTCTCTGCTTTGAGATTATTCGAAGCGCAGACTTTTCGTGTCGCGGGGGCCTGTATCAGCGCTTTTCTGATGTGTTTGTTATTGGGCGAGCGGGTGATTTTGAAGTTGATCTCGTTGAAGGCCGGACAACCTATTCGTCAGGCTAGTGAGGTGCATAAATTGGCTGAATTGCATGGAGGTAAAGGAGGCACTCCAACGATGGGTGGGGTGCTGTTGATTGGCTCGGTGATTGTGGCGACTTTGCTGTGGGCGCGGCTCGATAACCCAATGATTTGGGCGGTGCTGTTCGTTGGGGCAGGCATGGCAGCTTTGGGATTTGTCGATGATTATCTGAAAGTTACTAAAAAAACTTCAGAGGGGGTGCATGGCAAAGTAAAGCTGTTGGTGCAGCTTTTGATATCGGTGGTGGCTATTCGTTATTTAGCGGTGCACCCTGAAACGGCAGAGCATATGAAGCAGTTGTATGTGCCGTTTTTCAAAGAACCTGTGATCAACGACATGGGCTGGTTTGCCTATGTGTTCATGGCGATTGTGATCGTGGGTTGCTCGAATGCGGTGAATCTGACCGATGGTTTGGATGGTCTGGCGACGGGGTGCATGATTTCTTCAGCGATGGCGTATGCTTTGTTTACTTATGTGACGGGTCATGCGGTGATCGCTAATTATTTATTGATCCCTCATCTTGCGCATGTGGGTGAGTTGACGGTGATCTGTGCGGCGATGGTGGGAGCGGGATTGGGGTTCATGTGGTTCAACTGCCATCCTGCTCAAGTGTTCATGGGAGATACGGGGTCGTTATCGATTGGCGGTTTGCTGGCGATGATCGCGATCTGCGCTAAGCAGGAGGTTTTGTTGGTGATCGTAGGCGGGGTGTTTGTGCTGGAGGCGGTTTCGGTGATCTTGCAGGTGTTGAGCTTTAAGCTCACGGGCAAGCGCATTTTTAGAATGGCTCCCATTCACCATCACTTTGAGCTGATGGGCTGGAAAGAGAGTAAAGTGATCACTCGTTTTTGGATTGTATCGATCATGTTTGCGATGTTGGGATTGATGACTTTGAAGATTCGTTAAAATGAAAGACCAAGGTAAAAAAATAGCTGTGTTAGGAGCGGGAGCGAGTGGTATCGCTGCTGCTCGCTTGGCTATGGCCGGCGGCGCCTTGGTTTGTATTTTTGACACCGCACCAGCGGAGAGCTTTGCTGACCGTCATGCTGAACTGCGGCAGTCGGGTATTGAAATGCGCTGTGGGCAGGATGCTTTGCAGGCGCCGGAAGATCTTGATTTGATCGTGCTTAGCCCAGGCATTGCACGGGATACGGTTTTAGTGAAAAACTTCCTGGCGACTGGCACGACGATGGTGGGTGAAATCGAATTTGCCTTTCAGCGTGATCAACGTCCGGTAGTGGCGATCACGGGCACCAATGGGAAAACGACGACGACCGAATTATTGACGCATTTATTGACGGCTAATGGCAAGCCGGCTGTGGCGGCGGGTAATTACGGCAAACCTTATTCGGAAGTGGTGTTGGAGCAGGGGGACTGGGAAGTGGTGGTGCTCGAAGTCAGTTCGTTTCAGTTGGAGGAGATCGACAGCTTCCATCCGCAAGTCAGTGTGTGGATGAATTTCGCGCCTGACCACATGGATCGTTACCATCATTTAGAGGACTATCGTCAGGCTAAGTTGAGGATTTTTGAAAATCAGCAAGCGGAGGACACGGCGATTGTAAAAGCTGGGGAAGAGGTCGGAGAGCTTAAGGCGCGCCGCATGGATTTCAGTGCCTTTGGAGAGCAGGCAGATTTCACTTATGACGAGGGCAAGATTTTATACCATGGAGAGCCTGTAGCGGACTTTCGATTGAGCCAACTGCATGGTAGGCACAATGCTGAGAATGTCATGGCTGCCATGGCAGCGGCATCTGTGATGGGGGTAAAATGGGAGTCGATGCAACAGGCACTACAAGATTATGTGCCGCCAGCACATCGTTGTGAAAAAGTGGGAGAAGTGGATGGAGTGAGTTTTGTGAATGATTCTAAAGCGACCAATTTGCATGCTTTGGAGAGTTCCCTGCGAGGTCAAGAGGCGCCAGTCGTTTTGATCGTGGGCGGTAAGGATAAGGGATTGGATTACAGCGAAATCACGCAGGCAGTGGAGAAGCAAGTGAAACACGTTTTTGCCATCGGGGAGATGGGAGAAAGGATCGTGGAGCTGTGGAGTGAGCGCTTACCCTGCGTAAAAAAGCAATCCTTAGAGCAGGCGGTCATGGCAGCTTTCAAGGTGGCGGAAAAAGGGCAGGTGGTGCTGTTTTCGCCAGGCACGTCCTCTTTCGACATGTTCAGCGGTTACGTTGAGCGCGGGGAAAATTTTAGAAACATCATCAACCAGATCATAACCCAACAAGGAGAACTAGTATGAGAAAAACAAAGAGAAGGAAAAGTGGAACATCTACCAAGCGCGGATTGGTAGGCACTTTGTTTAAAGGTGCCCAGCGCTTGCCGGCGCACGTGAGCGACGAACCCGAATGGTACCTTGACGGTGCAGAAGTTAAGCTGACCAGAGTTTTTACGATTGTATTGATTCTGCATTTGGTAGCAGTCGGCGGTATTTTAGCTTTTAAAATGATTGAAAAAGCCTCAGCTCCATCGTCATTAGTGGAAACCAGCAGCGATGCTAAGCGGCAGGAGGCTGAATCAGCGAAGGCTGCTGTTGCTTCAGACGTAGTTGAAGCTAAGCCTGCAGAGGTCAAGCAGGCGGTCAAGAAAGCCTTGAAAGTCGAGCGTAGGAACCCTGTGATTTTATCGGATCCTACCAGAAAAGGAATGTCCTCTTACAGAGTTTCAGCGGGCGAAACCTTGGTGAGCATAGCTCGTGAGCAAGGAGTGAGCGTGGCTGAGCTTAGACGTTTGAATGACTTGCACACAGGAGATCAACTCTATTCAGGTAAGTGGCTGACGGTTCCAGAAAAAGTGGCAGCTAACGAGCAGACGGTGGGGAATACTGCCAGCCCAGTTAAGGCGGTGCCGGTGTCCTCGCAGCCTAAGGTTTTGAAAGCTAAGCCGGTTGGCAGTCAAGCAAGCAAGTCAACCGCTCATGCCAGCAAAGCCACCAAGGTAGTGAAAGCTAAACCTGTGGCGAGCAAAGCTAAATCCAAAGCTAAGGTAAAGACAGTTCCAGTGGCTAAAAAAGCAACTAAAGCGCCTGCAGCGACTAAGGGGGCTACTTATACCGTCCAGTCGGGAGATACCTTGTATGGCATCGCACGCAAAACGGGGGTGAAGTATTCTACTTTGATTTCGTTGAATCACTTAGACAAACCTGAGCTCTTGAAAGTAGGGCAGGTATTGAAAGTTGCTGCCAAATAGGCAGGTCTGAGAGATCATTAAGTGAGTCCGTGGGGGCTCTTGAGCCATCAAACTATACCAAGTATGTCTAAGTGGAGCGCACAAATTCTAATCGCCGCAGTGGTGTCCTTGTTGGGCGTTGGGGTGATCATGTTGGTGAGCACTAGCGTATTTGGTATTGATGTGCCGAGCGAGGATGTCTATTACGATGTCAAAAGGCAAGTGGTTTGGTTAGTGCTTGGCGGCTTGGTTTGCACCTTGATGGCGAGTATCGATTATCATTTGTTGCAAAAATTGGTGTGGCTCATCTATGGGGCTTGCCTGGTATTGTTGGCGATGTGTTTTGTGCCCGGGATTGGGCATACCCTTAATGGTGAGAGCCGCTGGATCGGGATCGGAGGGTTCAATTTTCAACCATCCGAATTGGCAAAATTGACCATCGCTATCGTCATGGCGCATTGGTTCTCGACTCACTTTGATGAGAGTAAGCCAATCACCCGAGGGTTTCTGGTGCCTGGAGTGATCGCGGGCGTGATTGCAGCATTGGTTTTGTTTGAGGTAGATTTGGGCACCACGGTGATCCTTTCTGCAGTGGTATTTATTTTGATGTTTGTAGGCGGAACGAACTGGAAGTATCTGACTTTATCCTGTGTGTTAGTTGGGGGCGCGTTTGCGATGATGATGGTGCAGCGAGCGGATAAGATGGAGCGTCTGACGGCTTTTTTGCATCCCGACTTGCATCGTTCAGGGGTAGGTTTGCAACAGTATATGGCCTTGATGGCATTGGGTTCGGGTGGGGTTGAAGGTATGGGTTTGGGTTCAGGTAGGTTGAAAATGTTGTATATGCCATTTGCGCATACAGATTTCATTTTTCCGATGATTGGCGAGGAATTGGGTTTACGCGTGACCTTGGCAGTGGTGTTTGCATTTTTGTTGATCACAGTCGCGGGATTGATGATAGCCTTTCATGCTAGAGATAGATTTGGTACTTTATTAGGGGTGGGAGTGGTGAGTTTTATCAGTTTGCAAGCGGTGCTTAATATAGGTGTCACCACCTCGATTTTGCCGAATACAGGATTGCCTTTACCCTTCATTTCCTACGGAGGATCAGCTTTGATGACGGTGATGGCAGGTATTGGTATCTTGCTGAATATTTTCCGCCAAGGCGATATCTCTGGCAAGGAGGGCTTCAAAGGTCTTAGTAAGAGACGGATCACAGCCAGGATTTAGTGGAATGGGGAGTGGTGGAACTGCTTGCCTTCAGCGTAGCGTTTGGCGGTTAAACTTGCCGAAAGATTGGAATTATATTTTTGTAATCTAACGATAAGAATTTATCTTTCAACAAGTTACACTGCTTGTCAAAAGATGCTGGCTGACCCCGTTTCCAGCGGGCTGGCTTTGTAACAGTTTAGCTGTTTTCGCCCTCTAATTGCTCGGTTCCATGG
>JAKISY010000103.1 GCA_021648365.1 Verrucomicrobiales bacterium
TTACCTCCAGCGACGGGCTCAGGTTTTTCGCGACGCACAGAGTCATGCCCATCGCGAACGGCAGCACGCCCCCCTTGATAATCCAAATTTGATTCTGTAGAATTTTTATCGTCCATGATCACTTAGCGGCCACTTCTTCCTCTTCATTTTTGCCCGGTAACGGAGCATCCATTTTACGCGATAGCAGGTAGTCCACCAAAGCTTCCGCTTTTTCGGTTGGCACCACTTCGTATCCTTCTTCTACCGCAAAACGTCCTTCCAATTTGATCGCATTGGCTGATGGCTGAGCAATCTGCTGTTTGCGATACAGGTTTTTATAAGAAGGCATATTCGAATCCACATTCTGGATACGAGCATTGTAGAGTTTCGCGTGATACCAAGCACGATCCCGCTGGCGCGCTCCCACATTGGCAAGATCCTGTCCGATGCGCATATAGCCTAACATAGCACGACGATCATTGCTGTAATCTGCTGCACGAGTTTCACGAGCCAGACCATCTTCTTCATTGCCACCCCAACCCTTACGCCACATATCTGCACCTGCGTAAGTCGGACGCACCATTTGAGTATGGCAATAAGCACAACCTAGCGAAGCATAAACATGCTCCCCTTCCTTGTTAGCGCCCGTCCAAACAGAAGGGTAGGCCCAAGCCGTAGGAACATCGTCTTCTTCTGAGTAAACCTCAGGGTCAGCGTTGCTCAATTGCAAGTAAGGCACCAAGATCAAGAAGATCAAAGGCACGACGAACGCCGCTGCCAAACCTAGGATAAAAACTGGAAACTCTTTTTTCATGCTTTTGCAGTCTCTTCTGTTGCAAAACCTGCCGCTTCTTCAGCACTAGCTGCTTCACCGGGATTTTTGTGAATCAAAGTCGGCCCTTCAGACTTACGTCCAAAACCAAACGCCATCATCAATAGTTGATAATAAAATGCCAAGTTGGCTACCGAAATCAATGCCCAAGCAACCGCCAACGCCACCACGTAGCCCTTGCCGCGGCGAACCGAGTCCATGAAGTCACCACTCCAATCATCAATCGCTCCACCCTGTGCCAAACCAGCAAAGATCATGAAAGCGACGATCGTAATGATGCCATACGAACTATACCAAAAGTGAAAGCGGATCAACTTAGCCGAAGGCCACTCACAACCCGTGATGCGTGGCACAATGAAATAGATCGCTCCAAAAACCACCATCGAGAAAAAGCCATAAATGATCATGATGTCGTAACCCAAAGTCGCGTAGGAAAACTGCAACAAACGGCTGACATCGAAGTATGAAGAAAACGCTACCAGCAAACCATAGACATTGAACATGATACCACCAAACACAGTGAAACGTAGCGATGGACTGTAGTGCATCAGTCTACCTCGCCCTGAAAGAGTTCCCAAAAAGTTCACCGCCACTGCTCCAATCGGCAGCAACATCAATAGAATAGCTGCGCCGCTGATGGCAGGCATCCATGAAGGAAAGGGGCCGCCGAGGAAGCGATTGAAACCCGTCCAACCCGCTAATACTGCCAGTGCCCAAAAAGCGATCTGCGCCAACTGGTAGCTGTAGATCGGACGACCGACAATCTTAGGTATGATGTAGTAAGCCGAAGCCAAACCGACAGGAACGAACCAGAAGTAAATCAGGTTGCTCATGAACCAAACGTTCACACCCGCATTCATCACCGCCGAACCTCCTACATGATTCAAAATCAAGTTTGCTGTTATGAAAATCCAAGGGAACCAAAGTGCTGCTGCGAAAATATACTTCTGCGAGATGTAAGCCTCCCCTTCTCTACGGCGGCGGAACATCATCATCAGCGTGCCAGCGATCACAGCGTAAGATAGAAACATCGCAGGCCACAGGTAAGCTGGAAAATCTAACCAAGGCATTGAGTTGCCATACCCACTCCACACCGCTACCACTCCAAAGAGCACTGTCAGATTCCAAACCATGCCAGCTGCTACCAGCGTCACACCGTTTTTCACTTCCACCCGGCACAGCCGAGCCATCAACCAAATCATCACTCCAAAACCAGCCTGCATGCCCCACCCATAAATCAACGAATCCATGTGAGCTGGAAAAAGCTGACCATACGCCAACCAAGGGCAAGCATCCCACAACTCGGGTGCAGCCAGTTTCAACGAGCTGGCAAAACCCAGCAGCGTTGCCAAAAACAACCAACCGGCTGCTGAGGTAAAGAAAAACAGCACTGGAAGACGCGCCGATTGATCAATCGCCGCCCTTTCCTGTATATCTTGCGCACTTGCCTGTTGCATAGTTTCACTCATTCCCTGTTATCCAAAAATCTTTATTTCTTTTCTACTGCTGCTTTTGCAGCTGCCGCTTTTTCAGGTGCTGCTTTAGCTGTTTCTGCTTTAGCTGCTTCTGGTGCTTTTTTCTCAGTAGCTGCAGGTTTGACCTGAGCTGCTTTTAAACTCGTTGGCGATCCTGGCACCACCACCTTGCTCACTGCAGCTTTTTGCTTTCTCAACTCTGGCAAGACCAACTTCATACCCGCCTTCACTGGAATGCGAACCAAATTCTTAGTCTTGTCCACTACCTCGGCTTGACTGATCAATGCCCGCTGTTGCTGATTGACGGCGACCAAATTTTCAGCGCGTTTTTTTGCACGCCCGCTCTCTATCTGATTGGCAGCCGCATCTTCATTCGAAGAGTTGAACCACAGAATGAATGAAATGCCAGCCACAAAGACCAACAACGAAATCACAATCATCCAAAACGCTGTAAAGCGACTCTGGGCATTGTCTTCTGGATGTTCCTTATTCATATAAAAATATCCGCACTATCAGTTCACCACGTTCAACGATTCTTCCAAGCGAGGATCCTGGCTAGGATACAGGCTCGACTTACCAAAGCTACGCAATAGCAGGAATCCGAAGATACCACCCACTGCTATGAATGCCAACAAATCGAACCAGATTGCACCAGGGATGATCATCTGCGCGCCTCCTGTCAACGACACTCCGCGCTCTGGGATGATAATCCAGTAGATATCTGCAATCTGCATCAACAGCAACCAAGCTGCAATAGCCACCATCAGTTTAGGTGTCTTTTTCACCTGACGCACCAAGAGCGCTGCAAAAGGAATGAAGAAGTGCCCGATAACCAATAGGATAACGGTGTAGCTATTAAAAAAGTCTGTATTACGCAAGAGGTAAAATTTGGTCTCCTCAGTGATATTCGCATACCAGATCAAGAAATACTGGCTGAATGCGATGTAGGCCCAAAAGATCACAAACGAGTGCATCAACTTACCCATCAAGTGATAATGCTCCATCGTGATGGTATCCTTGAAGTGCCCCGTGCTACGCAGATAAGTCAGGATCGCAACCAACAGCGCCATCGAACTCACCGCAGAACCAGCAAATAGGTAAACCCCCCACATGGTCGAGAACCAAGTGTAATCAAGCACCATCAACCAGTCGACGACGAGGAAAGTCCAGCAGATACCAAAGATAGCGATGAAACCACAGCTCCAGCGACGCATCATCAGCGTGTATTTGGGATCACCGCTTTTATCTTGAGCTACTGACCATTTTCTCAAAGTGTAAATCACCCCTCCTAAGCCCAAAACATAGAGGATGTAACGCAGAGTCCATGAGCTAATGTTCAAATAACCACTCTTATGATACAACAAAGGATTGCCGTGCACATGCTCGCCATCGCCATGTCTCATGAAGTGAACCTGCAACTCAGACGTGAGAGCCTTATCATCCAACTGCCCCTCCTCCAGTTCAGCTAATTTTGTTTTGCTATGACTCAAGCGCTCGTTGAGAAAGCTCACTTCGCCTTTATTCTTGCCAGCTTTGGTGATCGCACTAGCCGTTACTTTCTCCAATGTTTTAAAATCTGTCTTAGCCGTTTGCAACTCTTTGGCGCGCTTAGCTTTCTCTGACTCTAAGTGAGCCTCAGCGTATTTCTCGCCACCTTCGACCAGCGCCGCTTGTTCTGGAATCCACTCCCATAGAGCGTTTTTGAAATCACTAGACAAAACCAAAGGCAAACCCAGCAGTAAAATCCACGGAGTCACACTACCAAGATTTTCCATCAGACGTCTGACCAGCACTCCCCAACCTGAGTTGGTTGCATTGTGAACCAAAGTCCAGAAAATACCGCCTACCGCCAAGGTCAAAAAGAACATCACCGCAAACAGCCACGAATAAGCCATCATAGAACGACGCGAAACCTCACCGTCCTCTCCACCTCCGGTCATTGCCAAAATGGCAAATAGCAGTAAAGCTGCAACGCCGACGAACAAAAATGCCATTTTAAGCAATCCTGTTTTCGACTGGTTCAGAGCTTCCCCATCTTTCGGGAAATCATCTGCTGACTTAAGTGCGCTCATAAGATTCTAGTCTTCTTGCTATTAAAATTTATTTACTGGCTTGTTCAAAAGCCTTCTTCACCTCTCCCTCGTTTTTAGCCGAAGAAGAAAACTGCAAAGCTCGGATGTAAGCAACAATCGCCCAACGATCCTGCACGGTGATGATACCTTTATACGATCCCATCAACCCTTTTCCATTGGTCATCGTCCAAAAAATCTGTCCGTCGGGAGCATCCTTCATTAGCGGAGCCATCAAGTTAGCCGTGGGAGGAAATCCAAGCCAGTAGTTAGCTACAGCACTTTTTCCATTACCCGAAGCGCCGTGACACATGCTACATTTGATCTGAAATTGTTGCTGACCGCGTTTGAGCAGTGCCGCATCCACTTTCACTTCAGAAGGAAGACCATCACCATAAAAATCTCCAAAAGTCCCGCTGTTGTAGTAGTCATCCGAATGACTGAATCCAAATTCAGCAATCGCTTTACCATTAGCGGCACGAGCATCTCCTTTGGGCAGTTCAAAACCAATGGGTACCGTGCCAGAAACCGGCATACGGTTACCATTGCCGTCAGCAAACTTGCTGCTCGGCTTTTGATACTTCACTTTATACTGACGGTCCATGTCAGGAAACAGCTCCATCGGTGGTTGCGTGAAACGCGTACCACGTACCCCAATCGCCGAAACTACGGCGACCGTTACAATAAATAATATGAGAAAAAACCAGCGCATTATGAGATTCCTAATTCAATCACACTTCATCTTCGACTAACTCGACATTCGTAGCCCCCAAGGACTCCAATAATTCTTTTGTTCGTTCACGAGAAAATTTCGGATCCCGTGCTTCGATCGACATGATAAATCCGTCGTCAGAAAATTTCAAAAAGGTCTTCGAGGCGAGCAAGGGATGATTCAAGCGTGGCAACAGCAAGATCACCAACAAACCACCGAGCACCGCAAATGCAGATAACAAAATTGTCAGCTCAAAGATCACTGGGAAAAACGCTGGCAAAGTCGAGAAATCCGTAGGTTTACCCTGCACCACGGTTGGATAGAGATTGACCTGCGTGAAAAACTGCAAAAACAAAGCAGTCAAACCACCCGTCGCACCGCCTGCCAAGACCAGCGCCGACAACCAAGATTTTTTCAATCCCATCGCAGCATCCATGCCGTGAATCGGATAAGGTGAATGCACATCCCAACGCTTGAAGCCGGCATCGCGCACTTTCTCCGCAGCATGATAGATCGCCGTGGCGTTCTCAAACTCTGCGATATAACCGTAGGCCGGTTTGCTGTTAGTTTTTTCCTTCACCTTTAAATCAAATTCAATCTTAGTTTATTCAGCTTCGTCCTCAAATCAAACATCAGCTCCTACACGCCCTTTTTTCAGCTTCTGCCAATCAGGGTAATGCGCATCCGACTCGGGCAATACTCCCTTCACCTCACTGATCGCGATCACCGGCAAGAAGCGGATGAACAACAGGAACAGCATCATGAACAGTCCAAAGGTGCCAGCAAACATCAACCACTCCACCCAACTCGGGCTGTAGTATCCCCACTGACCTGGCAGAAAATCCCGTGACAGTGTGGTAGTGATGATCACAAAACGCTCGAACCACATACCTGCGTTCACAAACATCACTACGATGAAGACCACTACCAGGTTGCGTCTAATTTTGTCGAACCAGAAAATCTGCGGTGCAATCACGTTGCAAAAGAACATACACGCATAGGCCCAAGTATAAGGACCGTTGACTATTCGTAAGTAAAAAGCATCGCCCTCAAATTTATTGCCCGAGAAGTAAGCCATGAACAGCTCCATGATGTAGGCGTAGCCCACAATCGTGCCGGTCAGCAAAATGATCTTCGCCATGTTATCGATATGCTTCAAAGTGAACATATCCTGCAAGCCGTAGAGACTACGTATCGGAATCATCAGTGTCAGCACCATCGCAAATCCACCAAACACCGCCCCTGCCACAAAGTAAGGTGGAAAGATCGTCGTATGCCACCCCGGCACAATAGAAGTAGCAAAGTCAAAGGACACCACAGAGTGCACCGACAAAACCAGCGGTGTCGAAAGTGCTGCCAATAGCAAGTAACCCATTTCGTAGTGCTTCCATGCACGGTTGCCACCACGCCATCCGAGAGCGAACATGCCGTAAAGAAATTTGCGAACTTTGGTCGTGGCACGATCTCGCAGAGTCGCCAAATCAGGAATCAGTCCGATATACCAGAAGATCACTGATACGGTGAAATAAGTCGATACAGCGAACACATCCCACAGCAGCGGGCTTTTGAAGTTCTGCCAAATCTCGTTGGAGTTAGGCACCGGAGCCAAAAACCATACCATCCAGAAACGTCCAACGTGAAATCCTGGGTAAATACCTGCACAAACCACCGCGAACAAAGTCATCGCTTCCGCTGCCCGGTTAACCGAGGTCCGCCACTTCTGACGGGTTAAAAACAAAATCGCCGAAATCAAGGTGCCTGCATGACCGATACCGATCCAGAACACGAAGTTCACAATCGCCCAACCCCAAGCTACTGGTTGGTTATTGCCCCACACCCCGATACCTGTCGAAACGAGGTAAACCAGAGTGTAACCGAGACAAGCTGCCAACATCACTGATGGCACAAAAAGTATCCACCAGATAAAAGGCTGGCGATTTTCCACGATGCCGCAAACACGATCCGTGATCCAGCTCATCGAGCGGTTGTTCAGGATCAACGCCTCACGTTTCACCCCTGGAGCTTCGCTCGGGTGCACCGTCTGCTTAGAATCTGTTGTTCCCTTAGCCATTCAAATAATTCCTTTTACAATAATTTTAACTAAATTTTCGCGATCCTTACAGCATCTCTGATGTTGCTTTACCCACCTTCGCTGCACCTGGCATGCTTGGATTAGGATTGCGCACTCTACCTAGGTAAGTCGTGCGGGCACGGATTCCAAGGTACTTCAGTAACTCATAGTTGCGCGGCGACGCTTTGGCATTTTTCTGATTCACATCATCCTGCGGATCTTTCAAGTTACCAAAAATAATCGCATCAGCCGAGCACGCTACCTGACAAGCTGTTTGCACTTTGTTAGTCGGCACCTGCACATCTGACGATTCGCGCGCTTTGGCTTTCGCCGCTACTTTCGCAGTCGTGATACGCTGCACACAGTAGGTGCACTTTTCGATCACTCCACGCATACGAACCGTGACGTTCGGATTTTTCTGCAACTGCTGGGTGGTCGTAGCATTCCCCTCGGCTGGAGCCAGAGGTCCCAAACGAAGTTGGTCAATTGCACGTTTGTTGAAGTCGAAATAGTTGAAGCGCCGCGCTTTGTACGGACAGTTATTAGCGCAATAACGCGTGCCAATACAACGGTTGTATGTCATCGCGTTCAAGCCATCGCTGGTATGGACGGTGGCGTTCACCGGGCAAACCGATTCACACGGAGCCGCTTCACACTGCGCACAACCAATCAGCTGAGGAATCATTTCGACACTGTCGTCGTCCACTGTGCGGCGACCAGGTCGATCCCCGTCTCCCTTGCGGAACTGACTCGCCAAATCTTCTTGTTTCAAGGTAGTGAAATAACGATCCATCCGGATCCAGTGCATTTCACGTCCGTTGAGCACCTCCGCCTTGCCGACGATAGGGATATTGTTCTCTGCCTGACAAGCCACGGTGCAAGCGTTGCAACCGAGACAAGAATGCATGTCCACCGTCATCGCCCACTGATGATCAGGATCGACACGAAAAGGAAAATTCCACGGATTGCTGCGCTCGGTATCATTCACCGGGTTATCCGCATTCATTAAATCCGGCCCTTTATACAAAGAGATGTTTTCTGGAATATGCGCGTCCATGCCATGCTTTTGCACTGCACTCGGATCTTCTTCGTAGTTGTCCAGCGTCACTTCGCGAGCTAGAGCACGACCTTCCATGCTGTAATGCTCAGCCGTCAGAGCCAAAATATGTTTTTTGCCTGTTCCCACCACTTTTGCACCGCGCACCACATACGAAGCTGCTGTCGTTTTCAGCGGATAAGCATTGAAGCCAACCCCTGATCCCACTCGACCAATCTCCACTTCCTGCCCTTTGGCATCGTGACCATAATAACCTAATGCCAAGGTGATGGTGAAATCTGCCTGACCTGGCGCACGCAGAGCCGGCACCTTGATAACCGCTTCACCTACAGTGACTTCCATCAGCTCACCATCTTCTTTGAGGCCGAGCTTATCAAAAGTCGCTTGGCTCAATAAAGCTGCGTTATCCCAAGTCAATTTAGTGATCGGGTCGGGAACTTCCTGCATCCAACCGTTATTAGCAAAACGTCCGTCGTAAACTGCTGCGCTAGTCGTCAGTACCACTTCGATACTTTCTGCATAAGGCATGTCCACCAATTTGACCCCGTCAATGCCACTAGTCACTTTAGCCAAATCCACTTTAGCCTTCGCTTCAGTGAATTTCGATTTATCCAAATAACCGTCACGCAAAGTCGCGTTCCAAGCTTTTTTGACATCGCCTTTAGCTAAAGTCGCGAAAGTCTTTTTCACCTCAGCCAAACCTGGCAATGGCTGGTCTTCAATCGCCGCCACATGTGCTACCTCAGCTTCCTTGTCTCCCTCAGCTGGTGCTTTTTCTGGCTCAGCCAAAAGTTTGATGAAAAACTCAATCTCCGAAAGCCCATTATACAAAGGCAAGAGCATCGGTTGCATCGCAGAGTAAATTCCCGTCGCCGACTGCAAATCGCCCCAACTCTCTAAGTAATGAGCTCCTGGCACATGCCAAGTCGCTGCTTTAGCCGTGAGATTTTTTCTCACACCTAAATGAACCGATACTGGCACTTTCGCCATCAGCTCAGCAAAGTTTAAGTCCGCTGGTGCATCAAAAATAGGATCCGATTCGCCGATCACCATCAAGGTGCGCACCATATCAGCTTTCATTTTCTTAGCCAAGTCAGCTATGCCCGGCAAACGAGCTTCTTTCTGCCCTGTATTCACGGTCTGCAAAGAAGCCTTAGCCCCTTTGTAAGCTCCGAGAGCCGTATTGATCGCCGCTACCAGCAAATGCACTTCTTTGTCGTGGCGAGATCCCGCCACTACCAGCGCTTTGCCCTTTGAAGCTGCCAAATCTTTAGCCGCTTCGATGATCCATTTCTGATTGAACACCGCAGCATTCACTCGTCCTGCAGTCGCCGCGACAGCCGTTTTCAATGCCGCATCGCCCGTAGCTTTTGCAATCTCGCTAGCAAACAAAGCCGCTACTTTCAAAATCTGACTCGCAGGCAAACGCAAACGATGATCTCCCATGCCGCCAGTCAGCGTGAAAGCTGGCTCCACCACATAGAGTCGATTCATCTTCTTCGCCACTTTGCCTTTAGCATCCTCGACCTGACGACCTTGAGTGAATTCCTTCACCGGATCTTCACCGATGCGATCCAATCCAAGAAAGTCACAATCGAGTGACAAAATTTTCTCTGCTCGATCAAAGCGTGGCACTTGGCGCACACCTTTGCCAAACAGAATCTCTTGCGCCTCCGCACAGCCATCGTGAGAAATCGCTTCGTGACGATAAAACTCTGCTGAAGGGTAGCGCTTTTTCAAATCCTTCAACAGACGGTTACGCGTCGGAGAAGAAGAATCCCCCACCAAAAACGCAGCTCCATCACCCACGCCCTTTTGAAAGTCGGTGAGAAATTGATCGGTGAAATCTGCTGCCGATGATTTTCCACCTTTAGCCAAATAGTTATTCGAGCGATCAGGATCGTAAAGATCCAGCACCGAAGCCTGCATGAACGCATCCGAACCACCCGAAACCGCAGGGTGCAGGCGATTGCCATCCACCTTCGTCGGACGCCCCTCATGAGTCGTCACCACCAAGGGGTCTCCACCGAGACCACCGATGCGAGGTTTCACCGTAGAGTAAAACAAAGGATTCCCAGGCACGTTCCATTCCACATGCTCGTTGAAAGGAACCAAAAAACGACGCGGACGACGACAAGAAGTCATGCCAAATCCAGCAAGAGCCGTCGCAGCTCCCATCAAACGCACAAAGTTGCGTCGTGAAACTCCCCCGTCCGTTTCAGGTGCCGCCAACTCCGCTGCGCCTTGTGGAAACTCGCGTTCCAACCAAGATTGGAATTCTGGGGTCTCATCAAGCTCGCCCAGACTACGCCAATACTGACGACCAGTGTCGGGGGTTTCAGGATGTTGCCACTTGCGTTTCATGTTGGTATTTCTAAGAAAATCTACTGTGTAAATTAACGATGACAAGCGGTGCAGCTCTCAGGAGGGTTCACGTTCCAAGCCTCTTTCAGCCCTTTGCCGATGTCTTCTTTGGTCAAAGGCAGTTCCTTGCCCTTCACTTTATAGCCTTCCGCGAAATCCTTAGCCGACTTGCCCGTCTTCTCCGCTAGGTATTTGAAAAATTCGTGGCGATCCACATCTTCAGGCTTCCAATCCAAATTCGTGATCTCATCCATCGGACGAAGATGTTTTTCTGGATTACGGTGACAATCCAAACAGAAGCCCATCGACAGCGACTTCTCTTGGCGAACCACCTTCATCTCGTTCACCTTGCCGTGACACTCCATACAGCTCACCCCACGATTGACGTGAACTGAGTGATCAAAATAAGCGTAATCAGGCGTTTCGTGGATCTGCACCCACTTCAACCGCTCGCCTGTATATCCCTCGTAGTTTTTATCCACCGCTTCACGCAGTTTCACCAGCTTGTCGCTTTCCGTGCGAATCGCCTTATGACAATTCCAGCACTGCTCAGCCACCGGGATGTTTGAGTGCTTCGAGTTCTCTACAAAACTGTGACAATAACGACAGTCCATACCCAGCTGACCAGCGTGGATGCTGTGATCAAAAGGGATCGGCTGTTGTGGCTCATAGCCCACCCGAGTGTATTTAGCGGTAGCGGTGTACCAGACGGCTGGCACCACAAGCATTCCTACCACTGAAAGACAGAAGATGACTTTCAGTGGAATCCAATTTACCCAGCGTGGAAAAAAATTACCCATTTGTGACGATTGATCGGGCGTATTAAAGACTTTGTGAAACTTTTCACAAGCGTTTTTTCTGTTTTTGTGAAAGTTTTTTTTCAGTTTCCAGACAAGATCACAAAAGTTTACAAGAAATGCCTTCAGCACCCCTTGATAATAAAGCCCTCACACCACCTTTCCTCATAAATCTGTAGAAAAGCGTTTTAGTGACTGTACCACATCAATCCACCAACCCGACTGCTCATACCGCTGTTGCAAGCGACGATCTCCGCTCCGCCGTAAGCCCCCCCGCCAAATCTCCATCGCTCCAAGAAAAGGAAACATGGAGCCGAAGGTCGGAATTGAACCGACGACCTATTCATTACGAGTGAATTGCTCTACCCCTGAGCTACTCCGGCTTGAGTGAGACTGATGGTAATCATAAAATCTACCCTGTCAACCACCGCTACACTGCATTTAATACAAAGACGATTGCCATCAGATTACTTGAACTATGCCCGTTCTTCGATTTAGTCTAAGCGCAAGCTCTGATACACCACCTAGCCGACACAAAAAATCACCCCACCACAACATAAAACAAAACCCTCCAAGCCGCCCACCTCTCCTGTGAACTCCAATCTCCCACACACCCTATTGGCTCGTCTCAAACATTGGTGGCAAAATCACAAAAGCAACGACGCTGCCGTCGTCTGCTTACTTTTGGCGATCTTATGCAGTGCCATCGCCTATCTGATGTGGGGCGATGACCCGTGGAGGAGACACCTGCCGCAAAAGTTTCTAGCAGGAGAATACATTAACAACCGCAACGGCATCATCCTCGGCCTGTGGTTTGCTGCAGCGATCAATGCTGCGATCAGCGTCATCCTCTTACTCTCTAGCCGCTGGTGGCCTGAGCCCACTAAACAAAAAAAACCACTGCTCCCCAAACCCAGCTCCAGCTCCATTCAAACCCGGCGTCTATTTTACATCGGCCTGTTCAGCGCTTTGTTAGTCGCTGGCTGGATCCGCGCCCCCCGCCTCGAACACAGCTTTTGGAATGACGAAGAAATGGCCTTCCGCAAATTCCTCTGGGGGGAGAATGTGCTCGATACCAACACTCCTGATAACAAACTCCGCTACAAACCCGTCTCTTGGAAACGCTCTTTCTTCTACACCTCCAACGGCAACAACCACGTCACCCAAACGATCAGCTCACGGCTCTATCACGAAGTCTGGAAATACTTTTTCCTCAAAGACGGTGATCGCCCTTTTCAGGAATCCGTCATCCGACTCAGCCCCTTCATCAGCGGCTTGCTCGGCATCTCCGCGCTCGCCTTTTTGCTACGAACTACAGGCTACCCGTTAGCAGGCATCACCGCAGCTTGGCTACTCGCTATCAATCCATGGCATCTGCGCTACAGTGTCGAGGCTCGTGGTTACGCAGACTTGATGCTATTCATCCCCCTGACCTTCATCGCCCTGCTCTACGCCCTTAGAACCGCACGCTGGCGATGGTGGATTCTCTATGGTCTGTTCCAATGCCTCTGCCTGCTAGCTTTTGCAGGTGCGATCTACCTAGTCGCCGCCCAGAACCTGATCGTTCTCGGACTACTGATCCAACAACGAAAACCCCATCAACTATGGCGATGGGGGGTGAGTTCGAGTATCGGCGCGATGCTATTCATCACCATGGTAACTCCCATGGTGATCCGTGTGATCGACTACGCCAAAACTCATCAACACGACATGGCACCAATCACCGTAGCTCACTGGAGAGACTTCTGGTCCCACCTCGTCATTGGCGCTCCGTGGAAGACCATGGCAGATCCCTCATTGCACAACGGTCTCAGCACTCAAATGTATCAGAGTGAACACCCAAGCGTCTTCTGGCTGATGGCATTCATCATCCCTTTGACTTTTATCAGCGGGTTGATTTGGACTTTTTTAAAAAACCCTCAACTACGCATTTTCATTAGCTCCATCCTCGGCTCTCTTGTTTTACTTTTGCTACACAACGCACTCTCAGAAACCATCTTCCTGATATGGTATATCATCTACACCGTGCTGCTCTTTTCCGCAGCCCTCGCTTTTGCACCAGAGCTACTCCAACGCTGCACTTGTTTTTCACGACAAAAACACACCGCACGCTACGTAGCTACCGCCTATACTGTGATCATGATCCTCGGCTACGGCTGGCTCTGCGCCCCCTCGATTGCACGCCTACGGCAATTCGAACGAGAACCCATGCGCGAAGCCGTCACACAAGTGCGCGGAGCGACACCTGCACTTGATCCCGACAACCAAGCCACCCTAACCTGCTCCATCGGATCAGGCGCCGCACAAATGCGAAGTTATGATCCCTGGGTGCACCCCGTCAAAAAAGTGGGCGACTTCGAACAAATAGTCAAAGAGGCACGAGAAAAACACAAAAAACTGTTCATCTACGTCTGCAGCCCACTGCGCGTGAAACGAGAATACCCCCACGCATGGCAGCAACTCAATGACCAGACCACCTTTGAGAAAACCGTTTACCTCAAAGGTTTAGAAGAATTCTGGAGCTACCAAATCTACCGACTCAAAACCGCCCCCCCTGCATCCTCCAAGCACTAACGCGATCACGCCCTTGTGCCCACATAGTAAACACGCTTCACTTCAGAGTGCTGCGCCTATTATTTCATCCGTAAAACCATGCCCAAGCAACTCCACCCCCCTTTTTACCGTAGAGCGATCTGCCTCTTATTGATCCTGCTGAGCACCAGCTTTCTTCACGCCGAAAAAAAGCCCAACATCGTCTTAGTCATGGCAGACGATCAGGGCTGGGGCGAGATGGGTTACATCGGACACAAAGAAAAAATCGTGCCGAAAAAATGAAAGCCGCACTCGCCGATTGGCAACAATCTGTGGTCGACAGCTTGAACGGAAAGGATTACACTACAGTCCAGTGATACTCTCACCACTTCATTTCCCCCTACACTCTATAAAATATAAAAACTCACCCAGCCATCAACACCATGAAATCCAGCACTAAAACCAGAAAACTCTTATCCCTCGCCATCAGCCTCGCCTGCGCCACTGCGCTCAATGTTAGTGCTAGTGCAGCAGCCCCCAAAGACGGAGACAAAGCCGCGGTCAAAGCCGCTGGTGATTGCAAAAAATGCCCTAAAGCTCAAGCAGGTAAAAAATCTACGTCTCGCGAAACTAAAAAATGCGAATCGCATCAAAAACAATGCAAATCCCATCAAACAAGCGTCACCGACAAAAAGCACTCAGATCGCAAAACCCTGCCGCCTGAAGCCCAAAAATTTGTCGAACGCATGCGCGGGTTCCATCAAGAGATCGGACAGCTTTACCGCGACGGCAAACGCGACGAAGCGCGCGAAGTCACCCAACAATTACGCGAGTTTGTGAAAGATCACGCCGAACTTGCACGACAAGCCGGACCCGCGATGCGAGCCCACCATCAAGGACAACATCCAGGTCACCACCCACCACGCGTAGGCCATGGAAGACATGGCGATCCAGCCACAAACAAAGCTCATGACGAAGCACGCCGCCGCCTAGAGCTACTTGCCCAAGCTGCTGAAAAACTCGATCAAGCAGGACTCACCAAAGAAGCTCAGGACATCCGCCATCAAGCACAAAAAATAGAACGCGAACTGCAAGCCTCTGCGCACCACCGCTGCCCTCACGGACAGCAACTGACAAAAGAAGTCCAAGAACTGCGCAAAATGCTCGAGCAAATGAAAAAAGAAATCGCAGCTTTGAAAAAAGGGCAACGCAAAAAGAAGCACTAAAATCAGCGCCGCTGTGCATAAATTGCTATCTTCCTCATTGTTCACTAGCGCCCTTGCGCAGGGATGACTAACTTACCCTATGACTACAAATACCAAGCCCTCTTTCGCCCAAGTCGAACAACTCCTGCAAGCACGTGGAGAAGACGCTTTAGATGAAGTTCTCAATGTCATCCTGGAGTATTTCTCTTGCGTCACCGGCACCATCCACGTCTTGAACTGCGTATCAGGTTTGCTCGACCTGAAAGCCCAACGCGGCATCCCCGACTCCATTCTCGAAACGGTCAGCAAAATTCCCATCGGCAAAGGCATGGCAGGGCTCGCAGCCAAGCGCCATGCAGCCGTGCAAGTCTGCAATCTGCAAACCGATCAATCCGGCAAAGCCAAACCCGCCGCCAAAGACACCAAAATGGAAGGCTGCATCGCCGCCCCGATGTTTTTGCAAGTTGGACAAGATGACGAACTCTTCGGCATCCTCGGAGTCGCCAAACCCACCGCCTACGATTATTCGCAAGAAGAAATCGCCGACCTCGATGATTTCGGCCGCATCATTGCCAAGGCATTGAGCTGAGGAAAAAAATGATGATGAATATTCCCCGCCTGTGGTTTTAGCCACCAATATTCGTTGAGTGAATACGAATCAGGGGTTTCCGCTTGCCCCGCCTGGCGGATTTTGTTAGAAAATGAGCGTGTCCAGATTTGAACCATCGCAGCCATCTCCGTTTGCCAAGTTTTTCACTTGGCTACTGTTGTGCGCTATAGCGTGGACGAGTGTCTTGAGTGGCTACAGCAGTGGATCGCTCAGAGTTGCGGATGATTTATCCACGAAGATCACTAAGGATCACGAAGTTGCAGGGGGCGGGTGGCAAGGTGGAGACAGTGGTTTTGCTTACGATGACTACGAGGATGCTGCGTTTGCACACCTCTCTGGTGGCAGTGAGCAGGCTATAGAGGCGGTGACTTACACTTATGACGACCAGTGTGAACATGCGAGATTGAGAGCAATGGGTGAAACGCTGCACCCTTGTTGCAACGGTGATTCCTGCCGTTTGAGTAGTGAATTCACGGTGGTTTCGCTGCAGTCATTCGCAGCAGTTTCGGTGAATGGCGGGTCGAGTTGTGACTACGACGAGAGCCGTGGGTTGTTGGAGAGGAAGGTCCATGTTGGAGATTTTGAAATGAGCTTCTATTCGTACGATGGATTGGGGAGCGTTCGGGGGCTAACGGATGCGATTGGGACGAGTCTCGGGCAGTACCGCTACGATTCGTATGGATTGCTGATTGAGAATACTGTAAGTGTTGCTAACCCTTATCTATTCGCTGGGGAGAGGTTTGATAATGATCTGGGACTTTATTATCTGAGGGCAATGTATTTGGATGTGGAGACTGGGAAATTTTGGAGTTT
>JAKISY010000104.1 GCA_021648365.1 Verrucomicrobiales bacterium
CTCTCTCGAAAGTGAACTATTTCCGTCCAATAATTTCATACGAACCACGTGTTTTGAGCGTGATTTCACGGTAGGTTGCCCTACACTCGATTTCGAATCGAGCGCCTTCGACCAGCTCAGCCATCCTTCCTTTTGCACAAAACGAACATTTCCTGCAAGTCGCGAACCCTAGTTCTATTCACGCAAATTTCAAGCTCACAAATACACCCACGGTGGGATTGATTCCGGCTACGCCTTCCTCTGCGCTTTTTGCTCGCTGCGCTCGGCTATTCTCAATCTCGCTTCGCGAGACGATGAGCGCTCGAACCCACAACAAGTTCCAGATCTCTCACCAAATGAATCGGTGTGACAACCCAGAGGTCTTTCATCTTTTCAACAATCAAGCGCGTCGCCTCAGAATTAATGGCTGCCTGAAGGGCTTTGGTAGAGTCTTTGGCATCAACCCCCGCCAAGAAGCATGCGCCTACTGCATCTTGCCTGATTTCACATCTTCAGGCAGCTTGGTTGACTCCCGATTTTCCTAATATTGGAATGATTAGAAAAGCCAAAGCAAGATCTGCTATTCATTTAAACGCTGAGATCATAATGATCGATTGCTGGAAATTTACTTTTTTATTCCACTCTGTAAGGAACACCTAAACTGGCACGATAATAAGCCAATGCCACAAAATGCTCCACAATCGTATTGATCAATGTAGCCGCAGCGGCTGCTGTCTGCTGTTCTCTAATATTGACTCGTAGCAAATCACTATCTCCTTCTTTGAGCTTCGCACGCTCCGCTTCTTCAATCTCGGTAGCTAACTCCAAATTTTTACGCGATTGTGTGATTCTCAACCATGTCTGACGAAGAGCTGAAGAGGAGTCTCGAACTTCCGCGACCACTTGATCCATCGCGAATTGCTTTTTTCGCATCACCTGTACCGTTTGGGCTGAGAGCACTTTCCTTCTCCCTTTAGCAGCCCTCCGTTGCAAGGGTACTTCAAATTGCAAATAAACACCCGCTTCTAGCGGCCCTTTATTGTCGGGATTATAAACAGGCGCGCCTAGATCTTTTGAAACAGCGGCGATCAGATCAAGTCTAGGCAGCGTATCATTTTTTGCCTTTTGGTCTTTGAGCCCGATTTCTTTTAGTTTGAGATCATACAACTTGATTTCAGGACGCTGATCCAGTGCCAAATAAAGGTCTTTACTACGCATAACCTTCTCAGGGTTGATCGGCTTTGGCAAATGGTGTGGTAACATCTGCGTACTAGGAACCTGCGGATCTCCTTCTTCATTTCTCAGGTAAAGAGATAGCGCAATAGCAGACTGCTCTATGAGTCGATTACTACTAATAAAAATAGATTTCCTTTCAACTATGAGCCGATGGTTTTCCACAATTGCCAAACGAGCCACCTCCCCCTCATCTAAAGACGCCTCTAACGCAGCATGGCGGTTTTCTGCTAAAAAAAGCAAGCGTTGTGCGATTTCTAATTTTTTTCCCGCCGCCACCCATTGCCAATATGCTGAAGCTGCTTTTTTTGAAACTTCCAGTTTTTTCTGCAATACTATAGGTCGCGCTTGATCCTGTGTAATACGCGCCTGCCACAATGCTAAGCGACGTTTATCGATAACCCGCCCTGCCAGTAAAGGCAGTTTGATTCCAGAGCTGAACTCCCCTCCCTCGTTCGTTTGCAATCCGCCGTCCCACACCGCAAAATCTCCACGTCCTAGCTTATATCCACCGAAAAGACTCGCACCAAATTGCATCAAAGGCTGCTCGACTTTAAGCCCCGCCATTTCATTTTGATAATAACCCAAAGCATTGCTGCCTGCTGTTGATTGCAGTTTCAAATCAAACCCTCCTTGCGCCGCCAACATTTCACCTGCAGCAATTCCTTCAGATTCCAGAGCTGCAAGAATGAGCGGGAAATCCTCTTCAACAGCCTGCATCAGTTGATTGAATGACAGTTGTTTTGAGTCAGTTTTTCCAGGTTTTTTATCCACCAAGGGTAGTGGAAAGGCATAACTCACCGCTTCATTTACCTCTAAGCGATTGAAGAGCGCATCCTTTTGCTCCTCATTTTTATGCTTGGATCCATTTTCGAGTTCCGCGTAGGCGCAACCTGGCACAGCAAAAAGAGCGAGTAATAATAATATAACTAAAGTGGGCATAGTAGAGATCACCTCTTTCCTGCTTTGCCGGCAGCTGGCTTCTTTTTCTGATGTGATGCCTTGAGCGCACTCATAGGCTCACTAGAAACTGATTGAGGAAAAGCATTCAATTGACGCCAAATCTCGTATCCTATACTGACCGTATCAAGCTGAATAAAACCGTTCACACGAACTCCTTGCCTGAGGAAAGGTTGCTTGGGCCAAGGGTCCTCCTCTGGGTCAGGAACGACAAGCACTCGAACTCTACCATCAGCTAAAGCTAAAGCATCACTGCGGTACACCAGCCCACCAAAAGTGCCTTTAGCGACCGAGGGCCATCCGGAAATCTGTATGGCGGGCCACCCTTCAAACTGTATGCGCACTTCTCTACCCTCGCTAACTAATGGAGCATCAATACCCTTGATCCATAATTCTAGCGCAAATTCATCTATATCTGGAACGATTTCAAAAAGACTTTGCCCACGCGCTATCAAGTCAGTGGCAGCTCCATGGATACGCAAAATCCAACCATTTCTCGGAGCGGTGATCAGCTGAGTTGACTGACGCTTCACCTTGGTTTCTGCTTCAGCGACTTTTTTCCGAACTTGCTGAAGCTTTTGTTCATAACCTTTTCTATCCGCACGAAGCTTATCAATTTTAGCCATTTTTCCAGCTTCCACTTTCTTAACCGTGGCAGCTTTGGTTTCTACCATATGAAGAATTTCGGTGATTTTTGACTCACTCGCACTGACCTTGGATCGAGACCCCTTAAAAGCGCTCTCCGCTTCTTGAAAGTCGAGTTCAGATTTTGCACCTAACTTGTAAAGCTTGTCCTTTCTAAGCAGATCTTTTTGTTTTTGATCTAGATCCGCCTTTAAACCAGTAAGAACAGCGCGCTCGACCTTCACCTTCTCGATAGCTGCGAGCAATTCATTCTTAGCTTCTTTGATAGAAAAATCTCGCTCATCCTGTAATTGGATAAGTTGTCTATCCAATGATTCCAGCGTGCTGTGCGCAGCTTCAAGCTCAGCCCTAGCAAAGGTCACCATATTTCCTAGGCGAGCACTGTATTCTGGATCCAAATCTTCAACAACCGCAAGAACATCCCCCTTATTAACATGGGTGCCTTCCTGAACGCGAAGATCCACCAAACGTCCACTTACAGGTGCAGGGATGACCCTGATCCTGTCCAGAGGGTCTAAGGCGGAGACCCTACCATTACCAGGCACATTCTGCTGCCATGGCACAAAAAACAGAACAAATGGCAGTGAAAAAAAGCCTATCACAAGCGTATAGGCAAGCAGCCGAGATACCTTCAAACTGCCTACTCTGCCATAGGCGCTTAGGTCAAGCGGAATGATTTTTCGCGTTTTCGTAGCTGTCATTCTATACAAATTGCTTTTAGTGGTGAAAACCTTAAACTTAGGCTATACAAAAAAACATCACCATCAACCGTAAGCTAAAAAGTCCTCATTTCTTGTTCAAGTGGCAGGTGGAAGCGTATTATCAAATTTTATCGAAAACTTACGATCACACGCTTTTATGATCTCTTCTTGGTCTGTGGCAATGATCGCCGTAAAGGATCCACCGTCTTTTTGCAAAGCTGCAAATAAGTTATCTTGCAGATTAGGGGATGATCTGATAATCGAATCATCTATCGCTATCACTGCGGGTTTACCCACCATCGCCCTAGCTAACATCAACCGACATAATTCGTCTTCAGAAAGTATCCTAGCATAAGGGTATATTTCTGTATCAAGTCGCTCTGGCAGGGACGCTACCACTTCGTCAAGCCCCACTGCAGTAATCGCTCGCCGTATATCATCTCTAGATACATCGCTACGTTGCAACCTTACATTATCTCGCAAAGTGCCTCTAATCACTTCTACTTTGGATACAATCGCCACCCGCTCTCGCAACGACTTGATTCCAAATTCACGAATATCCACGCCATCTAACTGCACCACTCCCGATAGTGGCTCTCGAAGTCGCCAAAGCAAGTCGAGCAAAACCGATCTCTCAAGACCGGATGCTCCATAGATTGCGATTTTTTCACCAGGCTGAATGGAGAAATCTAATTTAGAACAAACGCCTTGCCCACGCGCCCCCATCCAAGAAACATTCAAAAAAGTAATCGCTGAACCCTTCTCATTTTTTTCCAATACTAAATCGCCTTCCGCTCGTAGAGTATTGACATCCAACATTTGACTAACTTTATAAATAGCAGCCATC
This sequence comes from Verrucomicrobiales bacterium, assembly GCA_021648365.1. GTDB lineage: Bacteria > Verrucomicrobiota > Verrucomicrobiia > Verrucomicrobiales > DEV007 > JAADHD01. Next base: position 4,366 of record JAKISY010000104.1, read on the forward strand.
AAATCATACCAAGTCTCTAAATAGTTGCCACTTTTTGATACCGAATACACAATGCCGCTAACGATAATCTCCGCAGCGATCAACTGACCAAGTGAGAGACTACCGTGTATCACCAACCAACCTCCAAGTCCTAGTAAAATAACACTCGAAAGGATGTAGAGAATTTGAACACTAATAATTTGATTAAACAACACCCGAAAGTGTGATTTACGCTTCTTCAGCCACGATTTGGCGTAATGGTCTGTTTCATCAAAAATCCACGTATGTGATCCCCCATTTTTAAAAATATAGGGGCAGCGAACCAATTCTTCGATCCAGGCCGCGATTTCATACTTAGCGGTACTTTCAGCAATGGCTGTGCTTTGCCCCTTCTTGAGTGGCAGTAAAAAAATAATAACAATGCTCAATATCAGAAAAGTATCAAAAACTAATAACAAAGGGTGATAGGCTGCCAGAATCGAAAGACCTACGACAACCGTGAGACAAGTCCCTAACCCATCTATCAGCAACTTGGGCGCAGCTTTTTGAATAGTAACCACATCAAAAATACGATTGACCAACTCTGGATCGTGCCCCTTTTGGTAGGCATCTAATTTAACCCGAGGTAACCTAGCTCCCAAATCGGCAACCAATCTAATGAAAACTCGCTGCTGAAGATGCTCTACAGCTAGGCTTTGAATACAATAAAGTGCAGCAGCCATCGCCAACGCCAATAAAAGCAAAAGCGAAACAACAATCAATGCCTGCATTTGCCCTCCAAAAGTTATCGTATTAACGATAGCTTGCACTGCAATAGGCGTGGCAAGCTGAAGCAGCCCTATCGCCACAGCAAAAGCGGCAATAGCTAATAAATCCCTCTTTTCAGGCTTCAATAGCGCACAGAGCTGTTGAAATGGAGTCAAAGATTTGCCGATTCCTGCTATAAAGGGTGGTGATTTAGTCGAATTAGTAGTCATCCTAAAAAAGTGAGGGCTAATAAGTAAACAAGCTTTGTTCTTAAACTTTTAAATAAGGTTTTTCCTATGTATCAACCTCATTAGCATCGCATATTTCTTTGTAAAAGCAAAAATAATCCTCACTATCTTGCCATTCACTGGTGGTTGCCAAGCAGAATCAAAACAAAGCAGCTCCGATATTTTGATTTCCCTCATTCAACTGATCCACACCCTCCTGCGCCGCCTGCTCCAAGGCTGCTGTGATCTCACACACCGCTGGACGCAGCTTCCCCTCATGACGTGAAATAACTTCCGCCAAGTTCATAGGCTCACCGACCTGAACCAAAGCCGCCCTGCGCCCCATCGTTTTCGCAGCCTCCCCCGTATAATCCTCGCGCATCTTCTGCGTCGTCTCCGCAAATCGATCCAAAGTAGGGCTCTCCGCCACATAAGGTCTAACATAAGTCAACGCACGAAAAGCCAAAATCGCCTCATCTGCCCATAGTCCCGCTTGTGCAAAAACCTCCCGCTCCTGCTCACTTTCCCCATCCTCCCGAATACGAATCTGGTGAATCCCTGCCCGGATACGTCGAACGCGATCAATCAAATCACCATCATTTTTATGTGCCAAGCCCATCTTATCCTCTAGCCCACCAATCACTTTTTCCGCACTGCCCGCAAACAGCTCCGCCCAGTCACCCGCTTCCAGTTCCTCGCCTTCAGATAAATGCAACCACTGCCGCATTCGCTCCTCCAACAAATTACGACCTATCAACTGCAACTCTTCAAGCGCAGTTTCACAACCCGCTGGATTCACCCCAGCCATTCGTGCCACTTCATCCATTTGTCTCTTCACCACCTCACTCACATCATCGAGATAAGTCATCTTAAACGAGATCGGCACCGCATAGATCGGCTGATCGTCTCCCAACTCCTTTTGTGCACGTAGCGCGACAAAAGCCGCTCCTTCCATGAACGGCGTTACCCGATCATTATTCAGATACACATTGCCCTCTGGAAAAATCGTCATCGCATACTTACCCTGCTTCAATAGGCGAATCGCCTCCTTCATCGACTGCTTGTCCGAACCCTCACGATCAATCGAAAACGCCCCATGCCGCTGCATCACCCAAGCATACGCCTTGTTGCGTAAAAAAACATCATACGCCGCCATGAAACAAGAAGACAAACCCAGCTGACGCTGCACCTCCGTCATCACCTGCGCATCGCTGTGCGTCGGGTGATTCGCCACCAACAAAATTCGCGCACCACTAGCCGCCAAGTCTTGCAGCTTTTCACCACCAGCAACCTCGACCTGAGCAATACGATGTTTGGCACCAGGTAAAAAAAGGCTCTTATTCGTCTGCTGACATAACCACTGCATCGTCCGGTTTGGCTTAGCAGGAAAAAACTGATAGGGAGCGTCACTGAATTCTAACATCACAGCAAGCTATCACTCATTTTCATAAAAACAATTTCCCAAGCGATTCATCTTGAAAGCATCTCACACAAACTATAAACTTACCCGACCCATATCCACTTGATGATCGCATCCTATAATAAAAAAACAGAAATACCTCGGCAGCCTTAGCTTATTGGCATCCGTTTTCATCCTGCTTTGCTCCTGCGCTTTTTTCTACTTCGCCTTCCTCTTCATGTTGACCACCTTTGAGCTTGCCACCACCAACAGCAAACTGATCAGCGCAATACTGATGATCGTCGTCATGATAGCCATCCTCGTCAGCGCATCTATTGCCCATCGGGCAGGTATCGGAAACTACAGTTACCAAGAATCCGACCTTTTCATGGGACTCGACTACAGCGAGCCGCACACTCGAAGCCTCAACCACGCCGTAGCCGTCTCAGGATTCAGCCATCTGGTCACTCAAGCTCTATTACTAGGCCCCCTGTTGTGGATACAAGGACGCAAGCGTTTGACCTCCATGATTCCAGACGACCCCATGTTAGAACAAAACCTGCAAGCTCTTCTTGACGAGATCAATAACACAGGCAAATGGCTGCCGCTCTAATCCTTTAAGGATCGCTCTCGTGAAATCACTTACCTGATTCAAATGCACGTGATTGATTTCAGCCCCAGAAAAGCATTGATTCATCGAAAGTAACTCCTCATGGAATTCACCTTCACTCCCATCCGCATCGTGATTTTCATCTGCCTGCTGGCAAGCTTCTGGTTTCTAGGCGGCTTCACCCATCCTGCCACCAGACTAGGCCTCGCCGAGGACGCCCCCATCTATCTACTCAGATCCTGGGGATTTTGCATGACACTCTTCATCGTCGGCGCCACCTCCGCCACCCTCGTTGAACACTGGGTAGGCAACCTCGACCCCACCAACCTACAAACCTTCTACATCACCATGGGCATCATCGCCATGTCCGTCGCGGTGATCTGGAACCACACCATAGTCAATTATTTTGTCCTCGGTTAAGTAGAGTGGCATGGGCATCCTGCCCATGATTTCATCAGCAAGAGCCGCAGTGAAACGGAGACAAATACCATTCGATTAGGCCACCCCTTGTTCACTTCGCATACACTCGATCTTCATCAGCAATCGCCACCACGCCATAACCTCTCCCCCATAAGCTGATCCGCTTGGTATCTATCTCCAACAAACAAAGCTGGTCTTCACCCAATTGGAAAAGCACAATATTCTCAGACAAGTGAATCGCTCGATAAAATTCCCAACGGATGAATGGAGTTCCATAGGAAACATTAATACGCTCTTTCGTCTCAGAGTTTTCTCCCATCAAACCAATACTCGCCCAATGCCCCCAGCTAAATAACCATGGACTGCCGATAGCATCCCCGATTCGTGGCACATCACCCCAGCCATAGTAAGTTTGCCCACGCCACCAACGATCATCTTCAGGCGGGCGAATCAAATTGGGAAGAATGACTTCCTCCTTTTCTTCTGTATAGGATCCACGGTCTAAAATAAGATCACACAAATCTCCTCCACCTGAAGGCAAAAATTTCAAGTAAGCACGAGGCACTGACGGAGTCACATCGTAGCACAGCTCCCCTTCGCCCTGCTGTGCACGGCTATACACATGCCCATCCTCTCGCGAAAGATAATAAACCGTGATTCCTGCAGGCAACAATATCTGATCCGGCGCAACGATAGTGAAGTCCGAATACAAACTCTTCCCACTCACCATCCAAAACCCTCCAAATAAAAACAAATAGCTCATCGTTTGCACTAACAAGTTTGCTTTCATGCTACGGGCAAACCAATGATCTTTGCGATAAAAACACAGAGCCACCAATGGCCACTCAATAAGCAGGGTAAGCAAATAACATAGAAGCACAAAACCTAGGGTGAAATCCTGAGCGTTATAAACATCCAGCACTTGAGAAAGTCTAAACCTATCAACCACGTAACAACCAATCCACGTAGATAAATAATTAGCTAAAATCAAAAAAGCTATACACTTGCCCCTAGCCAAGTTGAAAAAACTAGCCAGCCACCAGCCCTCTAATAATCCCAATACAGCATTACCAATAAGCAGATGAAAGGTCGTCGCCCACACCAGCGGCGTACCCACATCTGCGCACGCCACCGACGGCACACAGAAAATAACAAAAACGAAAACGATCGTCTTCTTATAACACGCGTCACCTAACGCCCTCTCATTTCTCCCCAGCATACTCATCCTGCAAATCAGCTATATCCTCCAGCTTCAACTTCTCATCGTGAATGATCAGGCGGTAGCGCAAAACCACCTCCTCCCCTTTTGGCAACAACACCGGTTTGTTGCCCGGCCATTGAGGGTTCTGCTGCGATCCTTTGCGCAACAACCACTTCTGCGGAAACACCGGCAACGACGGATGACACAGGATCGTGATTCCGCTCTTGCCTTCACTTGTCAGACTACCCGACATGTCCATCCATTCCCCGCCTTCCACTGCTAGCCGTTGTGGCTGCACCACACCCGAGTCCCCAGTGAACACCAGGTCTTTGGGACGCTTCATTCTCAAGGAAAAACCACCATAACCTTTATCATCCAACGAACCCGCCAACTTCACCTCATCCAACAGAGCCTTCAAGCGTATCTCAAAATCTACCAAGCGATAATGAGCTCGGCGAGTGCCCACTCGAATCATCGTCACCTCCTCCACCATCGCTTTCATCTTCCCGTCAGCATCCACCACTTTAGGCGATTTCCACAGCCACCGAGTTTTCACCCCAGCCACATTAGCCGCAGTTTTTACCACCGTCGCTTGTTGCAGATCCCATTCAAAGTCATCGCACACCCAGTTATCCCCTGCATATTCCCCTGCCACCGTCAGTGTATGCCAAGCCCAAAACACACCGCGATGATGTTCGTGATCACTGGGAAAATCCTCAGTCAAAACTTCTCCGCCCAAAGAATACAGCGGATGTATATAATTCGCCCGCTTGAATTTCCCGTCCTTAGATTTTGCTTTGATCTGATAGAACAAAACCTGCCGACCTTCCTCACTGATCGAGAAACCCTCTTCATTGCGTTTCACCGTCACCCCTGCATCCGCCCTTGCCCAGGGTGTGGTCACCAAAACAAACAACAAAATCCAAGCGCTCGTGGGTATTTTCATAAGACAAACTTAAGCACTACCTTTAATATTGCCAGCACGTATTTGCTCTGCAACCATCCAAGCCTACCCACCCGCAAAAATCACTAATTCCTCCAATGAACTCCAATCCAACACCCACGCTCCCGGCTTCGCCACTACGCATCGCTGCAGTGCAAATGCACTTCGCCAGCACCATCGATCACAACGAAGAGATCATCACCGCCACTCTCGACATGAACCTCGCTAGCGGAAAATACGCACTCGACAGCCTGCAACACCCTGAGTTCCTTAGGCAACATTGGCGAAGCATCATCGCCGACAGCAAAGAACAAGCACAGAGCGAAAGCAGCAAACTACTCAACGCTATATTTTAATCCATCCTCTTCATGACCTCACCAGCCACCTCCCCAGCAGAAAAAAGCGCTCAGTCGAATCCTGCCAGCCGCATCGGATTCTGGCTCGGCATGATCGCTTTCGCCTCCATCCTGCTGTTCACTGATTTAGATCCCGAGCATCCAGAAATCTCACGCATGGCAGCCGTCGTCGCCCTCATGGCGATCTGGTGGATGACCGAAGCCATCCCGCTCGCCGCCACCGCCCTCATCCCGCTCGCCACCTTCCCACTACTCGGAATCATGAAAGGCAAAGATGCCGCTTCCGCTTATGTCAGCAGCACCATCTTCCTCTTCATCGGCGGTTTCATGATCGCTCTAGCGATGGAAAGATGGAACCTGCACAAACGCATCGCCCTAGGCATCATCCGCGCCATCGGTGGAGGTCCCAACCGGCTAGTGCTCAGCTTCATGCTCGCCACCGCCTTCCTCTCTATGTGGATCTCCAATACCGCCACCTCGATCATGATGCTCGCCATCGGCCTCGCCATCATTTCCCAAACCGAAACCACCTTCGGCAAAGAGCGCTGCCGCAACCTCACTGTCGCCCTACTGCTCGGCATCGCCTACAGTGCCAGCATCGGCGGCATGGCGACCCTCGTCGGCACCCCCACCAACTTAGCTTTTGTCAGCGTATTCGCCAATCAGTTCCCACAAGCCGAACCCGTCTCCTTTGGTCAATGGATGTTGCTCGGCGTGCCACTCAGCCTCGTGATGCTATTTTTCTCATGGATCACCCTCACCCGTTTTTTATTCCCCTCGCCCCCAGAGCTCTGTTTATCCCCAGACGTCATCCGCGACGAAGCCCGTTCACTAGGGCGAATCAGCTTCGCCGAAACCTCCGTCTTGATCGCTTTCACCCTCACCGCACTGTTGTGGGTTTTCCGCAAAGACATCAGCATCGGAGACAGCTTTCAGATCTATGGATGGTCCCGACTCGTGCCATCGATCGCCCCCTTCATCGACGACAGCACCGTCGTGCTAGTCATGGCACTCAGCTTATTCCTCATCCCATCGCGCAGTTCGCAAAATCACGCCAGCCTGCGCATCCTAGACTCCACGGTTTTTTCAAAACTACCCTGGGACATCATCCTGCTACTCGGTGGTGGTTTCGCCCTCGCCGCTGGATTCCAAGCCGCCGGTCTCTCCACTTTCATCGGACAAAAAGTCGAAGGCTTCGCCGGCTCCATCCCTCCCATCGGCCTTATCGCCATCATCGGCGCCACCCTCACCTTCCTCACCGAACTCACCTCTAACGTCGCCACCACCCAGACCCTACTTCCCATCCTAGCCTCCATCGCAGTCGCCATCAAAACCAACCCCCTACTGCTAATGATCCCAGCCACCCTGTCCGCCTCCTGCGCCTTCATGATGCCCGTCGCCACCCCTCCCAACGCCATCGTTTTTGGCTCCGGTCGCATTCGCATCACTGACATGATCAAAGCCGGCATCGTCCTCAACCTCATCGGCATCATCGTCATCACCTTGCTCTTTTTCGCCCTCGGCACCAAAGTCTTCCAAATAGATCCAAAAGTGACACCTGAATGGGCAAGCAAAACAGAAAACAAACATTGATCTCTTTACACCCGCAGCGCCGGACTGTTCGGCAACGAAATGCACTCCCCCATCATGTGCATCGGCCACGGCATCCCCGCCATCGTCTGCCGCTGGGCAGAGCAGACCAGCAAAGGTTACATGTGGCAAGACATCGGACTCAGTGAATGGCTCTTCGACATGGACGATGAATCTCAGGTCAAAAAGATCGTCCCCGCCGTGCTAGCCATCGCTAAAAACCCAAAAGCAGCGAAGAAAAAAGCCCAGCAAGCCAATCAGCGCGTGCAGCAACTGCAGAAAAAAGCCATGCTTCAATGGCAAAAAACTCTTTAAACCCAAGCTTGAGAACCCGCCAAAACACTCCATTCCTCATAATCCCTAAGAATAAAGAACATATAAAAGGTTGACCATTGCCTCAATAGCCGATAGAACGAACATTCGACGCATTTGGATTCTCCATCAAGCGTCGAGACACTAACAAGCTATTTTGTGCGATGGATGGTTGCTAGTGTGAGTTAAACAACGCACAAATTAGGAAAGTATATGAATATCTACGTAGGAAATCTGTCTTATGACATGAACGATAATGACCTTGAGCAGCTTTTTGCTGAACATGGTCCGGTGATCAAAGTGAACATCATTCAAGACAGAGAAACAGGACGCTCCAAAGGCTTCGGCTTTGTGGAAATGACCAATCAAGCTGACGGCGAAAAAGCTATCGAAGCCATCGACGGCAACGATTGCATGGGCCGTAACATCAAAGTCAACGAAGCACGCCCAAGGGAAGAACGCCCTCGTGGTGGCGGCGGTGGCGGCGGCGGCAATTGGTAAGCTCAACGGCTTAGCCAATCAAAAATTAACAAAGGACAAACCGGCAACGGTTTGTCCTTTTTAGCGTACCCCAACCAAAATGAATAACCACTCAGTTTTTTTGAGCAACTCCACGGTTCAACAGAAGTTCACTACATTTCAAAAAAAACTCTTCTCTTCCTCTGTGCCCCTCTGCGGTAAATCTCCTTTTTCCTTTCTTACCTTTGCGCTCTTTGGATCGCTACGCTCGACCTTTCAGGTCGCCTGTCTCCATCTCAAGCAAGCTTGGATTCCGGCTGCGTCTTGAGCGCAGCGGGCGTGAGACCATCTTCTCTTTCTTCCGCACTCTTTGCAGCTTTGCTCCATCCCCCGCACCATCATCCTGCTCCCCCCTTCATGAACTTCAATACCTTCATGGTAAACCTCTTCCTTCGCGATCTTGGCACCTCACTTTGCGAGATTCAACTCCCCGATCATCGTCTCGCCCTCCCCTTCTTCTCTTCACTGTAAATTTCCACTCTCTGGTCGTAGGATCAGGGTGCTGATGGCCGAATTACGTCCCACACACCACCAAGCGCCCGCCTCAGTGGCATGGATTGGCAATCCGTGTTCCCACGCATCCACCCAAAGCCCACGCAATACCATTACGTCCCACACACCACACCTTCATCAATCACCAAGCCAACCCATTGCTTTACTTAGCTACCACCTTGATATCATCAACCTGGATGACGCCCTCGCCTTCATAAAAAATAATGGCGATGATCCGATCACTTTTCCGATCACCTTCCGCTGCTTTGGCACTGAATTTCATATCCACCCATTGCCCATCACCTTTAAGATCCTTGGTCACAAACCCCGCCCCCTTAGAATTCCTCACCGAGTGCCTGACTTTCACCTTCTCGCTCCCCTGCAGCGCACGAACCCTATAGTGAATATCAAAAGCCAAATCTCCCGGCAATTCAATCTTATGAGTGATCTCCGCACGCCGTTTCCCCTTCTTTTTCAACTGACAAACCTTGTTACCTTTTTCATCCTCCTTCAGCCGCCCATCTCCACGCCACTTTTTCAAACCACTTTCAAAGTCACAGTTAAGATCTTGAGGTTCTTCAGCGAAAACCACCACTGCCAAGCTCACCACACACAGCATCCCCAAAACACATCTCATCTTAATTCTATTTTTCATAGACCAAGACCTATCAGCTCAACCTTGCCAGGTCAATTCTAATGATGATGCCACCGAAAAAGCATCCTCCCCAAACACTCTTTTCTTCCTCAACATCCACCCCTCTTCTCCCCCCTTCATGAACTTCAATAACTTCATGGTGCCCCCTTCTTCTCTTTCCTACCTTTGCCTCCGACTATCTCCACTTCGTTACGATTGTGCCCCCCTCCTACTCACCTTCCTCACCAAACAAATCAAAACTACTCCAACCTTCTTCGTCTTTAGTCCTAGGAAAACTCACCTCGAAGCTCGACGTCCAACGCCCACCCGCTTTTCTCCATCCCCTTTTGTCTCCTGCGTCAAAGAACTCCAGATTAAAGCGCTGACTATCCCAGTTGAAATAATCATCCGTAAACTCCTGCGCATAAGCTCCCACCAGCACGTAAGGTGAACTCGGCTCGAGCACCCCGCGGTTGAAGTTCAGCTGACCATCAATGGTAACAAAAATCGGATATTCCGCATCTTGCTCCGGATCATCAGGCAGGATCGGAGCCGACGGGGGCATTGGAATTGACGGAACGGTCACAACAGACAACAACAGCTTATAATAAGCAAAGTTGCCCACGGCAGGAGCATAGGAACCCGCACCAAACACATACGCGCCCTGATCATTTGGAAAGGCCGCAGCTCCATGCGGCGTGCCATTCAGTTTGGCAGCAGCATCCACATTATCATTACCCGCGACATACAACCGCAATTCGCCCACTCCCGCTGCAGCGCTGTTAAAAGCGCTGTTGGCATCCGCAGTGAGATCACTGCCAACACCGAGGAAGGTATTGCCACTGGCGTAAGAACCCGTCGGATCGATCTGGTGCCCGATACCAGCATTGCTAAGAGTCACATTTCCACCCGTTTCGATCATCACATCGCCACTGACAGTATCTCCAGCATCGCCGCCACTGTCGCCAGTATTCTCACCGTGACCGATCAAAGCGTATCGACGCGGCGTCGACAGCGAATCTACTATTCCCGTGAGCGTGAGATTACCCGAGTGAGTCAGCGAAATATCACCACTGTGGCTGCCATCGGCCTCATAGCCCCCATGACCTAGCTGCGCATAGGCAACCCCTCCAGTCCCGGCAGAGAAAGCCACGTCATTGGCCTGCGTGATCGTGATCGCACCGCTGTGATTACCCCTGGCAAGGGTCCCCCCATGCCCCAATTGCGCATAGGCAAACGTTCCTGACCCGGCAGAGAAAGCCACGTCATTCGCCTGCGTGATCGTTACCGTGCCGCTGTGGTTACCCTTGGCAAGGGTTCCCCCATTCCCCAACTGCGCATAGGCAAACGTTCCTGACCCGGCAGAGAAAGTCACGTCGTTGGCCCGCGTGATCGTGATTGAGCCGCCATAGTCGCCATCGCTATTATGCCCTCCATGCCCCAACTGCGCGTAGGCAGAAAATCCAGTCCCTGCCGAGAAAGTCACGTCATTGGCTACTGACATCTCAATCACCGCACCTGTATTAGCCTCTACCACAGAATCACCAACAGCATCGCTTCCCACATGACCAATCTGCGCATAGTTACGTTGACTATTGGAGTCACCACCGCTAGCCACCACATCATTTGTCGCATGCACCACGATAGCTCCATCTACCCCATAAGCAGCCCCTTGGTCGCTGACCTGAAAACCCAACTGCGCAAAACGCCCGTCCACTGCCGAGCCCGTCCCGCCCTGCAAGCTCACATCGTAGCCAAACACATTCGTATTGCCCATCCGACTGCCCACCGCCACACCTGCGACCTGCCCGCCGTTGCCGATGACCACACTACCGTTGCTCTGACCAAACACCGTCGTCACGATCACATCCTCCGTAGCAAAAGCCGCCGCATCAAAAGCCGTCGCCCCATCCCAACCCGCCACGATGTTGATATCCCCACCTGTTGCATTGCGGTTCTGCACACTGGAGTTGAAAGTCACGTCTCCCCCAGCAATGTAGCTGTAAGTGGAAGCACTGTCATAACTTCCCCTATTGATATTATTACTTAAGCTAATGTTCCCATCGGCAATAAGGCTCATCGCACCGCTATTGGACGTCCCACCCGCATCGAGCAGATGACCGATCCAGGCATTGTTCAAAGTAGCATCGCCCCCCACACGAACCGTGACATCGCCCATCACAGTGCGACCTACATCACCGTCTCCCGGTTGATCTCCATGACCGATGAGAGCGAACCTCAATGTATTATCCGTTCCGATGAGGGTCAGGTCACCTGAACTATTCAGAGAAATTAAGCCACTGTAATCGCCAACAGCACCTATCCCTCCCTGACCTAGCTGCACGTAGGAAAAATCGCCAGCGCCACCTTGAAAAGTGATATCATTCACCTGCGTGATCGTGATCGCGCCACCAAATTCACCTGCGGAAAATAAGCCCCCGTTCCCCAGTTGCGCATAGCTGCCAATACTATCTCCGCCTTGAAAAATAATATTATTACCCACTGATAGTTCTGGAGAGTGATAAGTTAGTGAATTGCGCATCACCCGGCAAAGCGCATGGACTCAGCCCTCTTTCTATCGATTCTGGAAGATATGAATTTCTCGATGATTCCCCCAGTTATTGAACCTTTGAGAAAA
>JAKISY010000105.1 GCA_021648365.1 Verrucomicrobiales bacterium
AATATATCCAAGCAGCCGAAATGGATCTATCGGTCTCGATAGCAAATATAAGTATTAGTGCGCCAAGTGCAAAGGTTGCCAAAGACCAAAATAAATACTTACGGAGGGCTTTCTGCTTAGTGATAAATTCTGATTTTTTCATCTATATCGATTCTCAGCACAACGCTACGAGTGAGCTACCGCCAGACAGCGCGCTTTCGTAATCAGGTTAAGGTTTAAAGTGTTCATTGAGATTTCAACTCAGGACGGGGAGGCGGTTCGCTCGACTCGATTGTTCGCTGTGTTTTTACGGATAGGATTAAACCACGGAAGGCACGGAATTACACGGAAAAAATTAGGAGAATCAGTCTGTATTCTGTGAGCTATCTTGCGCTTTATGTCGCCAATTTATTTTGCAGCGAACGTCAAGTCACACCGTATCCCTGAGCGGGAGCGCGCTTTGACGAAGGGTTTGATGGTTAAAATTAAAGTGAATCATGACTACGGGGCGGCTCAGGGATTAGGTGCTGGCTCTTGTTCGCTGAGTTGTTTGGGGGGTGAAGAGAAGATTTGAACCACGGATTTCACGGATGAACACGGATAAGAATAATTCTGGATTCTGTGAGCTAGCTTGTGCGTGAATTGGGGTTTTATTTTGCAGCGAACGTCGAGCACAGGCAACCCGCTACTGGCAGCGAGCTTTCGTGTTCAAGTTGAGGGTTAAGGTTTTCATTTAGATTTTGACTGCGGAGCGGTAGCGGGTTGCTCTGCTGCGTTTTGTTCGGCGTGTAAGGGCGAGTCAGTCAGACGGCAAATCGACAGAGCGACAAGATAAATCCTTCAATTCGATAGTTCCTGGATCCTTAAAATAAATCCCAAGAATTACTTTCTCAACTTTGTCAGCGCCACCACTCTTTGCCAAATAGGTGGTTCTCATTCTCGACCAGACTTTAGTGCTCGATGAAATATCTCTTCCTCCATAAGCTGCATTGACTTTGAAAGGCCCTTTATTGTGATAAATCACGAGAGATACATAAGAATTTTCCGTTTGAGTGATCATCTTTCCCGTCGCTTTGAATTCGATGTGATAACGCCCTGGGAGGTCGGGGCGATTGCCTTCGCGCGAAATTACTTGGCTAGTACCAAGAATGACAGTTCCACTTTCTGACATTTCAATTCGAATAACACCCTCCGAAGTGCGCGTGATTTTCGCGCCAACAGGTGGAATGGGTAAAAAAGTAATTGGTTCCTCTGCGATAGCGTAACCAGCTAGCAGAATAAGAAATGGAAGAGTCCAGACGGTTTTCATTTGTATTTTTATTTCTGCCGAACGTCGAGCACAGGCAACCCGCTACTGGTAGCGAGCTTTCGTGTTCAAGTTAAGGGTTAAAGTTTTCATTTAGGTTTTGACTGGAGGCGGGTAGCGGGTTGCTCTGCTGCGTTTTGTTCTGCCGCTTGATTAGAGGGAAGCTCTCGCTGCATCACCGATATGAAAGCTTCTTCCCAACTTTGGATGCGGATGGTCTTGGGGTGAGGAGTTCGATAAGTATGCGCAGGAAGATTGGGGTGTAGCAATCTACAAAAATGATTAAACGGAAGCCCTGATACTTCCTCAAAGATTACGCCTTCATATAGGTCTTTTATGCGTTGATCGTATTTTCGATTAGTGTAGAACATACATATATCAGGTTGAATAATCTGAATCTCTTCTTGAATCAAGTAATCTAGATCGGATAGCTTTGATGCTATCTCGCTGGTTGGAGATCCTCCGTCATAATCGTAGCGATTCAGATTAGACCACGCACATGAATACTCCTCGACTCCAATAAGTCGCTCTAACTTGCGAGTGATATTCCAGAAAGGAGAACTGTATTACCGCTCTCCCATATTGAATTCTCGGTATGACTTCTGAAGAGAGTCAATGTCATGATAGTCACAATTCCAGCCATAGGTCTCTTGTCCGATTATAAAGAGTTTAATCGGTTGCCTCCAATATTGAGTGAGGTCCATCAATAGAGGCCCCTCCAAATTGAGATTTGAAAAATGCTCACGCGTGGCTATCAGCTTATCGTGATTAGAAGTGTATAAGTTTTTCAGTAAGTTCATTCAATCGTAAACACTTAAGATTTCCATTCATGGTCGTCACCTTTTCTGCAGTTACCTACTAATGGGTGAGATGTGCTTGTAACTCCAGAACCGCACTTTATGCACTTCCAATTCTTACTTGTGCCGTCTTCAGCTACCCAGTCGTGACCTCCTCCCTTTCTGCAATTACCTACGAGAGGGTGAGAGCCAGTGGTTATGCCTGAGCCACACTTGATACATTTATATTTTGTTGATGCCATAATTGTTGATGTTTGGTTAATTTTTAATTTGTGCCATTTTGAGCAGAACGTCGAGCACAGGCAACCCGCTACTGGCAGCGAGCTTTCGTGTTCAAGTTGATGGTCAAAGTTTTCATTTAGATTTTGACTGCGGAGCGGTAGCGGGTTGCTCTGCTGCGTTTTGTTGTGCTCGGGTCTTTATCGGCAGACGCGGTAGCATATCGGACGTAAATGATAAAATCGGCGTCAGCGTGGAATCGATAAAAGCTTCAACAACGATTCGTGATTTCTCAGCCTTTACCCTTAGCTCTCTGCCCTTAAGAGGAATTGCTAAAAATGGAGAAATCTTGCTTCGATGATCGAGTGAAAAAAATATGACTTCGTAGGTAGGTAAGCCGCTAGTAAAAGTTCTAACTGAATAATAAATCTTACGATCCGAAAGCTGAATGGTCTTCACCCACCCGCCAAACATTGTTTCGGCGGCCCATTTTTCGAGCTGATCCAACGAGTCGTAACTGCGATACAACGAGTCATAACCGCGATACAACCCAATGCTAAGACCTAGACGCCGTCCAGGTGGCGGCGGTGTCTCGTGAAATTTAGTCGTTTCGCGGTCATGGGATTTAGCAGAAGTTTCGTTCTCCTGAGCACAAGTCGTTCCTATGACTAAGAATGAGAAGGCGCTTACGAGGATTTTCATCGGTTTCATGCACAACGGTTGAGCTCACCCAGCACTGAGCTGGCGGCGAGCTTTGACGAAGGAGTTGATGGTTGAAGTCATGTGGATTTTTAACAACGAGGTGGCTCAGTGCTTGGTGTGGAGCGATTTGTTAGACTTTTTCCTATTGAGGTTGCGCTGTATCTAGATCATAAACTTCTCCTTCTTCACCAGAAATCTGAGCTCCTAATTGCATTGCAAGTGATCTGACAATTATCCAGAGAGGATCTGATAAATCACCGTTGATAGCTCGAGTAATTGCACGGCTATTGAAGCTGGCTTTGCCTCTGCTTTCGCTCCAAAGAATAGCACCGTGCCATTGACCGTCTTCAGGGTCGTAAATTTCAACGTCTCCTTCGGCAGAAGCGAGACTTAAGCTTTCTCCCGTTTTCGGGTTAATCGCGGTATGAGAGGATTCACTCGCATCACGACAGCCATCGGTTGCAGCGACGGCTTCCATCCATTCTTCAATATCTAATTCTTCTTCGGGTAGCCCGATATAAAGAGAGTATCCCATAATTTTATTAGTCTAACGTCAAAGCACAGGCAATCCGCTAGCGGTAGCGCACTTCGACGAAGAGGTTAAGGGTTAAAGTTTTCATTAAAATTTGACTACGGAGCGGCTAGCGGATTGCCCTGCTGCTGCTTGTTAGCGATTTTCGGTGTGTGACTTGATGTGGTTGAGAACTCGCAAATGAATGCGATGAATGATCTCATCGGAAACAATACCCCAATAGAATTCAGGGGAGATACTGTGGGTATACCAAGTTGTACCCTCTAGTAAAACTTTGTCACCTCGCTTCGATAAACGGAACTCACCCTTCTTGGATACCATATGCCCATGCAGGTGAGGCGCATGCATATCCTTGTATATGGAAAGCTCACTCATAGGAGGAGGATTCTCGGTTACGTCAAAAGCTAGGTGATGGGGCGTATCCCATACCGTAATCGGCTCGACGAAGCTTCCAGTCGAAAATGTGCAATAGCGGATTGCACCTACACCATGCCCTTCTATTCGAGCTTCGATTGGGTAGGCGATGCCTAGCCGAAAGATTCCTTCCGGAGGATCTGTAATCTCAGAAAAAGCAATCACCTCTCTCCAGACATCATCAATGGGCGCATCAATTAGAACGGAAGTTGTGACTTCACGCACATGCGGTTCTGGTGCTGTGGCACTCTCAAAACCGACAAAAAATGGGAAGGATAGCGCCAAAAGGGTCGCTGTTGAAGTTCCAGCCGTTCCACTAACAGCTGTCGCTACAATTCTGCCTATAGCTGAACCGATCAATGCTAGAACAAGAGCAAGCGGCAAAGCCATCAGTAGGCATATCAATCCATCGAGGGCAAAAACTAAAATCAATCCCCCAAGCGTTAAGATGCTCAAGCATGCTACTCCATAGGCACTGCCGAATGTCTTCGATCTTCTGTAGCACCACATAAATGCTGCTAGAAAGCTTACAAGAATAGGTAGCACTAGAAATAGACTCCAGCCATACTGCTCGAATACGCTCACAGAAATACCAGCGCCCCCCAAACCGATGATCGCTGGAAGCAGAATGGCAGTTGCCTTATGATTCAGAATTCGTTGCATTTTTTGAGGAGAACGTCAAGTCACACCGCATCCCTGAGTGGGAGCGGGGTGTAAGACAAAAAAATCAAATATTGGCTGTCGTCCGCTTTTTATTTGACCTTGACAGTGTCTATGGATATAGACATCATTAAAATCACTATGAAACAAAATCCATCCAAAGATATCAAAGGGCTTCTCGATAAATTAAGTGAAATTAATTACATGGAACGAGGCAAGCTCACAGCTGAATACCGCACCCGCCCTGCTTCCGACGGGAGTGGCGAAATAACCCTTGGACCTTATTACAAGCTCCAAGCTAGAGAAAACGGAAAAAACAAATCAAGGCGCGTTCCAGTCAGGGATGTTGCTATTTTGGAACAAGACATAGTTAATTTTAAAAAGTTCAAGGATTTGGTTTCCAAATTGGAGAACACCATCATCGATAATACCAGAAATTTAAGAGCTTCAGAATCAGAAAAAGGCGATACCACTGACGCTAAAAAAAAACTCTACGAAGAAACACTTCGCGAAAAATATAACGAAACCGAAAAATTCCTCGAAGTAGCCAGACAACAGATTCTTTCTGAGGGATTTGACCAAAGTCCAGAATGGCTTGAACTCGGACTGCGTGATGCGCTTAGCAGAGATGCTTGTAAAATCATCGAAACTTTTCTCAATGATCGTAATCTTTTCAAAGACGATGAAGCCCCCCAAGCTTTGGAGGCTCGCCATAAAGCACGTGAGATCAAAATCACGACTCTCTTTGGTAAGATTAGCTTAAAACGTCATTATTACCATCATCGCCCCAGCAAAACAGGACGCTTCCCCTTAGATGATAAACTTGGGCTTGAAGGCAAATACTCCCCAGCACTAGCACGATTGATATGCCGGGCAGCAAGCATGGCTCCATCTTTTGAACAAGGAGCCAGCGACCTGCTTGCGTTCACTGGTCTCGACGTGAACGCACGCCAGTTCGGACGTGTAGCCGATGCAATCGCCCCTGGTCTCAAAGAGGCTCTGGCTACGATAACAATCCCTTGCCCAACAGCAGAATTGGAAAAGGAGATTCCAGTTCTTTACGTTGAAACCGACGGCACGGGCACGCCAATGCGCAAAAGCGAGCTTACCGATCGTAAGGGTAAACAGAAGGACGGAAGTGCCAAAACCCGAGAAGCAAAGCTCGGCTGTGTTTTCACCCAAACTCGAACTGATGAAGAAGGTAATCCCCTCAGAGATCCCGCGAGCACAAGCTATGTGGGAACCTTCGAAGGGTGTCGTGACATTGCGGTGTTGCTGCACCAAGAGGCACTGCGACGAGGTCTTGGGCGGGCGCAAAAAGTAGTCTTTCTTGGTGATGGAGCAGCTTGGATTTGGAATAATTGCAAGATCACCTTTCCGGGAGCAGAGCAGATTTTAGATTATTACCACGCTGGCGAATATGTTGTAGAGATAGCCAAAGCGGTTCACATTAATGATGAGAAAAAAGCAACGGCTTTGCACGAAAGATGGAGAAAGAGCATGAAGGATAGTTCTCCGAAAAAGCTTATCACTGAAGCTAAGCGTTTACTAAGCAAGCATCCTGAATGGGAGAGCTCCAGACGTGAACTTATCGAACAAAAAATAAATTACCTTGAAAGCCATGCCTCACGCACTGAATACGGAAAATACCGAGAGAAGGGCTATTTTATAGGAAGCGGAGTTATAGAAGCTGGGTGCAAAACTGTGGTCGGGAGCAGGCTCAAACAATCGGGAATGTTCTGGAGTAAACGAGGAGCTGAAAACATCCTAGACATGCGCTGTCTATTTTTAGGATCCGATTTAGAAAGGGTTTGGGCAAAGCGTATCGAACTAAAAATCGAACAAAAGCGCAAAGCCCGGCGCTGGAATCCCGAGGATCAAGCCGAAGCTGCTTAACTATTTTGTCTTACACCCAGAATAATTCCTTTTGATACTAACTGCTTGTTACCTTTATTGTATCTAAAAATTTGGTCTGCGGTGATACAATGAGCCTGCCTGAGCGCAGTACTCGCAGGTAAAGCGGACGGTTATTTTTTGTTCAACTTTTCGCCGATTTTTTTGTCGAGTTTCTTGATGCCTTTGGAAACGGAGTTGATGCTTTTGTTCCAAATGTTTTTAAGTTCGTCGGCGGCTGATCGACTGTTGATTTCAGTGTATTCCACGGTGCCGGGGTGATACCACTTTTTGCTGAGCAATTTGCCACTGGAGGCGGATATGAAAATGACACCTACAATTTTTTTTTGCTGATCGATCAAGGTCAAGGTCCATACGGGAGTAGATCCATTAGGCTGGATGCGCAACAGGTAGTTGATCGAATCAAAGCCGATATGACTTTTTGCTGCTGTTCGGTTGGCGGTTTGAAAAGCTGCTTCTGAATCGATGTTGAGCCGATCCAAGGGCATCGCTTTGGTGGGCATTCTTTGCTCGGGAGTGCTGGTGAAGTGGCGTTCGGCTACGACCTTGCCTTTTTTCATCGCATACTCGTGCACCAGATTGCTGACGTTGACGTCTTTGCTGAGCAGCAGCCATTGAGCCGGTTGATGTTGTCCCATAGCGCCGGTGATAGCGACGGTGCGCTTGAGTAGGGCTTTGCCGCGACTATTACCAAAGGCTTCTAGATTGTCGAAAGCACTGTTTTGCGCTTGGGCGGATAGAGTGGCTATGGCAAAAAATGCCATCGAGTGGATCAAAGTTTTCATGTTTGGGGCATTCATTAAGTTCTCTAAAGTATTTTGTTTTTGCGTGGGAAGCAAGGAAAGTTTTCAGTCAATCGTTTGCTTGGAATTTGAACTGCGTTCAAATAAGACCTACTCTGTTTGCAGATGGTTAATGAAATACCTTTTACAGAAATCGCGGTGGTGATAGCGGGGCATGGCTCGACCTTGAGCGCGCAGTCTAGCCGGGCGACGAGAGCTTTGGTGGAGCGTCTCAATGAAATGGCGATTTTTGCTGAAGTTCACGCGACTTTTTGGAAGGAGGAACCTTATTTTTGTGAGGTGTTTGAACAGATCAACTGCGAACATGTGTGGGTGGTGCCTCATTTTATCAGTGAGGGTTACTTCACCCAACAGGTGATTCCGCGCGAGCTAGGGTTGACGGGGGCTATCACGGTGAGGGATGGCTTCTGCATCCGCTATTGCGAACCTGTGGGCAGTCACGCGGGTATGACGGACTTGTTGTTGTCTCGCGCGATCGCTGCAGCGGGAGAAAGTGAGCCTAGTGAGACGAGTTTGATGTTGGTGGGGCATGGCACGGACAAAGATGAGGGTTCTGCGCGAGCGGTTAGGTATCAGGTGGGGGAGATGACTCGCCGCAGTGAGCGTTTCGCTGAAGTGGTTGGGCTTTATCTCGACCAGGCTCCTCATTTGTCTGAGTGGCAGGAGCTGAGTCATGCTCGCAATGTGGTGGTGCTGCCTTTTTTCATTGCTGAGGGTTTGCATTTCACCCGTGATTTGCCGAAGATTTTGGGATTGGAGCCTGGTTTTGAGCAGCGGTTTTATGAAGTCGGGCAGCGTAGAGTGTTTTGCACGACGGCGGTGGGGGGTGATCCTGCTATGGTGGATTTCGTGATTGATCAGATTAAAAATTTCGAGGAGCGTTGAGGAAAGAGCAACCGTGGTTCTCGTATTGACTTTTGTTTGCAATGAAGCAAGTTTAACTCATCCATACGAGTTATAATAAGGGCTCGGGAAACTAAACATTATTTTGAGATGAGGTCTTTGCTGCGATCTAAAATCCATTTAGCTACCATCACGGAAGCGAACCTCGATTATATCGGGAGTATCACTATTGACAGTGAGTTGCTGGAGGCGGTCGATTTGTGGCCTGGGGAAAAGGTGCTGATTGTGAACCAGACCACGGGCGTTCGGCTGGAGACTTATGTGATCAAGGGCGATGCGGGTTCTGGTGCTATTGAGATCAATGGTGCTGCTGCGCATTTGGTCAATCCTGGTGAAAAAATCATCATCATGGGCTTTGAGTTGGCGAGCAAGCCGATTGAGCCTAAAGTGATTTTGGTGGATGAAGACAATCGCATCGAGCGTTTTTTGACAGAAAAAGCTGCCGCGACTTTGGACATGGTTTGAGTTCGCTGGGGACGGAATGGCTCCGCTGCATGAAGGTTGATGTTCCATTATGACGAAAAAAGATCTGACTAGCTTGCCGACGACGGAGCCTTTGAGCCTTTTGCGTTATCGTGATGGGCTCTATGCGGTGGATTTGTTGACGGCTGCGATTTGTGAGTTTGATTTTTTTACCCGCAACGCTGCTGAGGGAGGCACTTTGCAGCAGATTTGTGAACGCTTTGCTTTTGCCCCACGCCTAGCAGATGTGATGCTGACCTTGTTTGTCGCTAACGGCTACCTCAAATGCGATGAAGATGGCATCTATCACAATACCGCACAGGCGAACGAACATCTGGTGGCGAGCTCGCCGTGGTTTCTCGGCCCCTATTATGATTCGCTCAAAGAGCGACCTGTGGTGAAAGATTTTGTTCAGGTTCTGCAAACCGGTAAACCGGCAGTGTGGGGAGCTTATGAGGATGAAAAAGACGATTGGCATGAAGCCATGCACGATGAGGCTTTTGCCCAATCGTTCACTGCGGCGATGAATTGTCGTGGTCTGTATTTAGGGAAAAAACTGGCGGAGGTCTTGGAACCCTACTTGCAGGATCAGACGCGACTGCTCGATGTGGGTGGAGGGTCGGGGATCTATTCTTGTGCGCTGGTGGCGAATCATCCGCATTTGCAAGCGCGAGTATTAGAGCAAGATCCGATTGACCAGATTGCAGTCAAACAGATTGCAGCATGCGAGCTGAGCGATTCCATTGAGGTGATCAGTGGTGATATGTTTGATAGCAGCCAATGGCCTAGGGATTGTGATGTGCATTTGTTTTCCAATGTGATGCACGATTGGGATGTTCCAGAAATCCGAGCTTTGTTGAAACACTCTCATCAAGCTTTGACGTCAGGCGATCTGGTGGTGGTGCATGAGGCTTTTCTCAATTCAGCTAAGACGGGACCGCTGCCGGTGGCTGAGTATTCGTGTATTTTAGCGCATTCTACGCAAGGGCGTTGTTACTCTACTCTGGAGATGGCGGATTTTTTGGCTGAAGCTGGGTTTGAAAGGATTCGCAGTTTCGCCAATGCTGCTGATCGAGGGGTGGTTTTGGCACGCAAAAAATGAAGCTGACGAGTCAGTTTGAAAGGGGGGCTGAAAAAACTTAGACAAAGGGGGGAGAAGGAGTCGCTTGTCATGGAAAGAAACGATAACTTTCTATGCAAAACGAAGATGAAGAAATGGATGGGCTTGAGCAGAAGCTGAGTCACTTGAAACCAAGGCAATTAGATGAACCTCTGGTGGTGCATCTATCGAGAACCTTGCAATCCGAAGCTACAGCGCAATCAGCGGGCCTTGAGCGAGCGCCTTTGCCGTTAGCGGCATATCCAGCTAATGTGATGTGGATGCGCTTCGCACCGATTGCGGCAGCTGCGGGTGTGGTTTTGTTGGGCACTTTTTTCATGCACTATCAGAGTAACATGAATAGCAGGCAGGGGGTGATGGCCGAGGCTGATGCGCCAACGCCGCCAAGCCCTGCAGCGGCTAAAGTCGAGACGACTTTTGCGAAGGCTTCGCGCATACAAGATGTTGACTCAGTAGCTCAAGCGGCGAATGCTTTGCCTGTGCCTAGGTTGGGCGTGGCAGTTAATGGTGGTGATTTTCATTCACTGGACTCCTCTTTGCTTCCTGTGTCTGGACAGAATTATCTGCGCCCCCTTGAGGGAAGATTGGATTTCAATCAAGGTCTGCAAAACTCGGCTTCAGCACTGCATTTTGCGGAGGCTTACCATTGGAAAGAAGGGCAAGAAGAGGGCAAAATGAAACAAAGCGGCGCTTCGAGTTCGGCTTTAGATCAGGAGTAGGGGCGCATCGAGCGCGGGCTGTCCAGTATCTCCTTTAAGATCACCGCTTGGCGCAGCCCTGGGCCACGGGTCATAGAGCGCAGCGAGGAAAGCGTCTTTTTGGGGCGCCTAGGTCGTCGGGTCGCGATTGGAGTAGACGCTTTTGATTTGATTTTGGCAAGAGCGCGTTCTTCTGCTGGAGTCAAAGAAACTTGAGACTTAGGTAGCGGCGGAGGTTCGGCGAACCTTTCTTCTACGACAGGTTCCGCAGTTTCCGTTTCTACTTCAGCTTCGGGCAGGAAGGATTCTGTGAGATTGGTACCGTTGATAGATTCGAATAACTCGCGCAAGGTCTGTGAAGAGCCTTCCGCCACTTCCTCCCGCGCGGCTTGACGCTGAAGGTGTTTTTTGCGGTTAGCTTGCACTTCTGCCAAGCTGCGTTTGGGACGAGCATTTTTCCCATCCTCTTGCTCAGGGTCACCTTTGATCTTCTTGAGCAACCATGCCACAAAATAGATCACCATCATGGCGATGTACACCCAGGGAATATCTGGGCTATTGGCGCTTAGTATAGGAGTCATGATGAGTGATAACTCAGTTGATCAACCGTATCAATGAGAGCGTTTGTCCTTGGTGCTGTGTCCGTCCTCTTTATCCTCGGCGATGGTTTGACGCATATCGGTATCGGCGGTGATGTTTTGATAGCGGGCGTAATCCATGATGCCTAGATTGCCATTGCGGAAGGCTTCAGCCATGGCAAGCGGGATTTGAGCTTCGTTTTCCACCACCTTTGCCTGCATCTCTTGAGTGCGTGCTGCCATTTCGTGCTCGGTGGCTACGGCTGCAGCACGGCGAACTTCGGCTTTGGCTTGGGCAACTTGTTTGTCGGCTTCGGCTTGTTCCGTTTGCAGCGCGGCGTTGATGTTCGAGCCGACATCCACATCGGCGATGTCGATGGACAGGATTTCAAAAGCGGTATTGGCGTCGAGTCCTTTACTGAGCACGTGTTTGGAAATGCGGTCTGGATTTTCTAATACATCTTTATAGGAGTCTGCCGAACCGATCGAGGTCACAATGCCTTCGCCAACTCGGGCAACAATGGTTTCTTCCGTAGCACCACCGACAAAACGGTCGAGGTTGGTGCGCACGGTGACTCGTGCTCGTGCGCGAACCTGAATGCCGTCGCGTGCAACTGCGTCGATTTTTCCTACTGCTGGGCAATCGATCACTGCTGGGTTGATACTGGTGCGTACGGCTTCAAGCACGGTTTTGCCAGT
The DNA here is from genome assembly GCA_021648365.1 of Verrucomicrobiales bacterium. Lineage (GTDB taxonomy): Bacteria > Verrucomicrobiota > Verrucomicrobiia > Verrucomicrobiales > DEV007 > JAADHD01. The sequence continues at coordinate 11,787 of JAKISY010000105.1, forward strand.
GCCTTTCACCGCGAGGTCGATGGCGCAGGCACGGTCATAAACAAGAGGGATTTCAGCTTTGTCGGCTGCGATCAGCGCCAAAACGACATGATCGACACTGCCGCCAGCAAGGTAGTGAGCTTCAAGTTGGTCGGTGTTGAGATCGATACCGGCTTTGATGGCGGTGATGCGGGAGTCGACGATCAGAGCGGGTGGAACTTTTCGCAGCCTCATGGCAATGAGGGTTAGGAAGCTAACCTTAGCATTGGCAACCATAGCTCTTACATAGATACCTATGAATTGAATAGCAAAGACTGCTATTATTAAAATTAGAACGATGACGATGATGCTGATGATTTGCATGGTAAGTATGGGTAGTTGCTAATGGAAGGTCGATACGGTGGCGAGAAAGGCAAGAGTTAATCGTTCAAATCATCATAATAAAACTGGAGCGTTACGGACGGGGAAGGGTTCAAAATCGACTGGCACGCCGGGGAAGTTCTCTTCCACAAAGCGATCCCAGCTTTCTCTGGTTTTTTTAGAAACTAGCTCGCCCATTTCGCCCATGCACAAACCGCAAATCTTATTGGCTTCGACGATGGCTTCGCCTACGCAGATGCCGACCAATCCATACTCGGTCGATGTGGACGGCTCTTCTTCTCGATCGCATAGGGCACATTCATCAAAACCTTCGACTTGACGCAAACGGCTGGTTTGAAATTCGTATAGGCGCTGGCGTGATTCTTCGGAAGACTCTTCCATCATATTTTGCAGACAGGGAACGCAGAGGGCGTATTCAAAGATGACCTCCTCTCCTTTGAAGATCTTGGAAACTCGGTAGCCGTTTTTGAAATCAAACAAACCTTCGCCACAACGCGTGCAGGTGTGAAAGGGGCGATCTTCATAAAAGGAATGCAACTCCGGCGGAATGGGGCCGCTGGGTTTGGGTCTAGTAGGGCGCGATTCATGGTCGCTGTTGGCATCGTTATCACGCGGGCTGTTTTCACTCATGGTATTATTCTTTGATCTTAATACAGGAATGGGGATTTTTCCAAGCTTGAAATGGAAAGTATGATTCTTATTTTCCGCTTAAAAAAGAGTTGGTGTGTTTATCAAAAAAGGTCATGGGGTGATTACGAGCATCTGAAATTGTGCTCGAGTCTGAAACCCAAATAGTTGATCAAGGCTCTATCTTCAGCGTTCGTAGGCGATTGAAGGCTGCTGCTAGTTCGTGACGGCGGAAGGTAGCTAAATCGCCACGCTGCCCACAGCTGAGAGCTTCGAGTTGATTTTCTAATGTTTGGCAGAGTAGATCTAAGATCGTGGGCAGGTCGCTTTGACCGTCGAGCAAGCGGTGCTCGTGGGCGTAGAGTATGGCGGCTGCGATGGCACGGGTTTGTGAGCTGCTGATGATCTGAGTAAGGGCGCTCAGGTCGATGTCGTGCTCGCCGATTTGAATATGGTGGGTGCTTCTTGATTTGGAGGAGACTTCCCGCCGTCCTTGGCGTGGATCGATGGAGCTTTTTTGTGGGTAGCGCTGGGTGCTTTCGCCAAAGGTCGAGGCTTGATTGACCACTTGCATTTGGTGGGCTTGAACGATGTGCTGTGCGTTCTGTGTGAGGTCGCAGGGCAGGTATTGATCCATGCCGATGACGGTATCGGCTACGGGAAAATAATCGCCGCTGCCGCCCATGACGAGTATCGAGGATACGCCGCGTTGTTGGTGCAATGCGCTGACTTTGCAGATGTAGGGCGTGATCGGCTCCTTGTCTGGAGCGATGAGCTCTTGCATTCGCAGATCTCGGATCATGAAGTTGGTCGCGGCGATGTCTTCGTCTATCAACAGGGCGTCGGCACCAGATTCCAGTGCTTCGATGATATTGGCTGCTTGCGAGGTGGAACCAGAGGCGTTCTCCGTTGAGAAATGGCTGGTATCACTCTGATTGGGCAAGTTGTTGATGAAGGGGGAGATATTGACCCCAGAGATTGAGCGCCCATCTTCGGCGCGGATTTTAACAGCATCAGGGCGAGTGATGACGAACTCTCGTCCGTCTTGTGGACGGTGATTGTAAACGCCGCGTTCGATGGCATTGAGTAAGGTGGATTTACCATGAAATCCGCCGCCGACAATCAGGGTGATGCCTTCCTTGATTCCTAATCCAGTGACCTTCCCTTGATTGGGCGTATCGAGAGTGACACTCAGTGATTCCGGGCTTTGGAAGCTGGTGGCATGGCTTTGATCTAAGGGCAGCTGGTCGATACCTGATCGGCGAGGCAGGATGGAGCCGTTGGCAATGAAGGAAACTAAGCCTCGTTGCTTGAGTTGACCGCGGAGCGCGTCGGCATCTTCATTGATTTCGACGGCTTGGCGCACGAGTTCGCTATCATGTTGAGCGAATTGCAGGGTATCCAGAGCTAGTTGCGGTAGTTGATCGCAGAGCATGCGAGCTGCTTCGCGTCCGGCGATGCGGCGACCTTTGGCTGGCAGTCCGATGCTCAGGCGGGCTTCGATGCGGTCTGTGAAATAGAGCAGTGCGGTGCGCTCGATCACTTCTTGGCCTGGTGCGTCGATCGTGAGTAAACCTGACTTACCCGAACCTGCACGAGTGGAGAGTTGGTGGCAGCTCTGCGTCATCGCACGAGCAAGGAAGTTCTCGAGTCCTATGCGTCTCGATTTGCAGGAATGGCTCCAGTCAGGGAACTTGGTGGAGTCATGGAATAGACGAATCCGTAGATGAGAGGGGGAGGCGAAGGGATCACCTTGCACGTGGTCGATACAGAGTTCGAAGTGGCTGTCTTGGGATTGGAAAACTTGCCCGCGCAGGTCTTTGTAAGCAGGGTAGCTGCGTCCATCGATTTGACGTAGGATATTGCGGAGATCTTCGAGGCTGGGCATGAGTGGTGTGGTGATGAAATTCTCAAACAAACAAGGTTTGTGGTTTCAGAATCATCTAATAGCTTGTGAAAGGCAAGTCAGTCAATTTTATCATGCAAAAGAAAACCTATTCGATTTTTGAAAGTGATCTCCAAGTGCGTCCAGATGACATCGATATGAATGGTCATGTGCACAACTCCAAATACCTAGACTATGTGTTGGCAGCTCGCTTTGATCAGATGCAGCGCTGTTATGGTATGTCGATGGAGGATTTCCTGCAGCGCGGTCTGAGTTGGTATGTGCGTGCTGCCTATATCCAACACAAACGCCCTTTGTTTTTGGGGGATACGGTGAGCATCCGCACTGGGGTGGCGGAAGTGCGTTCTCGCGGGGTGAAGGTGGAGTTTGAAATCATTAGGCAAAGCGATCAAAAGCTCTCCGCTAAGGGGTATTTTGACTATGTGATGGTGGACAAAGAGACGGGGAAAGCGCGCATCATCGATGCTGACATTGTGGAGAAGTATTCGGTGTGAAAATCGTGGGTGAAATGATCATTGGATTTTAGCGCGCTTGGCGTGTAGTGATTTCTCTTATCTGCTATGGCTGAAGTTGCTGAAAACATTACTAAGGAAGAAAAGGGGAAAAAGAAATCCCGACGCTTGAGTTTAAAAGAAATTGCTTGGCTTTTTTCTTATTTGAAACCTTATCAAAGGTGGTTTTGGCCTGCGATCATTTGTATGTTTGCGACGGCAGGGTTATCCTTGGTGTGGCCGTTCATGATTTCGAAGCTGATTGGCGGTTCCGTTTCGACTGGAGAAGTGGATGTGGCTGCGGTGAAAGAGAATCTGAGTGGTTATCTCTACATCACCCTATCCGCTTTGGCTCTGCAGGCATTCATGGTGTTTTGGCGTATCCGCTGGTTTACCAAAGCGGGGGAGTCTGCTTTGGCGGAAATCCGCAAGCAGACTTATGGTAAATTGATTCGCTTACCGATGCCGTATTATGATGCGCATCGAGTTGGTGAGATGTCGAGTCGTATCGCTTCGGATCTGACTCTGATCCGCGAGACGTTGATCAATACGGTGCCACAGATCGTGCGCCAATTGGTGATGTTGGTGGGAGGCACAGTGATGGTTTTTGCCAGCTCGACCAAACTCGCACTATTGATGCTGATGGGGGTGCCGGTGATCATGTTGATGGCGGCTATTTTTGGCCGTGGTATTCGCAAGCTGACTCGTCAATCTCAGGATCTATTGGCGGAGACCAATGTGGTGGTGGAGGAAACGCTGCAAAGTGTCACCAGTGTCAAAGCTTTTGGCAATGAGGATTATGAGACGCGTCGTTATGGTGGGCAATTGGATAAATTTCTAGATATGGCGATCCGAGCGGCGACTCCACGGGGGCTGTTCATTGCTTTTATTATCTTTGCTCTGTTTGGGGTGATGACGCTGGTGTTGTGGTATGGGGGCATCATGTTGGTGAATGGAGAGATCGACTCAGAGTCGTTTTGGCGCTTTGTTTTGTTCAGTGTGTTTGTTGGCGCGGCTTTGGGTTCCTTTCCGGAAATCATCAGTCAACTGCAACAGGCGGTAGGGGCTTCGGATCGAGTGCGTGAGATCCTGAATGAGGACAGCGAGCAGGTGGATGGCGACGGCAAAAGCGAATCTCAACTGGGGCGTCTGCAAGGGGCGGTCAAGATGGAACAAGTGAACTTCCATTATCCAACTCGCTCAGACGTGGAGGTGCTCAAAGGGGTATCACTCACCGTGGAGCCTGGGGAA
>JAKISY010000011.1 GCA_021648365.1 Verrucomicrobiales bacterium
GAGAGGTCACTGAGCCAATAAGGAAGTCCAAGCTCTCGCCTACCTCGACCTTCAAGCGATCTTGTTTTTGCTGTAAATGCCATTTTCCCATCAGGTTATTATTTAGATTTCATTCAGGCGTTCTAATACGCCTGAATGAAACAGCACAAACCGCTATAAAGCAAGAAAAATAATTGAACTCCCATGGAACCGAGCAATTAGAGGGCGAAAACAGCTAAACTGTTACGGTAAAAGGGGTCTGTAAAAGGGGTCTGGAGGATATTCTTGCAATTTACTTAATCATTTTTTCTAATAACTTCCTTTGTTTCCGATTCTTTTCAAGCCCTACCTTCGCTTGACTCGCATATCGACTTATCCCAGTAGTTACTCCCATCTTTAAGCGTTGCGTAATCCACTTCAAAGACACTCCAGTTTCCTGTTTGATCGCCAGCGCCACCAGCGCCTTGCGATGATCTCCTTTTGCCATTTTGACCAGATCCGCTTCCTTTATGCCACTTAGACGCAATCCCTTCTCGGCTATTTCCTCCGCCCTCTGCTCTCCATGCCCTTTCAGTTCGTCCCCACAGTAGTTGGGGTTCTTCGCTTTCTTCTTAAGCGCCACTTTCGCCAAAATTAGCATTTTTTCATGGAAGCCCTGATTGCCGAAATACCAGCCGCGCCGCAAAGTCGCCTGCAACCCTTGACCTTCAATCTCAGTCAAACCTGCCTTTTCAGCTTCTTCAAGACCAGCTCGCCATTCCAGATCCTGCAAAAATTTACGCCGCCCTGTAGTGGTGTCTCGCAAGTCATTCACGTCAAATCCCAGCTCGGTCTCCTGCCAGCATTTCCTACGAGAGGGAGGCACTCGGTAAAAACTAAGGCTGCTCCAGGGGAATTGATCCAGACCGTCCTCCAATTTGGCTATTCCGGCCCGCAGCGGATTGAGGTGAATATAATCAAGTAAAGTGCGAAAATAATCCCCCTCACCGACTTGCACCAAAATAGCCTTGTATCTACCACTGAATACATGCCCGCGCATTTTATGCCGAGCATTAAAGCGGGACGTATATGTGCCCTGCAGCCAAGACATTCCCCTCACCAAGTTGGGCTCAGGCGTCTGGATGAGTAAATGATAATGATTACCCATCAAGACGTAGGCATGCACTCTCCACCCGTATTTGCTACAAGCTTCGCTCAAGGTCACCAGAAACATCTCCCGATCATCGTCATCGTGATAAATATTTTCCCTACGGTCACCGCGTGCCATCACGTGATAGAAGGCATCAGGATATTCGATTCGAACTTGTCTCGGCATAATGAATACTCAAACAAGATTCTTAGCATTTTGCAAGAATATTCTCCAGACCCCTTTTACGGGTAATGGAATCCCGCAATCGCACTCTTTAAGGCGAAGAGAAAGATACATAGAATCGCGATCTGTTTCATTTTCTGCGCCGAACGTCCGAGTCTACGCCTGACCGAGGGCGCGCTCCGACTTCGGGGTTGATGATTGAATTATCATGAATTTTTAACTCGCGGCGGGTCAGGCGTTAGGATCGACGTCTTGTTCGCCTTTGGTCTGTCCGTGGTCGCCCTCCATAATGCCACGAATACAAAGATCTTCGTCAAGTTGTGGCCAATGCAACCCAAATGGAGAAAGTTCTATATCGGCTAGCTCAAGATCCGACGCAGATCGCAGTCGAGGATTTGCCTCGACTGGAAAATGGAGCTTCTGGCCGCTGCTCATCACGATCTCAATGCGACCGGTGATGTGCTTTGCGCTCTTAGGAGTATCAATCAAAGTGTTCATGCCATTTCTGTATAATAAGCTCTATATTCTCTTCTGCCAAGTCTTCTGCTTTGCTCAATTCCTTGGTCTTGAGGCCAACTGATTCTCGAAGGACAGCTGTTCCTTCAACCTCAAAAACCGCCTCACCGTTTCCCTTCCTCACGTGAACGTGAATCGGAGTGTGGTCATTGCTGTAAAAGAAAAAACGAAATCCGTCTTTTGTAAATACTGTCGGCATCAGATGATTATTGTTTCAGGCGAACGTTTGAGTGCTACGACAGGCTACCTGAGAGCGAGCTTTGTGTTCAAGGTTAATGTTTGAATTTTCATGTAATTTTCAACTCTCGGCGGGTAGCCTGTTCGCAGCCACGATTTGTTAGGATGTTTTTCATGCAGGCTCATATATCCATCGGTAGTAGTCGCCGCAAAGTGCCAGATGCGCTACAAATGATGAACAAAAAATCAACCAAACTGCTAGGCCAAGAACCCTGATAAATAGTGCACGACCAGAATCCAGCTTCATGGATTCAAATCTAAGAAAGGCATATAATGAAAGTATCAAAAAAAGACATATCACCCCTAAAAGTAAGTAATTTGGCCAACTTGGAGCATCACCTAAATCACTATCATGAGGATCCGCCGTATAGTCGAAGTGAATCCATCGTGCTCCAATCCAGAGCAAAATTATCGGCGCAGGTAATAGAAACGCTAACGGCAATCCATCCCTCCATAAAACCCTATGGTCTTTAGTGATTTGACGCATAGCCGCAATGCAGATAGAGATCAGGATGAATCCAGTAATATACCAGAAAGACGGAATCGCATGAGTGGGAACTACTACCAGATCGAAAAAATGGTTCATTGTTCTCATTTATCCTATCTATCCTAACGTCGAGCACAGGCAACCCGCTACTGGCGGCGAGCGTTCGTGTTCAAGTTGAGGGTTAAAGTTTTCATTTAAGTTTTGACTGTGGAGCGGTAGCGGGTTGCTCTGCTGCGTTTTGTTAGGCTTTTGTTTTGGCGGATTGTGAGTTTGCCTGCGATAGTATCTTCAAGCCTTTTACCTCTTAAAAATAGGCGCAAAGTGCCAGGCCAAACAATCAACCAGAGAAACGTGAAAATAACAGGGAAAATGATTATTGGAATAATGTGTTTTTTATATCCCTCAGAGATTTTTGAGCAATCTAATTTCACACGTATAATAATGGCAACTAAAAGAAAACTGTAAACTACAGAAAAATATATACCTTCTAGGTTTAATACGTTTTCAAGTATGCCGCTCAGTATCATCCTATTTTATTAGTTCTATTATTCGCCTAACAGTATAATTATGGAACTGTCTGTCATAACATATTATGCAGGACAGTTCCCTTAATAGGGGCAAAAGGCTCCCTCTTGGGCAGACTTCGTCTCCTACACTTCGAAACCGATTTTACTCAGAGACGAGGCCTTGTAAAGAAAAATTGGGTTCATTCTCAGGAATAAAATAAGTAGCTTGACTGAAATCTAATGAGCTGTTTTAGGGGTCAGCAAATATTGATTTTACCCCAATTTTCTCCGCTATCAAATTCACCTTCCGTTTTGGTGCGGGCGGAAACATAGCTTCGGGTGGCGGCAGCCGATGCGTTGAAATCATGACCAGCTAATCATCAAAGCGGATGCTCTGATCGATGAAGATCATGTGCCACAGCTCTAGAATCACCAAGGACATCACCTGCTTCAAGGTGACAAAATCTTGCCCCTGCATGTTATCAACTAAGCTACGGATCACTTTGGGATCGAAGTACCCACGTTTTTTCACCTGCTCTTCGTTCAGCGTCAGCTCAATCAACTCCTTGATCTTAGGATTGGTGAAAAAATACTCCATCGGCAAGAAAAACGGATTCTTAGGTCGATTCGCCACCTCTGGAGGCAACATCTTCGCCGCGAGTTGACGCTCGATGATCTTGTCTTTGAACCATTTTGCCTTCAAATGAGGCGGCATCTGAAAGGCCAAATCAATCAGCTCGTGATCGAGAAAGGGCAGACGAATTTCTAACGAATGCGCCATGGTATTTTTATCCTGACGAATCAGCGCCCAGTCTTGCAACCACTCGTCATATTGCAACTTGAGCAGACGATCCAGAAACGGCCCTTTTTCATCCGGCGTGCGCTGGATCCAGTCGCTACCCGCCTGCAGTTGCGCATGGTCACCATAAGCAGCGCGGCGATCGTCCTCGCTCCACAGCGTTTTCAGCGCAAAATAGTTCTCCCTCATCGGTCGCTGACGGTAGGGACCCATGAACTCCACCAAGCGCTGCTTGCCACTCTCGCCGAGATACGCAGGGAAGGAAAAAAACTTATTCAGCAAACCGACTGGCAGCGCTTTCAAAGCCGGCATCGCCAAACCCGAATGCACAAAACCTGGCACGGTTTTTTTATACAATTCCACTAACTGAGTGATCTTGTGAAAAGAATAACCGGCAAACATTTCATCTGCGCCCTCTCCTCCGAGCACCACTTTGAAATCCTGCGAGCAACTCGCAGCTAGACGGTCAAAAGCAATGATCAAGGCGTCGCCGACCGGACGATCCATTTGCCAGATGATCTCTGGCAGACGATCAAAATCATCCGGCACCACGTTGACCTCATGGTGGGTGGTTCCAAGTAGCTTAGCGGTCGCCGCCGCGTCTTTGGTCTCATCAATGGGCGAATCAAAACCCAGGCAAAAGGTGTGCAAATCAGAATTAAATTCCTTCGCCGCCGCGACAATCACCGACGAATCCACCCCTGCACTCAAGTAGGCTGCCACTGGCACATCACTGCGCATGGTGAGCTTCACCGCATCGCGAAACTTGTGATCCAGTTGCTCCAGGTATTCCCCGTCGGAAGCATACTCATTATCTTGCTTCAAGGCCGGCTGCCAGTAGCGCTTGATGATCACCTCGCCGCTTGATTTCAAAGTCAGCGTATGCCCCACAGGCAAGGTGTAGATATCCTTGAACATCGTTTCTGGCTCTGGCACGTAGCGCAGGGTCAGGTAGGGATCGATCGCATTGAGATTCGCCGCACGTTCCACATGCGGACAATCGACAATCGCTTTGATCTCCGAAGCAAAAACGAATTTGCCGTTTTGATTCCAATAATAGAACGGCTTCTGCCCACAACGATCACGAGCAAAAAAAGTATCACCCGTTTTGCGGTTGTGAACCGCAAAAGCAAACATGCCATTGAGCTTCTGCACCAAGTCGTCGCCCCACTCTTCGTAGCCGTGCACCAAGACCTCCGTATCCGAATGAGTTTTGAACACATGCCCGCTGGCTTTGAGCTGTTCGCGCAACTCGACGTAGTTGTAGATCTCGCCATTTTGCACCACCACCAAATCATCCGTTTCGTTGTAGATCGGTTGATCCCCACCCTCCAGGTCGATGATCGACAAACGACGATTGCCAAAAGCAAATCGATCCGCTTCAAAAAAACCTTCCCCATCCGGTCCGCGATGCCTCAGTATCTTCGCCATGCGACGCAGATAGTCAGGGTCATTAAATCCAGAAAATCCGAAAATCGCACACATGGTTCAAAGATGCTTAGCTATCACTGCTCTTCCCTTGCAAAATTTTATCCGCAGCATCCGCACCCATGCGCATCGCAGAGTGCATGTTAGGGTAACAAAAACCACCCTGCCTCCCCACCGATTGCACATTTTCTAGTGAGGATACAAAGTCTTGCACACTTTGCAAATGCGGCTCAAAGCCCAGATCAAAAACAGGGTAACCGTGCTTAGTTCGCAGCACATGGGTTTCGACAATATCCTCCTTGGTGCAAATGCCCTCGTCTTCAAGATCCGCTGCAATTTGATCAATGAAAGACTGGTCGCCATTCCATTTAGCATCACCCACCTCGCAGGTGGTTTCCACAATCAACACCGTGTGATCCGCAGGGCGCACGATGAGCCCTGCGTTTTTTGGCTCGCCCACGCGATGAAAACAACGGCTGCGATAATAGATATAAAGCGAATTGATCGCCTTTTCTTTTTTCACCAGCAAACCATAAACGGCAATGGGCTTCGTTTTCAGTTGGTCTGCCGCATGGCGCACCTCATCCGGAGCTAGCTCCCCCGTGGCTTTGACAAAATTGTGAATCGGAATCGTCGAGATCACTTCATCGCAAGAAATCTCATGTTCCTGCCCGTCAGCACCCTGCTTCGTATCTCGGTAGCTGATCGAAGCAATCCGGTCTCCTTGACGGTGAATCTTGCTCACCTCAGCATCCGTGATTACCCGGCAGCCTAAGTTCTCAATCTCACCAGCCAAGCAGCGCGCCATGCCCTCGGCGCCGTTTCTCGAATAGTGCAAAGTCTCCTCCGAAAGCGCACTCTCCACAGCACCGCCTTCTTTTTCTTTCAGCCCAAATTTGCCCAACGCTTTTTTGACCACATCCACCGCCGATAGCCGTGGCATCTTGGTAGTGATAAAAGTCGCCGACATCTGAGTGGTCGGAAAACCCCAGTAGTTCTCAGTGAAGTCTTTGAAGAAAAAACGATACAGCGGTTTACCATAAAGTTGGATCAAAGCATCCTCCGCGTTTTGCGGCTCCTTAGGATTGATCTTATTGAGGAACTGATAAAACAGCAAACCCACGGAACAACGGATCAGCATGATCTTGGGCATGCCCTTCACCATGTCACCAAACTGCAGCGGGTAACGATAAAAATTACCTGCCCACTTGATCGTCGCATTCAATGGCACCTCGATGCGCTCCTCGCCCATGATGCCCTTGATCGTTTCGAAAATCTCTTTATCAAAGGCGTGCAACATGTGACAGCCGAGATCATAAAAATTCTCCCCGCGTTTGTGACCACGCGCCAGCCCACCTGTCACCTCCTCCTTCTCCAACAAGGTCACTTTTTTGCCCGCCTTAGCTAGTGTCAGTGCCGCATACATGCCGCATGGGCCACCACCCAAGATGACAATTTCATCGCCCGACGCAGCACCAGAAGGCTGCGCATCGGCGCTTGCCTTTCCGACTTCGCTGGATGATTCCCCCATTTTATCAGGCGGTTAAAGCTCAGCCTGACGCTTCAGCAAGCGGTGCAATAGAATGTCAGGGAACTCGACGTCTTCGAATTTCACCATTTCATCTTTAGCGATATCGCGTTTCAGGGTCGGGTGTTTGCCCGGCTCACCTTCGAGGAAAGCAATCGGCAAATGCTGCTCAGCTTCGGCATCTTTACAGGTGCGAACCAGTCCGTAACACTCTGCACCACCGATGCTGTGCTCAACTTCCTGCCCCTCTTTCAAATCCTTCTTAGCATAAGCATACACATCACACACCTGACCGTGATCTGGCACCAAAATCGCCTGATGATTCAGACAAGCTTTAGCAATCGCCCGAGTGGTCTCGAGGTGACACAAGTGATACGGACGTGAGAACAAATAATAAGGACCGTCACCGAGTTTGTAATACTCGAGGTAAGGCTGCTGGAACTCAGCATCGCAACGACCCACCACATACACCCCACCACCAGGTTCCGCCCCGAGGATGTAATCCACCCGCCCTTTGCCTTCGTAGGCATCAAAATCAAACAAGCCCATCACCTCGCTGACGTCCTTACAAGCCGGCCCTTCCATGCCATCGACAAAAGGAATCATGCCGGTAGCATTGCCGATCAAAGCCATCTCTACGTTCAGCTTAGTGCCGTCTGTATAAGCACAACATTGCACCGGACTGAGATTGCGTTTTTCTGCTTCGTAACGAATCGAGTCAGGCGTGGCGTAACGATCAAGGAAACCTTTGATGTTACCCGCTTGCACAATGTCAAAACCCCACATCTCGATCTCGTCGATCATCGTCATGATCACCCCGTGCTGATCGCCAGCATCACTGGTGACGATCACGCCCTTCTTATCCGCTTCAGCATTCAGCAAGGATCCGTAAACCAGATCCACCTCAGCATTCATCAAAATGACGTGCATGCCGCCTTCGATCGCCGCGAGACAATATTCAGCAGCATCCGCAATAGCATTGGTCGCTTCGACAAAAGCATCCAGCTTCAACTCATCCGCCCGCTTCAACAGCGCCAGCGCATCGGTTGAAATCAAAACCTGCTTTTCAGTCAGAGTCGGGATCTCTTTGCCATCGAACTCCACCGCCTCCAAGCCAATCAGTTTAGCAGCATCGCGCGCTACCTCCAGATCGAGATCCGCGATGAATCCCAAAACCATACCAGGAGTGATATTGACCTGCCAGGCGATGCCTCGGCCCATAGCTCCCAAGCCCACCAAGCCCACTCGTAGGGGATTGTCTTCTCTTTGACGTAGTTGTTTTAACATTGGATTCTGGATATAAAATCATACATCTTGCTTCTATAGCCCAACAGCAATCGATGCTCGTATCGTCTATAGATGTAAAACCTTAAGCCTCTAAATACCACGCTGCGCGCAGAACTCTAAATGCGTTAATCTATTTATGGTGGGCTAAAGCCCAATTGCAAGAAATAATCTATGGAGCCTGCAAGCTTTTCCTATGTCGATCGCCCCTCCTCAAGCTATGTAAAAGATCAGCTGACCAAATTTCAGTTGCCCCATTGTCTCCTTCGGGTGAACGGAAGAGAGTTCGATTCTTTCAGCATGACTCCGATGTCGATTTACCAGTTTTATTTTTCTATCTGTGCATGCGCCTTGAGCTCGCTGCTCGCTTCACCATGTCACGCAGCCGAAGCACCCCCCACCAACAGCGCTGAAGAACGCTTCTTACTTAAAGACCGCGCCAAATACCGCGGCGTTCCAGACTCCGTGCTGCGCCTGCGCCGACGCGCCTGCGCCATTTGCCACACTGTACCCGATCCTCAAGTGATGCCAAAAAACGCCTGGGAAACTATCATCCTTGATATGGCAGAGCATCTGCGGCGCCAACAAATGCCGCTCACCCAAATCCAAACAGCCCAATTACAGCATTTTTATCAAAGTTATAGCCTAGATCGCATCCCGCGTTTGCCCGATGACTTTTTACCACCGAAATTAAACTTCGAAAAGCATGCCGTCGGCAATGCAAGTGTGGGCGAACGCCCCCACATCACCAACGTCAACATCACCGACCTCGATCAAGACGGCAATCCCGATGTCATCGTCTGTGACGAACTGATCGGCACCGTATCATGGCTGCCTTATCACAAAAACCTGCCACCCAAGCAGTCAGCCGCAGAGGAAATCGAGCTCGCCCTTGTATCCGCCCCCGTGCACTCCGAAGTCTTCGACTTCGACGGTGACGGCGATCTCGATATCGCCATCGCCTCGATGGGGCACATGAACCCCAACGACCTGCTGATTGGCGAAGCCGTATTGTTGATCAATGACGGTCAGCAGAATTTCACCAAACGCGTGCTCATCTCTGGCACCCCACGCATCTCCGACATGCAGCCCGGCGACCTCGACGGCGATGGCGACATCGATTTTGGCCTTGCTATGTTTGGCTGGCGCAGCACCGGAGCCGTTGGTTGGCTGGAACAAGTGACTCCAGAGAAATTCGAACTACACATCCTATCACAAATCAACGGCGTGATGCACATGGAGCTAGTCGATCTAGATCAAGACGGTCGCCTCGACATCGTTACTTTGCTCAGTCAACAACATGAGATGATCCTCCGCTATATGAATCGAGGCAAAGGAAAGTTCGAACCCTTTGTGATCAGCCAACCGCGAAACCCCACCTTCGGCTCCTCTGGATTTCAAATGATCGATATGGATCAGGACGGCGATCTCGACATCCTCTACTCCAACGGCGACCTGATGGACACCGACTCTACCCCCAAACCCTACCACGGCATCCAATGGCTAGAAAATGATGGCAAACTCAACTTCACCCACCACGACATCACCCGCTTCCATAGTTGCTACCGCGCCGTCGCAGCAGACATGGACGGCGATGGCGATCTCGACGTGATCGCCTCCAATCTCTACTACAATTGGCACGAATACGACTACCCCAGCCTGATTTGGCTAGAGAATGACGGCAAACAAAATTTCAAACGCCGCAGAATCGCCTACGCACCTAGCAATCTAGGCACCATCGACGTCGGCGACCTCAATGGCGACGGACGCCCCGACATCATCGGTGGCGGCATGCACGTCGCCGGTCCGCTCGGTCGAGTCGGACGGCTCACGATGTGGAAAAACCTCAAACCCGCCGAATAGCAGGACTGGGAAACCGCTCTATAGTCTAAGGCACGACGGAGCGTGCCCCTCCACGGACGGCAATCACGTCCTCAAACGATCAATAATAATAGCGCGGCTGACGCTGAGGGTGCTGATAATACTGACCCGAATTATGTGGCGGCGGCGCGTGACCGTGATATTGCTGCTGTTGCTGGTAACGCTGCTGTTGATAACGCTGTTGATCGTAATACCTCCGCTCCCGATCATCGCGGGCACTTCCGATCAAAGCCCCACCTGCACCACCCGCGAGCGCACCGATCGCAGCCCCTTCTAGACCACGTCCTGACTGATGCCCGATGATTGCACCAGCACCTGCACCGAGCAGGCTGCCGATCACGGCACCTCCTTTAGTATTAGGGGCGTATTGACTACATGAGGTAGAAAAAATGCCCATCACCGCCATAGCAGCCAGTATATAAATTTGAGTCCATTTCATAACTTTTTGATTAGATTATAGTTCCAGCGTCACCTCTTTGACGTATTGTCTCAACTTTTATTCACTTTGCCAAATAAAAAAACCCTTATTTTAAAATCACAGCTCTCAACCCTAAAAAGCTAAACCGCTCAGCAAGGCATAGCCATACAGTGAAAAGTCCGCATTACCTTGCTCCTGTTGAAAAACTCTCTCCTTGCTTTTTAATCCCCCAATAGGTTATAGCACAGACTGCAATTGACTAATTCTGCTCTAGCCTATGAAACTCGACCCTTCCTCCAACCACCCAGCAGCTCATCGACGGGCTTGCCTCAAAATCGTGCTCTCTTTGTTAGTCGTCTGGTTTTCCGTCAGCTTTGGCTGCGGCATTATCTTTCGCGAATGGCTAGACGCCAACGCCCCTCACATCGGTACCGCCCCTTTTGGCTTTTGGATGGCGCAACAGGGCGCCATCATTTGTTTTGTGATTCTCCTAGTCATCTATGCGGTTCTCATGAATCGCCTCGATGCCAAACATGGTTACACAGAAGACGAAACCGAAAATAAATAATCATGAGCCAAGATACCTACAATTTCATTTTCATTGGCATTTCGTTTGCCCTCTACATCGGCATCGCGATCAAATCTCGGGCAGGATCGACCAAAGAATACTACACCGCAGGTGGTGGTGTCTCTCCCCTAGCTAACGGCATGGCAACAGCAGCCGACTGGATGTCCGCCGCGACCTTCATCTCCATGGCTGGCACCGTCGCTCTCAGTGGTTATGACGCCTCGCGTTTTCTGATGGGTTGGACAGGTGGCTTTGTGCTATTGACCGTATTGATGGTTCCCTACCTGCGTAAATTTGGTAAATCGACCGTGCCCGATTTCATTGGCGACCGTTATTACTCCCGCTTAGCTCGTGGAGTCGCCGTGATGTGCGCCATTTTCATCTGCATGACTTATATCATGGGACAAATGCGTGGTGTCGGCGTGGTCTTTTCACAGCTCTTTGGCATCGGCATCCCCGCCGGAGTTCTCGTCGGAGCCAGTATCGTCTTTTTCTACGCAGGTCTCGGTGGTATGAAAGGCATCACCTACACCCAAGTCGCGCAATACACCGTGATGGCTTTTGCCTACACCATACCGGCCGTTTTTATCGCCATCGCGATGACCGAAAACTTCCTACCACAGATGGGTCTGATCGGTCATTTCACCGCTGGAGGCGAACAGGTTCCTTTTTTAGAAAAACTCAACAACATCAATACCGAACTCGGTTTCGCAGAATACACCTCAGGCAAATTATCATCGATCAATATGTTCTGCATCACCGCTGCCCTGATGTGCGGAACTGCCGGGCTGCCGCATGTCATCGTGCGATTTTTTACCGTCAAAAATGTGAAAGCCGTGCGTAAATCTGCGTGCTGGACCCTGCTTTTCATCGCCGTCATTTACCTCACCGCTCCAGCGATCGGCGCCTTTTCTCGAGTCAACCTGATCCAAAACCTGCACCAAACCAGCTACCAAGAAGCCCCCGCTTGGTTCAAAGATTTTGAAAAAACAGGCCAGATGGCCTGGGTCGATAAAAATGGCGACGGCAAGATCCAATACTTCGGCCCAGCTAAATCGGACACCCACAGCAACAGCGTTTTCCAAGGCAAAAAACCCAGCTATCCAGAATACGACGCGCCCAAAAATCAACTGACCGGCAAGTTCGGCGAACGACTGTTAGCCAACAAGTCTGATCTTTCCAACCCTAACGAGTTGTGGTTTGGCACCGACATCATGGTGATGGCAAACCCCTCGATGGCAGGCTTACCCAAATGGGTGATCGCGCTGCTGATGGCAGGCTGTATCGCCGCCGCCCTTTCAACTGCTGCCGGTCTGTTATTGGTATTATCCACTTCGATCTCTCACGATCTGATGAAAAAAATCATCAAACCCGACCTCAGTGACAAAGAAGAAATGCGCTACGCGCGAATCGCCTCTTTTGTGGCTTTGGCAGTGGCAGCCTATTTTGGTATCAATCCCCCCTCCGCCTTCATCGCCAAAACCGTAGCTTTCGCTTTTGGTCTAGCAGCATCCTCTTTCTTCCCAACCCTGTTGATCGGCATCTTCTCAAAACGCATGAACAAAGAAGGAGCCATCAGCGGCATGCTCGCCGGCATCTCCTTCACGATTGGCTACATTGTCTATTTCCAATTCCTCGGCGGCACCAAAGAACAGTATTTTTTAGAAATCACCCCAGAAGGCATCGGTTTCATCGGCATGCTGATCAACTTCGCCGTTGCCTTTGTGGTCAGCTCCTTCACCCCCGCCCCACCACAAGAAATCCAAGACATGGTAGAGAGCATCCACATCCCCAAAGGCGCCAGCGACGCATCGGATCATTGAACGGCTTTGCGACCGAGGAAACGGGAAAGAGTGAGGGAAAGCGTCAATCTTCTTGAAAATGAAGATCGCTTTTTTATTTGATAACAGTTAAGTTCATAGCTATGAAACGTAATTTCAACATCATCATCGAACGTGATAGCGAAGGTTGGCTGGTAGCCAGTGTGCCGAGTCTTCCTGGGTGTCATACTCAGGCAAAAACTTTCGACCAGTTAAATGATCGCATTCAAGAAGCCATCGGACTTTGTATTGAAGATGAAGAAGATAGCGAACCCTTTGAGTTTGTTGGGGTGCAGCAAGTGGCTGTTGAAGTATGAGCGGGTTCCCAAGTATCACTGGCAAAGATATGATTAAAGCCCTAGGCAAGGTGGGTTTTGTAGTAGCTCGAATCAAAGGCAGTCATCACCGATTGGAGCATTCGGATGGCAGAAAAACAACAGTGCCCGTGCATGGAAAAGAGAATCTTGGACCTGGGTTGATCAATAAAATATTACGCGATGTTGATTTGGATCGTGAAAGCCTCAGAGCGTTGTTATGATTTTTCACTCAGTCGCTCATTTTTGAGAAACCCGCGATTGATCTGTAAGTCTCTGCATTTGTCGCCGCAACCATTTTCACAAAGGGAGAAGGCGAGTTTCAACGGGGTGAACTTGCTTGAAAGCACGGACCAATGGAAATCGTTACACCAATGGAGTTTGAATATGAAGGGTGAGAAAAAAAGAAGCGAAGCAATTCCTGGTTTTCATGCGGTGCAGCAATCCAAAGAAGCGAAAGAGGCAGTGGGAGCGCAAATCGCTCATTTGAACGCGGAGCAAACATTGGAGTGGTTTAAAAAAAGAAGTGTCATCCCGAAGAGCAAAGTATCGCAAAGGTATTCTTCCATAGCAGGTCTTCATTCACGGTGATTCCACTCCTACAGCCTTGATGCTCAAAAGTCCTAGAAAGTGATCGCTTACGCTTGGTTTTTTTACAGGTATTCGTATGATTTCCTCCGTCCTATCAAGGTAGGGAGAGGCTTTGCGTTTATAAAACGCCCTCAATCCTAGGGTTCGTTTGTCCCCTATCTCCTGCACCTGATTTGTAACAATCATTGCAATCTGTGCAGCTGAATTTATGGTGCGCGCGATCACAATGGTGATCTGATACACAGATGAAAAAGAAAAAAAGAAAAGTTCGTTCCACTTATGAAAAAGCACTGCGCATCAATCTCGATGCGGCTCCTTATGGCACCTTTGCTGAAATTGGGGCAGGGCAAGAAGTCGCCAATTGGTTTTTCCGAGCATCAGCGACAGCAGGCACAGTGGCAAAGGCGATCTCTGCTTATGACATGACGGTCAGCGATGCAATCTACGGCAAAGCCCATCGCTATGTATCGCGTCAACGTGTCAGTGCGATGCTCGAATACGAGTATGACCTACTCCTCGAGCGCCTAGCTGGAGGGCGGGGCGACAAGACGACTTTTTTCAGCTTTTGCAATACGGTGCGGGCGAGAGGCTACAAAGATGATGCCGAATGTCATGGTTGGTTAGGGGTGAGATTACAGCTCAAACCCCAGGAGGAGCCCTGCCAGATCCTCATCCATGTGCGCTTATTGGATCAAGAAAATGTGGATCAAATGGAGGCTCTGGGGCGAGTCGGCGTCAATCTACTGCACGCGGCTTTTTATCATCGCGATACCTTGAAGGTCTTTGCTGATTCATTGGTAGATGGGCTGAACGAAGGGCGCGTAGAGGTCGATATGCTGAAGTTCAGTGGCAAGGGTTTTGAAATGATCGACAACCGTCTCTGCCACTTGCAACTGGTGCAAAGCGGCCTCACCGATGCTGCGATGTTTTTGCCTAATGGCGAGGTAGTGCAGCCTGCTGAGGTGCTCTACAAAAAGCCGATCATTCTATTGCGCGGCAGCTTTGACCCAGTGACCAATCTCCATCTTGATATGATTCGCCAGACGCGCGGTGAGTTCAAAAAACATCTGACGCAGGAACAAAACGAAGACACCATCGAGCTTTGTGAAATCTCCATGAACAATCTACTGCGTGGGGGTGCCGTGGATCATCTCGCCTTTCTCGATCGTGCCGATGCGCTACAGGCCCTGGGAAAAACAGTATTGATCTCTCGTTGCCCGGAATTTCACCGCATAGCTACTTACCTAAGCATGAACACTACCAGTCCCATTGGTATCGTTTTGAGCATTGGATTGCTGAATGAGCTGTTTAAAGAAAAATGGTCAAAAAATCTCGCCGGCGGGATTCTGGAATCCTTTGGGCGCTTGTTCAAAAACGAACTCTCTCTCTACGTCTATCCTTGGCTCAACCGTAGCACCAACGAATTAGTTACCGCAGAAAACTTCAAGGTCGCCCAGCATCTCGAACAGCTCTATGCCTACTTCCGCGCAAATAACAAAATCCATCCGATTCAGTGTAGCGATTTTGACTTGCTGAAATACACGGGGCGCGACGTGCAAAAAATGATCGAAGCGGGTGATGATAAATGGAAAACGCTCGTGCCAGAGCAAGCTCAATAAGTCGTGGCAGTGAATTTCACAATAACTTCTCTAAAGCCCGGCGATAAGGGGCGCCGAGGGTGAGTTGATCGAGCTCTGCGATCGCAAACCACTTGCGATGTTGATCAAGCTTGATGTTTGCTGTGTCTTTGACCTGGTGCACGTAGAGCGTCACTCGATACTTGGTGATCGAGTATTTCATGGTGAGCACTATTTGTTCTTTCTGGTGGGGGCTATGGCTACTTTCTTCGGCGTGTAAAGCGGGCAATTTCCACAGCCCCGTCCTACGACTGCCGCTTTCTTTTTCTAGCAAGATCCGCCCCTTGTTCTTGGCAAACAAAACATCCTCTTCCATCAGCACGGTCTTTTGGCGCGGCTTTTTGATCGGTAGCGATTTGGGATCACGGGTGGCGCAGTAAGCGGAGACAGGGCAATCGCCGCATAAAGGTTCACTGCGATTACATAGGGTTTGTCCCAGCTCCATCAATGCCGAGTTGTATTCACGCGAGCGAGCGTTTTTGCGCTTGGGCATCAACTGCTGTGCTAGGCTCCAAATCATTTTGCCACCAGCAGTGCTGTCCACCGCTTCGCGATAATCGAACAGCCGCGCCAATACTCGCGCTACATTGCCATCGACAATAGCGGCAGGTAGATCAAAAGCAAAACTCGCCACTGCTCCAGCGGTGTAAGGTCCGACACCTGGCAGCAGCCGAATGCTCGCCAAATCTGCGGGAAAGCTGCCAGCGAATTGCTGCTCGATGTTTTGCGCGCATTGATGCAAGCGCCGCGCGCGCGAGTAATAACCTAGACCTTCCCACAGCTTCAATACCTCGCTCTCGTCTGCCGCAGCCAGTGTTTTTGTCTCGGGAAAACGCTTCATCCAGCGTTGATAATACCCGCGCTCCAAGACGGTGGCGACTTGCGTCTGTTGCAACATCAACTCGCTCACTAAAATAGCGTAAGGGTCCTGGGTATCGCGCCATGGGTAGCTCTTACCATTTTGCTCAAACCAGCGAATCAATTTGGCACGAAATGAGCTTCCCTCACCTGCAAGGGCGTCGTGTCGCTGGGCGATTTTCTGATTTCTGAGATTCATTGGTGTAAGAGTCTGTTATCGGAGCTATCCATAACGACATGTATTCAAACAATTTAGAGCAAAATACACACAGTTATCTAAAGTAGCAGTTGCGAGCTGACAAAAAACAAGCAGATTGCGAAACTAGACACTTAAGTTCAGTGAAGCTTTCGCCCTTCTTTAAATTAAACTCATTCTTATACCCAATGGCTACTATAACCAAGCGTGATCTCGTTGTGCAAATCAGTAATGAAACGGGCTTGACCCAGCAACAGGTTTTTGATGTGATCCAACACACAGTGGAAAACATCACTCGCAGTCTGGCACAAAACGACGAGGTGGTGATCCGTAATTTTGGAGCTTTCAGTGTGAAAAAAACACGCGCTAAAGTAGGTCGTAATCCTAATCGTCCAAAAGACGAAGTAGTGATCCCCGAACGCGCTGTGGTGAAATTTCGCCCCGGCAAAGAACTCAAAGAGCGAGTCGCCAAACTCTTGCCTCAGTTGGTCAACTGATCAACGGTCAAGATCAAGCCTTCAGCCTATTTCGCAAATACACCTTCAGGGCTTGCCGCTTGGGCCAGTTTCGCCATGCTGCCCTCGGGCAGCAGCCTTCCAGTGCGCTGACGCAGCTCTTCGATAAGTTTTTTACGCTTCCTCTGCTCAGGCAGCTGCCCCGCTTCGAGTTGTGCCACTTGGATCAGCAGGCCGTCGCGCCAAATCCAGGCGCCTTTCTGAAAAGGGCCGACCACTGCGGGATCGGTCCAGGTATGGATAGAAATCAACCGATCGCTGATCGCAGCTGCGAGATGCATCGGCCCGCTATCGACGCTGACCACTGTATCTGCTTGGCGCAGGCACCAGATCAACTGTGGCAGATTGGTTTTACCCATCAGGTCAAGCGTATTGGCTGGCAGAGTCTGCCCTTGCCAAGAATCTGAACCAAGCAGCGCTATTTGCACCTCAGCGTGATGTTGCTGCAGCGATTGACAGAATTCCGACACCTCTTGCTCGGTCAAAGATTTACCTAGTCCGCGCGAAAACGGGTGCAAAATCACCAACGGACGCCCGTCCTCTCTAACCATGCCTTGCACCTTCTCACCCGCCGGCAACCAGAACGACAAAGGCTGCTCATCATCGTCAAGCGCACCCTGCGACTGCGCCAGACGCATGTAACGCTGTATAGCGTGCAGCTTTTTCCAATCCGGTAGGTTTATTTTTTCATCATAAAAAAAAGAAGCACCTTCTCTTGCTTGCCTGAAACCACAAACGTGTTTTGCCCCGCAAGCTTTGGCTAACAAAGCGGAGCGAAGTAATCCTTGCAAATCAATCACTCGATCAAAATGACGAGGGGCGAGATTTTCCACCGCCCACTTTCGTGCCTGCAACAAGGCACCTAAACCACGGAAATCTCTACGCGGAAAGGGGATCACCTCTTCGAGATCGGGATGACCTTCCAGCAAAGGCACCCATTCTTCATTGACCAACCACTGAATGTCCCAATGGGGGTGTGCTTTTTTTAGGGCGGCTACCGCAGGCAGGGTGTGGATGACATCGCCAAACGAACTCGGTTTGATCACCAGAACGCGCTCCTGCTTGGCGGGTTCTGTAGTCATGGCAGACACAGCTTATTTGCCCACTGCAAGACGATTTGCCAACATTTCTGGCAGACCGGCATCGATGATTTTAGCCTGAGTGGTTTTCAGATCATAATCCAAACGGCGGAAAGTGACCGTTTGATTGCCGACGTCATAGATCGCGTAAGAAGCACGCCAATCCCCATCACGAGGTTGCCCAACACTGCCTACATTGATGAAATATTTCTTAGCAGGATCGATATGAGCCTCGTCACCATCCATCACCTCGACACTGTCGCCCTTAGCATAAATTTTCGGCGTATGCGTATGGCCATAAAAACAAACAGGCGTGAACTGATAGCTGAAACTCGCCATCGCATCAAACTTGTTGGTCACATAACCCCAACTGCCCGGCGTATCGAGAGTGGCGTGCACGATGGTGAAATGACGCACCTGACGCACCAGCTTCACATTCATCAGATAATCTTTGTCATCGGTGGTCAAATTCTCCCGAGTCCATTCCAGCGCTTGTTTGGCGAGCGGGTTCATGCCGCCAAGTGGAGCCGAGGTCGAAGCTTCTTCGTCGTGATTGCCTTTGACCATCGGGCAATCGAGATCGCGTATGATTTGTAAACACTCATGAGGATTCGCGTTGTAACCCACCACATCACCGATACAGACAAAATCTGTACAATCGTGATCCGCCGCATCGGTTAGAACGGTTTCCAGTGCCTCTAGGTTGGCGTGTATGTCTCCAAAAATGGCGAATTTCATTGCCTTAATCTATTCTCTACTCGCCGTTTTACCATAGGTGATGTCATCAAGACAACCTCTTTCTCAGCAAGCAAGTTGAGAACTGAAGCACACCTTGACCGAACCGCAATGCTTTGGCGACAAAAATAAGCACTAATCTCCAAATATTCTAAACTCAATACTGGGAAATTATTGGATTCTGATTCCGCCAGGCAGCTTTTGTTCCCGCTTCTTCGCTCGCTCTTGACGCAGAATATCGGGATGGACATCTGGTATCCTTTGAATCAGAGGGATATCCAATTTTTCCTCCAGTTGT
This sequence comes from Verrucomicrobiales bacterium, assembly GCA_021648365.1. Lineage (GTDB taxonomy): Bacteria > Verrucomicrobiota > Verrucomicrobiia > Verrucomicrobiales > DEV007 > JAADHD01. The sequence continues at coordinate 18,987 of JAKISY010000011.1, forward strand.
TTCAGACTGACGATGACGGATGGCAGGCGACGATGGATAGCACCCTCATCGTAAAGTGCTCGCAGGTAATCATAAGCTTCGCGTTCATGACCCGGGCATTGCGCCAACATGTAGCCCACAAAACGAACCAAGTAAGCCGAAGCATGGGGACGGGCATAGGCTTGGCGATAGGCTTCGGCGGCAGCACAATAGTCATGTTTCTTTTCCCTATAAACAAACCCCAGTTCTTCCCAAGGTTTCGCCGCTTGAGGATTATTGCGGATACCTTGCTGCAAAAAAACGATGCCTTTGTCCACATACTCTTGCCTCATTTTTTCTCTCAAAGCTGGTGGCAGCGACTCGTTCAACTGCACATTGGCGCTGGCATTCGCCCATAAATGCCAAGCCCCCTTGATCCAGCTATCAACATCGCGCGGTTGCAGCGTGGTGATGATATGATAGTCCCGCTCCACAGTTTCCCAGTCCGTCATCTGCCACGCATCATGCGCGTGCAGGGTCATGTAGATAGAGACCAACGAACGCAGTCCGCCTAACGCAGCCAGCGTAGCCGATTGTCCCATTTGCTCGCGCAAAGATTCCCCTGGGGGATTCGATAGCAGCCCAGCAGCACTCAGCTCGCCATTCAGCTTCTTCTCCCAAGGCGCCCGTATCAAGCCGCCGATCAGCAACAACATCACCACTAGGAAAAACTTTTTCGCAAATAGCGCCATCAGAACTCCTTATCAGAAAATACAAACCACGACGCGATCGTGAACAACCCCAAATACAAGGCTGCCAATCCGCTCATCTCCACCATCGTAGCTAACCCCACGACTTGACCACTCGAAATGCTGTCGCTGATATTAAAAATCTGGAAATCCGGAATCACCAAAATCATAACCTTCCCGATCATGCGAGTGATCCAGCCGCCCTGCTGCTCCACCACCCAAAAATCCGTCGCCATCTTATGAAAGTGACCAATCAGAAAAACCACAAAGGTAATGATGATGGTGAACAGCGAGCTCGATGCAAAGGTGGAAACTAACATCGCCACCGCAGCCAGTACCGCTGATTTCAGGAAAACTGCCAGCACACCGTAGAGCAAATTAAGGTCAGGTCCATAGGCAGCGATCATCGCCGCCTCAGTGATACGATCCTCTTCTGTGAATCTAGGATTTTGCGCCATGTGGTGCATCTCACTGGCGATTATACTGGTCTCCTGAAAATGCAATATCACGGTGAACAAGCCACACATCAAAGCCAGAGCCACCCCAATCACTGCGAGCACCCCCAGCAGCTTCCCTACCAAATATTCCAAGCGCGGCACCGGTTTGCACAAGATCGTGTAGAGCGTGCGGTCTTCTAAATCGCGCGGAATCAAAACTGCCGTCGCGGTGATGGCGAACAACCAAGAAAAAATCGACATTGCGCCCAATGAAGTCTCTCGTATCACCTTCAACTGCTGCACCGGCGTATAGAGCAAATTTAGATTACTCGCCGCTATCACCAACAAGGCAAAAATAGCTAAGAAGTAAAAAGTCTTCATCCGCACCAACTGGGTGAAGGTGCTCGCCATCAATACCCATACCCGCTGCGCAGAAAAAATCGGCGGCGACTTCACCAAAGGCTCAACTCTCTTTGTTTGGTCTCTTACCTGTTCTGAAGAATCGCTAGCCATGTTATACTTCCCCCTCAGTCTTACTAGCCTTAGTTCCAGCTTCTGTTTCCGACAAAAATAGCCGCTCCAAGGTGGTGCGAGGATGCCCTACCCTCACCAGTTGCGCCTTCTCGTCGTCCTTCACCAATTGCTCGATTTGTTCCTGCAAAGCTGCAGGTAGATTTTTCACCACCAGTTCGACCTCGTCCTCTACCGCGATCAAATCATCCAAAGCTCCTTCTCTGAGCATTTCCCCTTTTTGCATGATCGCCACCCGATCACACACCTCTTGCACCTGCTCAAGCTGATGCGAACACAGGATCACCGCCACGCCATCCTGCTTCAGCTGCATGATCAAGTCGCGTATTTTTCTGGAGCCCGCAGGATCCACCCCCGCCGTAGGCTCATCGAGGATCACCAACTGCGGACGCTGAATGATCGCTTGCGCCAAACCTATGCGCTGCAGCATGCCTTTGGAGTATCCGCTCAATCTACGTTTGGCAGCATCTTCCAAATCGACCATCGCCAACAACTCCGCACAACGATCCTTAAGCACACTCTTTTTCAGACCACAGAGCTTGCCGTAAAACTGCAGCGTTTCCCAGCCCGAAAGATGTTTGTAGAAATAAGGATTCTCAGGCAAAAAACCCACCTGATGCCGGCTGCGCACGTCACGGCTGTCCACCCCGAAGATGCTGGTGCTACCACGAGTAGGTTTCATCAAACCGAGGATCACCTTCATCGTCGTCGATTTGCCCGAACCATTTGGACCGATCAAACCATAGATCTCCCCCGCCCCCACCGTGAACGATATATTTTTCACCGCCACCAGATAATCGCGCTGTAAGGATAAGGAGAATACCTTAGTCAGATTATGGACTTCTACAGCTGGCACACTCATAGTTCTATATCAGACTAGCTTATCGAAAATCCTACGCAATTTGCAAGCAGAGATATGTCTTGCTGTTCTGTTTCTCGGATAAATCCCGCCAAATGTGATTCCGCAATTTCCTCGATGAATTCTTCCACCTCCGCCTGCTCGCCCATCAGCTGTAGCTCCACTCGCCCATCAGCCATATTTTTCGCCCAGCCTTGCACCTCAAAGCCCTTCGCCAACTGCTTCACAGAAAAGCGGAAGCCCACCCCTTGCACTCGTCCCGTATAAAATATTTGCTTCGCTACCATAACCAAAAAAAGGTTGTCTGCTATCTCACCCTTATTTGCCCTTCTTCCAAAAACGCAGCTTCTTGAGGAAGCTCTTCTTAGGTTTTTTTGCTGCTTGAGCCTCCTTTTGCACTGACTCGCTAGTGATCAACAAATCCACATCCCCAACCGAACCCTTGCCGTAATTAAACGTCCGCAATGGCATTTTTTTGCCCTCCGCCGAGTAAGTCTGAATCTTACGACGAACAATACGGCTGTTGGTATCAAATAGCCGCTCCTCCGTCAATCTGCCGATAGGATCGTAAAACAAAGTGCCACGATTGGTTAATGCACCTTGGGCATTATAGATCAGTACCTCCACGGGCCTGCCGCTTGCATTCAATTTGATCAGGCGCTTCTGCAACAACACCGAAGAATCTGCGTCCTGTTTTTTGGCGCGGAAAGTCTGCTGCTGCAAGGTGCTCTGCGCCTCGTCGAGCTTCGATTCAGTGAAATTTCCGTTAGGATGGAAAATCGTCCGCCCCCACACCGCCGCCTCGCGAGCTTTCATCTCGCCATACTTCCAGTCACGCGTATCGATATTGGAGGGTCTAGGCGTGACCACATTGCCCCCCTTACCCTGACCCGAACGCTGATGAAATTGAGCCTGCGCCGCTGTCGGAGAACACAAACACAGCACCAAGCCCAACAAAGCAAACAAGCCGCTAAGCTCTTGGTTATAGTTTTTTTGATAAATTCCGTGCATTGCCATCTTGTTACTCTTCCAAATTCCAGAACTTCACAATAACGGCACAAAAAAAAAGAGGAAGCAGTTTTTTACTCTTCACAACAATCTCAACCCTGAAAGGGTTCGAGGCGAACTTCGACAGAGTTTAGCGGGCTAAACGAGTCGAATTTCAACGCAGAAGCCAGACAAAAATCGAAGCGGAGTTGGGTAAGAGGATGACAAGGCGTCTCGGAGAAATTTCGGTGAATATTCTCGAAACCCTTCAATCTAACCTTTCTACTTATCTTGTAGCGGAGTACAAACCCGAACAAGCCGATGATGGCGTGCGTGACAAATGATAATCTTTCGCTTTGCTATGTTGCACTGGATCTGCGCCAGCATATCAGTAAACGTTCGCTAAAAATAATAACTAGCGATCAAGCATCCTAGGCCGCATCACCCCTTCGGCTTCCTTTGCTACTAGGCTCCAGACCTGCATCGAGCGGGAAGGCAGTAGGGATTGTCCGCAGAGGGCGGTGTTGCGACCGATGCTGTGCGGGTCAGCGGTGTCGATTTCGAGTTGCCAGTGTCCGCCGTTTTCACAGCTTGGTGGGGCGGGGAGGTGGAAGCTGAGAGATTCTGCGCGGGCGTTGAATAGCAGGACCAGAGGGGTGGTCATGGGGCCATCCATGAAGGTGGAAAAGGCTCCTGCGGTCTGAGCATGCCAGTCATCACTTGCCATAGCTTTACCATCGGGACGATACCAGGCGATGTCGGGTGCGCCGGTGCTGATGGAGGCTTTGCCAGAGAAAAAATGACTGCGCCTCAGGGTGGGGAATTTTTTGCGGAAAGCAATCAGGCCTTTGACGAAATCTAAAAAATCGGATTCTTCTTGCACCAGATCCCAATCGATCCAGCTAAGCGGATTGTCTTGGCAGTAGCTGTTATTGTTGCCGTTCTGTGTGCGGCCGAGTTCATCGCCAGCTAGGATGAAGGGTACGCCACGAGAAAGTAATAAGGTGGTGAAAAAATTACGTCGTTGACGTTCGCGTAGGGCGATGATGTCAGGGTCGTCGGTGGGCCCCTCCACTCCATGATTCCAAGTCATGTCGTTATCGCTGCCGTCGCGGTTATCTTCGAGGTTATTCTTATTGTGTTTGTGGTTGTAGCTGACCAGATCGCTCAGGGTGAATCCATCGTGGGAGGTGATGAAGTTGATGCTCGCTTGCGGTGAGCGGTGATTGTGAGCGTAGAGGTCTTGGCTGCCGGAGAGTCGTGATGAGAACTCTGGCAACATGCCGTGGTCGCCTTTCCAGAAACGTCTGACGGTGTCGCGATAGCGGCCGTTGAGTTCGGACCAGGGATGCGGGAAGTTGCCTACTTGATAGCCACCGCGACCGAGATCCCAAGGTTCGGCTATCATTTTGACTTTCGCCAATACCGGATCTTGCAAGACGGCCTTAAAAAATGCGCACTGGGTATTATAACTGGAGGGCTCACGGCCGAGGGTGACGGCTAGGTCGAAGCGAAAGCCGTCGACGTGCATTTCGCTGACCCAATAGCGCAGGCTGTCCATGATGAGTTGTAAGACTCTGGGATGAGGGGAGTTCACGGTATTGCCACAGCCGGTGAAGTCTTGATAGGCGGCAGGGTTTTTGTTTTGAGTGCGGTAATAAACCAAATTGTCAATGCCTCGAAAACAGCAGGAGGGGCCATCGATACCGGCTTCGCCAGTGTGATTGAAGACTACATCAAGGATGACTTCGATGCCTGCGCGATGCAGGGCTTTGACCATGCCTTTGAATTCGGCAACGGCATCATCGCCAGCGGCGTAAGCGGGGTCGGGGGCAAAAAATCCGATGGTATTGTATCCCCAATAATTGGTCAAGCCACGCTCGATCAGAAAGCCGTCATCAAGGTGGGCGTGCACTGGCATCAACTGCACGGCGGTGACGCCTAGTTGCTGTAGGTAGTTGATGGAGGCATCGTTGGCGAGTCCTGCGTAGGTGCCGCGCAGATTCTCAGGGATGTCGGGATTCAAGCGGCTGAAGCCTTTGACGTGTAGCTCGTAGATCAGAGACTCTGCCAGTGGAGTGGCGGGAGCTTGTTCGTCTTGCCAGTCAAAGCTATCGTCGATCACTAGGGAGCGCGGGATGTGTGGCGCGCTGTCAGCGCGACTGAGCTGCATTTGACCATTGGCATCAGGGTTGGGTTCACTCGCCAGCATCGAGTGGTGAAAAACCGCGTGCTCTGCGAGGGCTTTCGCGTAGGGGTCGAGCAGCAGTTTGTTGGCATTGAAAAAATGACCTTGGCTGGGGTTCCATTCGCCATGCACGCGGTAGCCGTAGGCTTGTCGCGCTGGGCAACCTTGTAGCGCTACGTGCCAGATGTCGCCACTGCGTTCGGTCAGTCTTACGCGCGCGATTTCTTTCGTCGGATCTTGAGCATCGAACAAACAGAGGTCGATGGCGGTGGCGTGCTGAGAGTAGATGGCAAAATTGACCGTTTGAGATTCCCCACCTAGGCAGTGAGCGCCGAGTGGATAGGGGCTTCCGGGTAATTTTTTCAAAGACACGTAGATGAATGGGTTGATGGTGGATCAAAAAAATCAGACTCAGCTAAAAATCAAGCTGACCATTTGCGCCGCTTTATTCGCGTTATCGGCAGTGGTATGGGTGTATTTTTCGCATTGCATGGGCAGATAGCAAGCAAAGTCGCTGTTGCGGATGGAAGAAAGTGCAGCAAAGGTCGTTCTTTTTAGGGCTTTTAGAAGTGGTGACGCTTCTTTTTTGTTAAAATGCGTATTTCTGTTCGAAAAATTGTCGTTCGCGTGTTTCTTAGGCGGACTTCACTTCATCTATGCTAGGGCAACAGTACTTCAATATCCGAACCAACTTACGGGACTCCGTAGGCGCCTTGGCGCAATTAGCCGAGCAGTGTGAACTCAGCTCGTCTAGTGTGACTAAGGTGCGCAATGTGCTAGCATCCTTGAAAGATCCTTTTCGCTTTGTGGTGCTCGGGGAGGCGGAAACCGGAAAGTCCACGCTGATCAATGCGCTTTTTGGCGAAGATATCTGTCCACTTGAAGAGGCACCAGCGCTGACCCCGCAGATTGCGGTGTATCAGTATGGCAAAGAGGCGCATGATTTTGATGTCAGCGATAGTTTGCTCGAGTGTTACCGTCCGCTGGATGTGTTGCAGGATTTCTCTGTGACAGATGTGCCAGGTGATGGCTCGATTAAGCGTCATCGGCAAGAGCTGATCGACGATATTTTGCCCGACGCCCATTTTATTTTGGTGGTTTTCCCGGTCACTGATCCTTGGAGCCCGACAACTTGGAAGATGCTAGAGGCTTTGCATCAAAAGTGGCAGCACAAAATCGTGCTGATCCTGCAACAATGTGATCGCCGCAGCGATGAAGAAATCGACGCGATTCTCGAGCATTTGCGCCGCACATCCAATAACCGTTGCGGCACTCAATTCCCGACTTTTGCGGTGTCAGGGAAAAAAGCTTTGTTGGCGAAGACCTCGGGGCTGGACAAGGTGCGCCTAGCTAGAGAAAGCCGTATATCGCAGTTGGAAAATCATATTTCACAAGAGATCAACCATTCCTCGGTGCATTTGGAAAAAATGGACAAAGGCTGTGTCTTGGCAAAAACGGTGATCAAGGAGGTGCAAGATAAGCTGCACACTCCTGCTGAGATCATTCGTGCGGATGACGAGTTGTTCGCAACGCTGGAGGTGCGTGCCGAGCAGCAACAAGCTCGCACAGAGGGGAAATTCGAACCCGTGTTCTCTGCTTTTGATACCGCGTTCATGAACGCACGCTTGCAGACGGATCGTTTGTTAGACAAGCACATGGGGGTTTTGTCTTCGCTCAAAGCTGCAGGTGATCTGCCAGCAGAGGTGGAGAGCATCATCACTACCGCCACGCTAGAGCAAGTGAAAATCACCTGTGAAGAGGCGGCGCTGGTCGCCGAAGCTGATGTGCGTCAACTGTGGGACGAGCTGTCGGCGGACATGCAGCGAGACTTTAAGCTCAAGCTGAGTGTGGGGAAAAAAGGCGAGCCGGACTGGAGTGGCAGTCGCAAAAGACTGGTCAAGCACGTAGCAGACGCCACCGAAGGCGAATTGGAGAATCCTTACTTGCGTGATGGATTAAAGAAGTTTTTCCGTCGCCGTCGTCGTCGCATGATCTCGTATTTGCTGCTCAGTTTAACGCTTGTCGCAGGTGGCGCTTGGTTATGGTGGCAGCAACTGTCGCCTTACGATATAGCGGCTTTTAGTGCTTCCGCATTGGCTCTATTGATGAGCGTGCTTGAAGGCTTCAAAGGCAGTGCGCGGATTCGAACCTTTTTTTCCAAAGAGCTCGATGCCCAGCGCACACGTCTGCATGATACTCTGCGCACAGCGTTTAATGAAGGCGTGGACGAATGTTACCGAGACTTTGTGCGCTTGTTTGATCCTATACGCAAAGTATGCAGCAAGCAGCGCGAAAAATACCAGCCCTTGTTGCAAGCCTCAGATGAGTTGCAGGGTTCTTTCAAGCATTTGGAAGATGAGCTTTGGAAACAAGACCGTAAAACTTCTGCAACAAAGTAGTGACAACAGCCCAGGTTTTAGTCAGCATTCCTACATTCTAATAGTTTGATGAGCAAGACAGTAAAAACATTTCTATCTCGTTTACTAAGCACTGTGGTGCTGTGGGCGATCGTAGTGGTGGCATTTGTGCTCGGTAGCCATGCTCTGTTTTTTGCTCTGATCGCCGCGATCGCCTTACTTGGTTTGTTCGAGTACTTTCACTTATTAAAACAAGCGACCGGCTCGCGGCGCTTCATGCTGCCAACCTTGCTGGTGAGTATGTGCTACCTTGCTTACCTGTTTCAGTATCGTGATGGCGCTTCCCCTGCGACACTTGGTGCCGCCGATGGTTTAGCGATCGCTGCTTTGATCATTATTTTGATCATCACTCGTTTGGGCTCGGCGCTAGAGGGACGCAAAAGTTTGAATGAAATCTTGCTCGCCCTGTTTGGTTTCACTTACGTCATTCTGCTATTCTCTTTTGCTGCAAAAATCCTTTGCCTGCCCTTGGTCAACGAGGCAGGCGAATCGACCTCCGCGTGGTATGTGCTATTTTTTGTGGTAGTGACCAAGCTCACCGATACGGGCGCCTACTGTGTGGGATCGCTGATAGGACGTCACAAATGCATCCCACACATCAGTCCGGGAAAAACTTGGGAGGGGCTCGGCGGCGGACTGCTATTTGCTTTCATCGGCGCGTTCGCCTGTCGCTACTGGTTTCCAGATCACCTCGCCGCACTTGGCTCGACCAGCCTACTGTTGCTGGTGACTTTATCCTTGTCGATCGTTTCGATCATAGGGGATCTCGCCGAATCGATCCTCAAGCGCACCTTAGAGATCAAAGACTCCGGTCAAGTCATGCCAGGCATTGGCGGGGTATTGGATTTGATTGATAGCTTGTTGTTCACGGCACCCGTTTTGTATTTGTATCTGATCCTCATCGGCTGACTTTATTTGATTTGATATGCAGCCAATCCAACAAAAAAAACTCGTGGTCTTAGGTTCGACGGGTTCCATCGGCGAGAGCGCGTTGAAAGTCGCAAGGGATCTGCCAGATGAAATGCAAGTGATCGCGCTCGCCGCTAACCGCAGTGTAGAGAGCTTGGCGCGACAGGTGAAGGAGACGGGAGTGCAGCACGCATGCCTCTATGATGAAGCCGCTTGCGAAAAACTACAAAGCTCTGTAGATGCTTCGGTATCGATCTGTAGTGGCGAAGAGGGTTTGATCGAGTTGGCTACCTTGCCAGAAGCGGACATGATTTTGATCGCCATCGTTGGCACCGCTGGACTTCGACCTGCGCTGGCAGCGATCGAGGCGGGCAAAGATATCGCGGTGGCGAGCAAGGAAATTTTGGTGATGGCTGGTGAGGCGGTGATGAAAGCTGCCAAAAAACACGGGGTGAATGTGCTGCCGGTGGATTCCGAGCACAACGCGATTTTCCAATGCCTAGAGAACCGGGAAGCCAGCGAAGTATCGCGCTTGATCCTGACTGCATCAGGCGGACCTTTCCGTCAATTGCCAGCAGAACAACTGGCGCAAGTGACTTTGCCACAAGCACTCAAACACCCCACTTGGGAGATGGGGCAGAAGATCACCATCGATTCCGCGACTTTGTTTAACAAAGGGCTAGAGATGATCGAAGCACGCTGGTTGTTCGATGTCGAGATGGATCGTGTGGAGGTGATCGTGCATCCGCAGAGCATCGTGCACTCGATGGTGGAGTTCATCGACGGCTCTATTTTGGCTCAGCTTAGCACGACGGACATGTGTTTCCCTATTCAATACGCAGTGACCTGGCCGCGGCGGGTGAGCAATAGCCTCAAGCCGCTCGACTTCGCCCAGCTCGCTAAGTTGGAATTTGAAAAACCTCGCTTTGATGATTTTCCCGCCTTAAATCTAGCTATCTGGGCAGGAAAAGATGGAGGCACCCTGCCGGCGGTTCTCAATGCAGCGAACGAAGTGGCGGTGGCGAACTTCTTGAGCGAGATCATTGCTTTTCCAAAAATATGGCAATGCGTCGAACAGACGATGCAAGCACATCAGAACGTCAGTGAGCCTTCGCTCGATCAGATCCTCGCAGCGGATCAATGGGCGCGGGAGTATGCGCAATCTTATTTGAATCAAGATAAAGCTTAACATGAAGGCTAGTAATAAAATTTATTGGGTAGGTCTCGATCTGGGTGGAACCAAGATGCTGGCAAAGGTCTATGATGGCGCTTTCAAGGAGCTAGGTGCCGCCAAGCGCAAAACCGAAGGTCATCGAGGATTGAAAAGCGTGATCTCGCGCATGGAGGCAACGATACGTGATGCGATGTCAGAGGCAGGCATCAAAGAATCACAACTCAGCGGCATCGGCATTGGCTGCCCTGGCCCGGTAGATCCTGAAGACGGGATGCTTTTGGCAGCACCTAACTTAGGTTGGATAGATGTGCCAGTGCGCAAAATTTTCACCAAGGCATTTGGCTGCCCGGTGGTGGCTTGCAACGATGTGGACTCGGGAGTTTTTGGTGAATACAAATTTGGCGCTGCCAAAGGAGCGCGTAGTGCGGTGGGGATTTTTCCTGGCACCGGCATCGGAGGTGGCGCGGTCATTCATGGGCGTTTGTTAGAGGGGGCGAACATCACCTGCATGGAGATTGGCCATACGCCTTTTGGTGAAACTGGCCAGACGCTCGAACAAGTGTGCAGTCGTCTAGCCATCGCTTCGGAATCCGCAGCAGCAGCCTATCGCGGTCAGGCTCCGCATATTTTGGAAAGCTGCGGCACCGACATGGCAAAAATCACCAGTGGCAAAATCGCCGACGCGATAGAAAACGGTGACAAGGCGATAGAAAAAATCGTCAAACAAGCAGCGGATCGCTTGGGCAGTGGCGTAGCGACCGTGGTGCAACTGATGGCACCAGAAGTGATCGTCTTGGGGGGAGGCTTAGTTGAGGCGATGCCGAAATTATTTCTCAAAACCCTCAAGAAATCCGTCGATGATAAAGTGCTGGGACCTTTTCGAGGCAAATACAAAATCGTAGCAGCCAAGCTCGGTGATGACGCCGGAGTGCAAGGAGCTGCTGCCTGGGCAGCGAAGTCGATCGATGGCTGATTCAGTAAAAGAGAAAAAACGTTTCTTGTTTGTTTGTTCGCAGAACAAACTTCGCAGTCCTACGGGAGAGGAAATTTTTTGTCAGCACCCGCAAGTCGAAAGTGATTCTGCGGGTTTGAATCATGATGCCGAAGTTCCGCTTTGTCCTGAGCAGATCGAATGGGCAGATGTGATCTTTGTGATGGAAAAGATTCATCGCAGCAAGATGAATCGTAAGTTCGGCCGCTACCTCGCAGGGAAAAAGGTGGTAGTGCTCGGCATACCCGATGACTACGCCTACATGGATCCAGCCCTGGTGATCCTGCTGCACTCGCGTTGCGCGGCCTACTTGGCTTGAGTCGGAATAGAAGCACCCAAATAAAAAATCCCCGCCCGGCTTGCGCCGGACGAGGATTTAACTATTATGAAAAAACTTTGTTTTCAGCTTACATGTGCAAGTGATAAGCTGGTGAACCGTGTTCGGCTATGTCCAGTCCTTCGTGCTCTTCTTCTGCACTGACTCGGACTCCCATGATCATCTTGAGGATGAAGAAGGTTCCGCCCGCTGCGATGAAAGCAAAAGCGCTGATGGCTGCTGTTCCCATTACTTGAGTGAGAACAGAGTGATCTGCAGAGAAAATCCCCACTGCAATCGTTCCCCACACACCGCCGATGCCGTGAACGGAAATCGCACCCACTGGATCGTCGATCTTGAGTTTGTCGATGATGAGGATAGCAGCAAAAACCAATACCCCAGAGATAGCTCCAATCATGATTGAACTCGCTTCAGAAACTACATCTGCACCAGCTGTGATTCCAACGAGACCAGCGAGGATGCCGTTGAGTGCCATCGAGAGGTCAGGTTTTTTCAAGATGACCATCGAAGCGAAAATCGCTGCGATAGCTCCACCGCAAGCACCTAGAGAGGTGGTGACAAATACATAGGAAACTAATGCTGGATCGGCGCTGAGAACTGAGCCACCATTAAATCCAAACCAACCGAGCCACAGTAAAAACACGCCAATGGTTGCTAAGGGCATGCTGTGTCCGATGATCGGCTTAATGCCGGCTTTGGTGTATTTACCCTTACGAGGTCCGAGGATCAAAACGCAGGCTAATGCGGCAAAACCACCAAAGGCATGCACCACGGATGAACCCGCGAAATCATAAAATTTAGCTTCTTGCAGCCAACCGCCACCCCATTTCCAGTAACCTGAGATAGGGTAGAAAAAGCCCACTAAAATGATAGAGAAAACCATGAAGGTGGAAAGCTTGACGCGTTCAGCCACTGCACCAGATACGATGGTGGCGGCGGTAGCGGCAAACATCGCTTGGAAAATAAAATCACCCCATAAGGTATATCCTTCATTATAAGCAGATGTTGTTTGCTTGACATTGTCAAGACTCCCACCAAACCAGCCACCCACCGCAAACCAGCCATTTCCGTCGGTTGGATACATTGAATTAAACCCCCAGAACGCGTAGAGCAAAAGACCGCTAGTGATGATCCAGACGTTTTTGAACAAGATGTTGACCGTATTCTTGGACTGTGTGAGACCACTTTCAAGCGTGGCGAAACCCAAGTGCATGATGAATACCAAGGCGGCAGCGATGCAAATCCACAGGTTGTTGATAGTAAACATTTCGGGTGAGATGCTTGCAACCTCTTCAGCAACAGCCTCGCTGGCTTTAGCTGCTGCGGGTGCAGTCGCTTCAGCGACTTTAGCTGGTTCGGTCGCATCTTGAGCGATTGTATTTCCGACCGACATCATTAAGAGGGCCGCCATGGTGACCCAGAGCCACGTTCGTGCAGTGATAATCATTGTTTTCTTGGTTTGTTGTTTATGAGATAGTTGATTCAAAGCTTCACCAGCACCCGTTGCAGGCGGTAACGATGAGTTCGAATCGTTTAAGTAGCAGGGAGCGTGCCAAGATGGAGGAAATACGAATTATCGGTAGTTGGTTCTATTTTATAGGCATGAAAATCAGCTAGCTATGGGAAGTAAGGTGACGAATGCGAGAGAAGCGTTTAGATTACTGACATCATCATTATGAAATACTCATTCGCTCTATTGTTATTGATCAGTTTTTTGCCACTGGCTCTCAATTCTCAAGAAAAAAGCCTGAAACCAGGGATCAATGATTCGTTTAAGGATCCGAGTGTGGAAAAATTTGAGCAACGTTTCGAAAAAGAAGGGCGGGAAGTCTATGATCAACGGGAGGCGATCATCAAACAGTTGGGATTGACGCCCGGCATGAGTGTGGCGGATATTGGCAGTGGCACGGGTTTGTTCACTCGCCTGTTGGCGCCGGCAGTAGGTAAAACGGGCAAAGTCTATGCGGTCGATATCGCGAAAAATTTTGTCGAGCACAGTGTCGCGAGTGCTAAGAAAGCGGGCTGGAAAAATGTGATAGGGGTGGTTTGTAAGGCTGATGAAGCGTCTTTACCAGCAGCATCGGTGGACGTGGTTTTCATCTGCGCTACTTATCATCATTTTGAATACCCCTTCAAAACGATGACCTCGATTCTGCGTGCGCTACGGCCTGGCGGAAAGCTGGTGGTGGTGGACTTTGAGCGTATCGAGGGAAAAAGTCGTGACTGGTTGCTCAAACACGTGCGGGCCGATAAGGCTTTGGTCACCAAAGAAATCACCGCGAGTGGTTTTGAACTGATCGAAGAGGTGCCGATGTTCAAGGAGAACTACCTGCTGAAGTTCAAAGCATCTGCAAAATAAATTTCATGATGGGTGCATCACTGGTGTTTGCGCAACTCGCTTTGATTGCCATTTTGCTGTGGTACTCGGCTCCAGTCGCGCACTCAACTGTGGCCATCGGCGGGCTTGCGATCTCCGCGTTTTGGCTGATCTGGGCGGTGTGGTCGATGCCGCGCAAAACTCTCAAGGTGCACCCGTCCCCGGCCGAAGCGGGTAGCCTGTGTCAGCAGCGAGCTTATCGATGGGTGCGTCATCCGATGTATGGCGCAGTTTTATTGGGCGCCCTGATGGTGGCTTTTGCGGATGGCACTTGGCTGACCGCCTTGGTTTGGGTGACTTTGCTTGCTGTGTTATGGGTGAAGAGCAGCTTGGAAGAGAGTTACTTGAGTCATCGCTATGCCGAATACGTAAATTACCGTGCACGCACACCGCGTTGGGTGCCTTTAGGCCCGGTGATTACAGGCTCAGTGATGCTGCGTTGGCTTGGTCGTTTGGTGCAAGTGATCGCTCTGACTGCAGTGATGTTTTTGCTTTGGCAAGCCTTTGAGAATCATTGGGATCGTAGGCTTTTTAGCGTGGAAAACAGATACAATATTGGAGCTGAGCAGGTGATGGAGTTGTTGGAGGATAAACCTGACTTGTTGGTATTGGATGTGCGAATGGCTTGGGAATTTGAGGCGCAGCATTTACCGCAAGCGATGAACATCCCTATTCAAGATCCACAGTTTGAAGACAAACTGGAACAAGCTTTAGAGGGGAAGTCTGCAGTTTTGATCTACTGCGCTGGTGGCTACCGCAGTCGGCAGGCAGTGGAGATCAGCAATCAGCTAGAGCTTCCTCAAACGGTTTATCACTTCCATCGCGGTATGCTGCAGTGGTGGCTGCGATGACTAGTCGTAGCGTGGGTGTCCTCACCCGCTGATCGTGATCTAGCAGCAAAAAGGTGCGGGTGAGGAAACCCACTCTACGGTGCAAAGCAGGCAATTTTTCACCATCATGTCTGAATAGTTACCCTGAGATGACGTGTAGGGCTGGCTCTTGTATTATTGTCAGATCGCGTGTATTTGTGAGGGTGCAAAAATCAGTCAAAACAGGATTATCGTGCTTAGTGCTTGCTTGCTATATAGGGCTCTCTTCGCAAAATTTATCTGCTAGAGAAATACCGATAGCGTTGATTCCGATTCAAGGGGCTCAGGCAGCTCAAGCGAATCCCATGTTAGCTCACGAGATCAAGAGCAGTGGATTTTTCTATCTCGCCAAACCTCAACCCGGTGCTTATGTGGTGAAGGGCAGGTTTACCAAAGACGGTCTGGAGGGGCTTTTGCTTCATCCCGATGGGCATGAGATCTTCAAGCGGGTTTATGCTAGCAAAGGATTGCAGGCAGACGTCAGGCAATTGGCGGACGACATCACGCTAGCGGCAGCTGGCAGGCCGGGTATCAGCACCAGTCAAATCGCATTTGTGAGTAAGCGCTCGGGTAAACCCGATATTTATATTGCCGATTACGATGGTAAAAATATCCGCCAAATCACTCGTGACGGTTTGCCTAAACGCCATCCTTATCTCAGCCCTAATGGTAGGTTTCTATGTTTCACAGGTATGGCGCGGCAAGGTGCAGGCATCTACAAAATCGACCTAGCAAGCAACCAGCGGACACTCATCGCGACGGGTCATGGCGATGCCAGTGAACGCGCTGTGGTATCTCCTGATGGCAAATCTTTGGCATTGGTTTTAGCCGCAGGCGGGAACAGCGATATTTATATCAGCAAGAACTCAGGCAAGTCTCAGCGCCGCTTGATCAGCAGTTCGATTGCGGAGCTGCAGCCATCTTGGTCAGCTGATGGACGTTCGTTAGTTTACACCGCAGTGATGGCACCTGGCGCTACGCAATTGTTTGTGGTCAATGCCAAGACGGGTAAAAAACCGACTCCGCTGGCGATCAATCTACCCAACCCGACGCAAGCAACTTGGTCACCCGATGGCCGGCGCATTGCTTTTGTCAGCGGTACTGGCAGCAACACACAAATCGCCATTCATCACTTGCGAGATCGTTCCAACCGAGTCCTCACCACTGGGCAATCCCCCGCGTGGGGAGCTGATTCGAAGCATCTGATCTATGTGGATCGCGGCAGCCTTTATCGTATCGACGTGGATAGTGGAAAAAAACAAAAACTGATCAGTGGGGGCAGCGCAGTTTACGACCCTAGTTGGACTCGTTGAGCCGCGCAGAGTGCATCGCTTTACAAAATCACTGTATTTTTATAATGGCGTATCAGGGCTAGTCCTTGTAGTCTCTCGATATTGACTCAAAGCTATGGATATCATCGACCAGCTCAGTATTGCACTCGGACTCGCCACCTTGGCGGGTTTGAATCTTTATCTGACCGTTTTGCTGACGGGTCTGGCTATCCGATTCCACTGGGTGGTGCTCTCGGTCGAGCATCAGGATCTGAATGTCTTGAGCCACCCGGGTGTATTAGTCGCGGCAGGTGTGTTTTTTCTGCTGGAGTTTTTCTCCGATAAAATTCCGTGGGTGGATTCTTTATGGGATACGGTTCACACCTTGATTCGTCCAGTAGGTGGAGCCTTTCTCGCGATCCAGACACTTGGTAGCACCGAGCCTGCTTTTGATGTGATCATTGCTTTGTTAGCTGGCAGCGCGACTTTGGTCTCTCATGGGTTTAAAGCCAGCTCACGCCTAGCGATCAACGCTTCGCCAGAACCAGTTTCCAATGTGGTTGCCAGTGTGGCAGAGGATGTGGTGGTGGTGGGTGGTTTGACTTTGATGACCGTTTCACCAAAATTGGCGGGTGCTTTGGCGCTGGTTTTCCTAATTCTAGTCATTTTCTTTGCCCCGCGCTTGCTGCGTCGCATTCGAGCTTTTTTCTCCTTGCTCTATCTCAAATTAACGTCGCCTGCAGTTGATGCCGAAAGTTGTTTCGATGAACATGCCAAACTTTCTGCGGATGAAGATGTGATTTTGACCAAGTCGCTGCAAGGCAAGCGTCCCGAGGTGCAGTGGGCGGCATCGTGCATCACCGGCAAGGTCAAAAAAATCCCTGGCCTGCGTCCTAACTTCAAGGTGAAGCTGGTCGCGGAATCTTCAAATCCAGGGCAAGTGTATTTTTTGATCAACCGTCGTGGAGGCATCGTCGAACAGGCACTGAGTTTGAGTGACCTGCAAGCCGTGCACGAAGCGAGATTTTTCAGCGAAGACGTTGTTTTGTACAGTCTGTCCGATGCGCGCAAATTGGTTCTTCGCTTTCATCGAGGCGAACGCAAGGTGGCACAAGAGCTGGTGGGTAAGCTCACTGAACTAGCGACGCCTTCTTTGCCTTGATATTTTTTCCACCGCTGTGATCAGCCCGTCGATGTTGTGTTCCTTGGCTTCGATATCCACTTCCAAGCCTGCTGCTTTGAGCGTGCGTGAAGTGGCGGGACCGATGCTGACAATTTTCAAATCTTTGGGAAGCTCAAGCTTCAAATTTAGGAAACCTTCGACCGAAGAGGAACTGGTGAAGGTGATGATGTCTGCACCTTCATGTTTGAAACGTTGCAAGGCACCAGTGATGTCATCGGTGTCGGCCACGCTGCGGTAGGCGACCGCTTCATCCAAAATCACACCTGCAGCATTGAGGCGATCTGGCAAAACACGGCGCGCCTGCTCGGGGCGAACCCACAGCATCTTCAGGTTCTCTATGCTGGAACCCATTTTTTCAAACGCATCCGCTAGGGATTCGGCTACCGATTTTTCAGGCAACAAGTCCACAGACAAGTGGTATTCCTTGATTTTTGCTGCCGTGCCAGGGCCAATCGCGGCGATTTTGGCGCCGCCGATTTCGCGAGCGTCTTTGTAGATTTTGAAGAATATTTTGAAAAAACGCTCCACTCCGTTGGGACTTGAAAAAATCAGCCAATCGTAGCGGTGAGCATCCATCACTAATTCACCAAACTCCATTTCATCCTCTGGCTTTTCGATGCGTGTGGTCGGAATCTCTATGATATCTGCACCGATTTTACGTAGCTTGGAACTTAGGATTCCCGCTGTGCGGCGTGTGCGGGTGACGATGATGCGTTTGCCAAACAGCGGCTGATCTTCGAACCAACTGAGATCATTTCTCAAGTTCACCACTTCTCCAATCACCAAAACAGCAGGCGCGCGAAATTTCTTTTTCTTCGCTAAAGCAGCGATTGAGTCGAGAACGGAGGTTAGCGTTTCTTGTCCGCCTGTGGTTGCCCAACGGATCAAGGCACAGGGGGTGTCGGCTGCCGCTCCGTGTTCGATCAGTTGCGAGCAGATTTTCTGCAAATTTTCGACACCCATCAACACCACTTTGGTACCATCGGCAACTGCGATTTTTTTGTAATCGATGGCAGGTGCTTCTTTCGATGGGTCTTCGTGACCAGTGAAAATTGTAAGACAGGAATTGTAGAGCCGGTGTGTGACCGGAATGCCAGCATAGGCGGGAGCTGAAAATACAGAGCTGATGCCCGGAATGATTTCAAAACGAACACCTGCCGCTTTTAATTCCGCCGCTTCTTCTCCGCCTCGTCCAAAAACCAAAGGGTCACCACCTTTGAGGCGCGTCACCGCTTTGCCTTGTTTGGCTTTTTCGATCATCATTTGATTGATCGAACCCTGCTCTTGTTTTGGAGCCGGCGATTTTTTACCGGCATAAATCAACTCGGCATCGTCTTTGGCCCAAGTGAGTAATTCTGGGTTGGACAGGTAATCATAGATCACCACGTCAGCGGCTTCGATGCACTCGCGCCCACGCACCGTGATCAGACCTGGATCCCCTGGACCTGCTCCCACTAGGTAACAAACCCCTGTTTCGCCTGCTAGCTGTTTTCCCTTTTTAGTTGCCATAAACTTTATCCATTAATTGATCAGCCAACTCTTCAGGGGAAGCAGAGGCAGCGACACTCACTTCGCCCTCACGAGGGGCTGCGTCTAGATTTTCTTCATCAAAAATTCGTGTTTTCATGCTCAAGACCGAATGATCAGCACTCCACCAAGTATAAAGTCCCACTGGAGTCTGGCAGCCAGCCTGCAAGCGCGCCAGAAAAGCTCTTTCAGCATTCACGCGAGCGAAAGTGGGCTGATGATTGATCATGGCAAGAGCTTCGTTGGTCACGGTGTCGGCCACTCGCGACTCGATTCCGATGGCGCCCTGTCCTGCGGCGGGCAGGAAATCTTCAGCGTCCAGAACGGCGTAGCACACTTGCGAGTCGCCTTCGAAATCCAAACTGCCAGTCAAGGTATCACTGGATAAAAAACCTAAGCGTTTCAAGCCGGCACGGGCAAGCATGATGGCGTCCCATTCTGTATTCGCTAGCAGTTTGCGGATTCGAGTAGGCACGTTGCCACGGATATCGACGAGGGTGAGATCGGGGCGCATCCAACTCAGCTGTCGCGCTCGCCTAACGCTACTAGTAGCCACGGTGCCTCCTTGAGGTAAACTGGCGACGTCGTAGGGCTGATCGCTTTGACGTGAAAGCAGCACATCTTCGATCGCCTCGCGCTCCAGAGTTGCGGAGATGAAGAATTTCTCGTGCAACTCTGTCGGCACATCCTTGAGGCTATGCACCGCAGCGTCGATCTCACCTGCCAGCAGCGCCTCTTCCAATTCCTTGGTGAAAATGCCTTTGTCAACAATGGCTTCGCCTCCAAAGGCAGAAGGGTCACTGAACTCCGAAAGCTTGAGGTCGGGACGTTTGTCGCCAACGGTTTGGATGATATTCACCTTCACGGGAATGCTTCCCAATTCCACCAAACAAGCTTCGGTTTGTTTGACTTGAGTGACAGCGAGATCGCTACCTCGACTGCCCAGCACTAACGTTTTTTTCTCGTCTATTGAATGGCTCATGATTCTGGTAAGGCGCTGGTTGATTTCGATGAGGCATCGCATTTCTGCTGCTGGGATGGCGACTGCGTGGGCGGCCCCGATTGAGCGGGAGCCAAAGCGTCGATGCCTTTTTCTTCAATGAATTGATCCAGCACCTGTTCGCAATGAGCGACTTGCTTTTTGCGTTCGTGGCGTGTTTGGGCAGCGATGCCTTCCAACGCACCGATATCATAGAGGTAAACATTTTCGATGTCGCCGACCGCAGGATCGACGTCACGTGGCACGGCTATGTCGATCACGAATAAAGGTTGGTGCCCGCGTTGAGGCATCGCAGATTGGATCATCTCGGCATGGATCACATGGTGGGTAGCCGCAGTCGAACTGACAATGATATCGACTTCATTGAGCGAGTCGCTCCAATCATCAAAATGGATAGCCTTGCCATCCATCTCTTGCGCCAATTTCACCGCGTTATCATAAGAGCGATTGGATACGATGATGCTTTTGGCACCACGCGAATGCAGGCTTTTTGCCGTGCGGCGACTCATGTCACCAGCGCCGATCAGCATGACTCGACACTTGCTCAAATCACCAAAGATTTTCTCCGCTAAATCGACCGCCACCGAACCTACCGAACTCGCCCCGCGTGTCAGCTGGGTATTGGTGCGGATCAACTTGCCTGCAGTGAAGGACTGTTGAAAGAGTTTGTTCAATGCGCGCGAAGTGGCACCTGCATTCTGGGCATCGGCGTAGGCTTTTTTGACTTGACCAAAAATCTCCGTTTCACCTAATACCATGGAATCTAAACCCCCTGCCACAGAAAACAGATGGCGAGCAGCGGCGTGATTATGAAGTTTATAAAAATCGACCGTTTCTCCGGTTTGCATTTGGAAATGCTGATCCAAATAATCGCGTATAACATCAAAGCCGTTTTCGATTTTTTTGCAAGCCGCGTAGATTTCTACCCGGTTGCAAGTCGATAGCACCACCACTTCGTCAATCTCATCCAGTGCTTGGATGTCGTGCAAGGAACTCGCCAGATTTTTGTGCGCAAAAGCCATACGCTCCCGTATTTCTACAGGAGCGGACTCATGATTGACGCCTAAACAAAGGATATTCATCTGGTGATAGTCACAAAATCATTAAGATCAGCAACGGTAGTGAAAACAGTAAGATAGCGCCCTGCGCCAATTTGATATTGCCAATGCGATTACGCCGATAAAGAACCAACAGGATGATATAGAGCAGCAAAGTCAGCATCGAGAGCCCTTGATGAATGGGTGCTGGCACGTTGCGCATGAAAAAAGCGGAAGCCGTGCCAATCGTCAATAGCATGACACCGATGGCGATCAATCGGAACATCGCTGTGATCAAGTATTGAATGGGCGGCAGATTATAGAAAAGAGTTTTCAGTTGATGGCGTTTCAATTGTCTGTTTTGCACCAGATACATCAGCCCTGCGACTCCGGCTAAAGCCAACGCACCAAAAGAAACCAGCGAAACCGAGGCGTGCAACTCCAGCCAGACATCAATTTGGTCGGTTTTTTTTGCTATGGCAGCAGGGGTGCCTTCCATGAAAAACCCTACCAGCGCTACCAATTGGAAGAGCAAGACCAGCGGTGCCGTGAAAACTCCGAGTAAAGATAGGCGAAAAGATTTCCCTAAAATGAAATAAAGCAGCCCCATGCTCCAACTGAGAAAGATCAGCACCTCATGCAAGGAAGTGATCGGGCAGCGCTGATGGATTTGACCCCGCAGATAGAGGGTGGCGCACAAAAAAGCGAAACCTAGCCCCATCACCAACAGGTTGGCGCGGCTATCGTGATGCCTGCCCGCACGCAATCCGTTGACCGCATAAGCAAAGCCGCCAAAGAAACACAAGGTAGAGATCACCAAGAAAATTTTGTCCATCAAGAAGACATCATAAGAGAACGCCTGTCCCATTGCAAATAGATGCCGCCGATCAGTGACTGAAAACTGCCCGATGGAAAAGTGTCAACTTCTATTTAATCAGCCATGATTCGGGGCTCATCCCCTTACTGCTTTTTGCTGAACACCTTTTTCAGCTTACTGAAAAAGCTCGGTCTCGATTTGGAAACCGGCCTTTTTTGCTGTTTACTCGCTGCTCCGTGGGCTTCGGAACAACCCGACCTAGGCACCAAGGTGCCTGGCACTTTACTCTGATAAGCCTTGCCCTTTTTACGGCAATTGGCACTTGCCAACTTGCCCGATATCCGACACAACTCCACTTTCACCAAATTACTCACATCAGGAAGGTCTCCCGGTGCATATTCTTTCATCTTTGCTGCGACCTTCATCACTTCCACCCAAATGGGCAATGCCAAACGACTGCCGTAACCATGATCTACAATCCTCTCAGGCTGATCTAGACCTACCCACACACCGCCAGTCAAGCGGCTGCTGTAACCCAAAAACCACGCATCTTGGTAATCATTCGTTGTTCCCGTCTTTCCCCCGCTTGGCGCAGTGAAGCCTAGCTTTCTAGCAGACGAGCCCGTGCCTCCATCTGCCATGACTTTCTCTAAAATTTGCGACGTAGTCCACGCCGCTGCTGGAGTCAGCACTCGGTATCCGACTTGCCTATTTTGATACACCATGTGATTGCGACGATCTTTGATGCTATCGATCAAATAAGGCCTCAGCCGATAACCTTCGTTTGGAAACACCGTATAGGCACTGGTCACCGCCTCCAAAGTTGCGCTCATATTACCGATGTAGAGTTGCGGCGATTTTTCCAGCTTGCTAGCTGACCCGCTACCCGACAGTCCAGCGTGAATCGCCATCTCTCGCACTGTATCGATCCCCGCTCTCTCTCCCACTCGCACACTCATGGTATTGCGCGAACGAATCAAGCCAATCTCAGCAGGCTGCAATCCAAGGTATTTGCCGTCCGAGTTCCTTGGACTCCAATTGCCTGAATGCCACTTGATTTCTCCCTTTCGAATTGGATTATCACTGATCAAAGTTCCAGGAAAGGTTCCCGACTCAAAAGCCGCCGCATAGACCAATGGCTTAAACACCGAACCTACCGTGCGCTTGCCAACTAAGGCTCGATTATATTGACTGTGCTGATAATTCCTCCCTCCCACCATCGCTCTCACCGCACCATTTTCATTGTCGATCATCACCAATGCCGCTTGCAAGTAGTCTGGTTTTTCTTGTTTTTTCTTAAACCAACGAGCTTCAAACTGCCGCATCGTTCGGTGCGGGTATCCGCGCGTATTTTCAATAGCACGCAAACGCAATTCCACCGCCCGCTCCGCCGCCGCTTGCAGTTGCAGATCAATCGTGGTGTGAATTTCTAAACCCCCACTTTCCAATTCCGCCTTCCCCATGATGGCTCTCAGCTCACGCCGCACCGAACCCATCACTGCCGCCGTGGTCGATGGGGCTTTTTTTGTCGATTTTTTGAACCACGAAAACAAAGACTTAGGATTCTGCTTTTTGACCTTCACCGCTTGACGCTCAGCTTTATCTTTCTCCTCGGCCGTGATCATCCCTTCAGCCAGCAAACGCTCTAGAACCATATCACGCTCTTCCAGGGCTGATTGATAGTGACGAAAAGGGGAAAAGCGGTTGGGCGCACGAATGATACCTGCCAACATCGCAGCCTCCCCTAAACTCAAGTCCGCTGCCGCATGACCAAAATAAGCCTGCGACGCTTTCTCCACCCCAAACAAGCCCGAACCCAGAAAAATACGGTTCACATAAAATTCCAAAATCTCGTCCTTCGAATAAGTCGCCTCAATGCGCCGCGCCAACGCCATCTCTAGGAACTTACGTTTGAAACTCCGCTCTCGCAGCTCGTAACTGTTGCGCGCCAACTGCATCGTCAGCGTGCTCGCTCCCTGCACCACACCGCGATCTTTTATATTGCGTATAAAAGCCCGCGCCACACCACGATAGTCAATCCCCCCATGATCATAAAAACGCTTGTCTTCACGCGCCAACAAAGCATCTAGGAAAAACGGTGATACTTTTTTCAACGGCACCACCGTCCGCCGATCGGCTTGCAAGCGCCCGATCTCCTCACCATGTCGATCATAGATCACCGACTCTCGCGGCATACTACCCACCTTTGACATATCAAATTCCGCCGCCTGATGATCAAAATACCAAATCCCCAAAAACAACAGCAACACCCCGCTCGCCGCCCCTAATACTATCGCCATGAAAGCCAAGCGCAACAAACTCCCCAAACACCCGCGCCTACGCTTACCCGACCTTCCTTTGTTTTTCCTTCGTTTAACCGGACTCGCTTTTTTCTTTTTGCTAGCCGCTTTTTTACGCGACGCAGGTTTTTTTTTCGTCGTCTTTTTCTTAGCCGTTTTCTTTTTCGCCCCGCTACCACTGCGCACCTGCAAGCGCATCCAATCTTCATCCTCAAAGATCTTATTGCTCTCATCCCTAGGCTGGGACTTTCTTTTTATGAAAAAAAACATTAGATATAGGCTAATACAAACGCACGATTGCTTCGCACAGAAATCGCTTCCGAAAAAATACTACAGAAACCTTAATCTTATACCTACTTGGCACAGACTTCCAGTGACATAAACATTAAGATACCTGACTATCCCCACACCCTATCCAATCATGCAAAACACCATCCCAGCAGAGAGCCAGCATTTGATAGACCTCGCATTATCAGAAGACCTATCTGAGCACGGCGACCTCACCTCACAATTTTTCATTCCCCAAGAACATCAATCCACCGCCCTGATCGTCAGTCGCGAACCCGTCATCCTCGCCGGCTCAGCCATCGCACAAGCCACCTTCCAAACTGTGGATTCTAACTTAAGCATCGAGCTACTTCAGACTGACGGAGCATCGATCGCTAAAGGCGACACCCTCATGAGCATCCACGGATCGACCCGCTCCATTCTCACTGCCGAACGCACCGCGCTCAATTTCTTGCAACGCCTCTGCGGCATCGCCACCACCACCCACACTTACGTCGCAGCGGTCAAAGGCAGCCAAGCGCAAATCCTCGATACACGCAAAACCACCCCCGCCTGGCGTCAGCTAGAAAAGGCCGCAGTCAAAGCCGGCGGGGGGACTAATCACCGCATCGGCCTCTACGACGCCATCATGGTGAAAGATAATCACCTCGTCGCCGGTCATGCGGCTGATGATATCAGTGCGGCGATCAGCCGCGCACGAAAGCAATTCCCCGATATCACCATCGAACTCGAAGTCGATACCGTCGAACAACTCGAACTCTATCTCACCATCAAAGGCATCGACGTGATTTTGCTCGACAACATGAACCCCCAATTACTAAGCCAAGCCGTCACCATGAGAGATCAAACCCGCCCCGACATCAA
This sequence comes from Verrucomicrobiales bacterium, assembly GCA_021648365.1. Lineage (GTDB taxonomy): Bacteria > Verrucomicrobiota > Verrucomicrobiia > Verrucomicrobiales > DEV007 > JAADHD01. The sequence continues at coordinate 44,057 of JAKISY010000011.1, forward strand.
ACTCGAAGCCAGTGGCGGCATCACCCTCGATACCATCTCCGCGATAGCAGACACTGGAGTTGATTTCATCTCCGTCGGAGCACTCACCCATAGCGTGCGTTCGGTCGATTTGTCACTCGAACTGCAGCCCGAAGCCTAATGACCTTACACTCACCCGACCCCAATCTCACCCCCTTCCAAGCTAAGCGCTTGCGGCGCGCCCTAAGTCAGCGCCAAGCAGACTTGGCACTCAGCGATCTGCACATCCACGATCACATAGCCTCTACCAATGACGAAGCCTCACGCCTCGCCAAACAAGACGCGCCAAACAAAACCCTCGTGCTTGCCGAATGCCAAAGCGCCGGCCGCGGACGACGTGGCAATGTCTGGAGCGCACCCGCACAACGCGACCTTTTGTTTTCCCTGATCCTGTATCCAGAAGAAAAAAACAAAGGCGAGCGCAACCTACGCCTTCCCCACCTAGTCGGAGTCGCGATTTGCCAAGCTATCGAAGATCTTTTACCAACTATCTCTGCACAACTCAAATGGCCCAATGATGTCTATGTCGATGGTAAAAAAATCGCCGGCATCCTAGTCGAAAGCACCACTCTGGCTGGACGCAGCTCTTTCATTGTCGGAGTCGGTATCAACGTGAATTCGCAAAGCAACGAGCGCCCACCCGAACTAAGATTCAGCGCCACCTCGATGCGAGATCAGAACCTCGCGCCCGTCGATCGCCACCAAGTCCTCGCCGCATTTCTCGCCCACTTCGACCAAGTCCACCCACAAGGGCTGGCCGATTTTGATCCCATCCATCGAGAACTGATGCAACGCAGCCTCTTGCTCAATCATAATATCTCTGCCCAGCTTGGCGAGCAAAACATCACCGGCGAAGCGATCGGCTTCGCCCAAAATGGTGAACTCATCATTCAGCTTCCCCCCGAGCAAGGAGGTCAGCAGAAAATTCTCTACAACGCAGACCTCGTGCGATTGTTATCAACCAGCTAAGCACACGTGAGCACTGCCAAGCACCTACCCATTTTAATCATCGGCCAAGGCTTAGCCGGCACCCTGTTGGCGTGGCAGCTGATCCGCCTAGGTCAGCAAGTTTACGTCGTTGACCGCGAAGAAGCCTACACCTCGTCGAAAGTCGCCGGAGGCATCGTCACCCCCATCACCGGCATGAGAATGGTCAAAACCTGGCGGCTCGATGATTTTTACCCCTGCGCCTTAGAGTTCTATCGCTGGATCGAAACCCAATGCCGCAGCCAATTCTATTTCGAAAAACCCATCCAACGTCTGTTCAAAAATCAGAGCGAACAACAACTCTTCCAACAACGCATGCAGGATCCTGGCTTTTCTCAATACGTGCTAAGCCAAGAGCTGATCGAAACCCAAAATCTTGATGCTGCCTTTGGCGGATTTGTGATGCAAGGAGCCTTCCTGAAAACCACCCCACTGCTCAACTCTAGCAAAGACTTTCTCGACCAGTGCTCCAGTTATCAAGCAGCTACTGTAGTGCCAAGCGACCTGCAAATTCTGACCGATCACGTCCAGTGGCAAGGACGCCCATTCAGCCAAGTGGTATTTTGCCAAGGCTGGACCAAAAAAACCAATCCCTATTTTGATTGGATCCCCTTCAAGCCCGCTAAAGGAGAGGTCTTGGAGATCCACTGTGACGCTCTCAGTCAGAAACACATCCTCAATCGCTCAGGTTTCATCGCCCCACTAGGCGACGGTAAATTCCGCGCAGGCTCCACCTACGAATGGAAGCAACTCGATCACCAGCCCACCACCATAGGTCGCAAAGAAATCTGCGCCAAAATCGAATCCATCACCGATCTCCCCTATCAAGTCACCGACCACCAAGCCGCCGTGCGCCCCGTCATTGACGGCAGCAAATGCCTGCTCGGACGCCACCCAGCTCACCCCCGCATCGCCTACTTCAACGGCCTCGCCTCCAAAGGCGTGCTCAACGCCCCCTATCTCTCCGCCATGCTAGCCCAACACCTCATCAACGACCAAGCAATCGAAGGTTCCGTCGATGTGCAAAAAAACTTCTAAACCACTATGCCAAATTCCGATCACGATCACACCGCACATAGGGTCAGACCTTTAGTCAAAGACTTGGTTGACAGACCTACGGAGGCTGCTCATAGCGCGATCCGTGATCACGTGAACGCTGGCGATACAGTGGTCGATGCCACCCTTGGCAATGGACACGACACCCTCTTTCTCGCTGAACTTGTAGGTTCCCAAGGCGCCGTGCATGGTTTCGATATTCAACTAGAAGCACTTCAATCTGTGCAGCAGAAGTTGGAAGATGAAAAATTACCCCAAATACAACTGCATCATTTGGGACATGAAAAAATGGAATCCGTCCTTCCCCAGCAGGTGCAGGCAGTGATGTTCAACTTGGGCTACCTGCCCGGTGGCGACAAACAAGTGATCACCTCTGCACACAGCACGATCGCCGCCCTTCAGGCAGCGCTCAGACTACTATCAGCCAAAGGCATCGTTACCATCGTCGCCTACATCGGCCATCCTGGAGGTCAGGAAGAAGCCGATGCCGTGATGAATTTTTGCCAAACACTCGATGACAAAAATTTCGCCGTGACCCTACACCAATCTTCCTCCAAAAACCCACTCGCGCCCTTTCTCATAACGATCGAGCGCGTTTGAACGCAGACGACTCTAGTAAGAGAACAGTTCCCCGTCAGCAAAAAAGCGTTTCAACTCCGCTTGGGCTGATTCTGAAGAATCCGACGCATGACACACGTTGTTCTGCGTATCAACTCCCAGATCCCCGCGAATCGTTCCTTCATCAGCTTTGGTAGAATCTGTCGGCCCGAGCAAATCACGCACCCTCCCGATCACACCCTCACCTTCCAAAGCGATAGCGATGATCGGTGACGAAGTCATGAACTCGACCACACTAGGGAAAAAAGGTTTGTCGGAAATATGCGCATAATGCTCCTGCAGCAACTCATTGCTCATTTTCAACATCTTCGTCCCGCGAATTTTAAAACCCTCCGCTTCGAAACGTTTGATCACCTCACCGCACAAAGATTTGGTCACGCAGTCAGGTTTGAGAAGGATAAGTGTGGTTTCTAAAGACATAATAAATACAGGTATCAATGGTTTTTCGCCGTCATTTCACGGTGGCGATACCTGTAAACGGAATTTTACAGATGAAAAGTGGAAAATACATCATGCCCTATTTAGAAAAAGCAAAGAGCATACCCAGCACTGAAGCAATAATGGTTGGAACCATTAGATAGCCCCACCAATATAAACGTAGTATTCCCATCGCGATCAATACTAGTCCAACTGGGATTAATACAAAGAAATAGAATAAATTCACGACCAGAAAAACCTGGTGATGCTCTTCAATTATCACCTCCCATAACGTAAGCGGCTCACCAGTAGCTTCTTCTGGTTGACTCATAACATAAAGCCCCAGAATGATGGCCGTTTGCACCCAAACGACTACAGCTGAAATCACTAAACTCAACGACCTCACCAATTTAGCTACAATATTATTATTTTTAGATTTAGGTAAAGGGGGAGGCGCAACCCTATGTTGATTTAAAGACATAAATAAGTATTCCCAAAAACGGAACTACATTCAAGCTTAACTATTTTGCTTCCCCCCGTTGCTCCTGTTGATGAAACTATCAGTATTAATGATTTTTCATAACACGGTATTTTTGTTAGCTTGTGAATATGGACGAAGCAAATCAATCAGAACAGCAGCAAGTAGCGAATCCTGGTCAGAACTTTCAATTCAGACCATGGCACTTTTTTTCAGGTCTGATGCTGACTCCTGTTATAGGGCTTTTGATTATACCTATTGCATACACCCCAGAGGCTGCCCTAATCATGTTTGGACTTACTGGGTTACTCGCTGGATATATTTGCTGCAAAGAAATCATGCGCTGTAAATTTACTCATGCATCAAAAACTACACGCGCTACTCTAGGTGTCGTTTTCTTCTGCTTATTCACCTTCGCCTCCTGCGCACTCAGCGTTGGGGCTTGCTCAATCGTGTTGCCATTCAGACTCCACTGAATCCCACCTCGCCGCACTCGCCCTCAGAAAAACAACGAAACCCAATGAATAATGAACCACCACCCTCATTTCGCCCTTGGCTTTTTATTGGAGCCTTGCTTATCATTCCCGCCGTCAGCGGCTATTTCTTTTTCAACTTACTAAACACACACAGAACTGATACTCTATATGCCTACTTACCCCTTGTGATAGGTGCAGCAGCCAGCTTCTATCTCATCATCTTGGCTTATGCTCATCGTACTATTGGAAAGCGCATAGCCATTGCTCTTCTATACGTTCCAGTTTGGCTAATTTCAGCTTTCGTCTTTTTCTTTGGAGGCTGCCTTCTCAGCTTCGGCTAATAAAACTCACTATGACTGCCCCAGCCAATACCACCCAACGCATCAAGACCACTCGCAGCCGCTGCCTCAGCTGCCTCAGCTCCTGCGCCGCCGAAGTCTGGCTCGCTGGTGAAAATCCGGAACAAGTTTTCATGAAGCGCACCTGCCCAGATCACGGTGAACAATGGACCTTACTCAGTTCCGACTCACGCTTCTATTGGCAATCCCAAGGCTCTAGCTCTGCCTCCGAGGATTGCTGCCAGTCTGGCAGCTGTTGCACCGACGGCAGCCCATCCTCAGCTGGCAGTTCTACCTTCGAACAGCTTTCTACCTGTGTCGCGCTGATTGAAATCGTCAACTCCTGCAACCTGAAATGCCCCACCTGTTTTGCTGACTCACTGACGGGTCCAGTCGATGCGGTGCCACTCGATGAGATCAAACAACGCATCGAAGGCGTGATCCAACGCAAAGGTGGCATCGAAATTTTACAGTTATCCGGAGGCGAGCCCACCCTGCACCCTCAGTTTTTCGAACTACTCGAATGGGCTAACCAACACTCTGCCATCGACTATATTCTGATCAATACCAACGGACTCTTGATCGCCAAAGACGATGCTTTTTTAGCACAACTAGGCAAAGCCGTTAAACTCGGTCACATGCAGGTCTATCTGCAATACGACGGGCCAGGAGAGGCCGGACACACCTCACTACGTGGCGCCGACCTGCGCAAAGTCAAACAACAGGCTATCGAACGTTGCGAACAAATAGAACTACCCGTCACCTTGGCAATGACCGTCATACCCGATAACCTAGACCAAATTTGGAACAGCATCTCCTTTGGACTTCAATACCCCCACGTGCGAGGCATCAGCTTCCAACCGATGTTCGGTAGCGGTCGCACCACTAGCGAGGCTAGCGAACACAGCGACCGTCAACTCAACGTCGCCGACATCATTCTCTCTGCGATCACACAATCAGACGGCCAGCTCAAAAGCGCCGATTTCACCCCTCTGCCCTGCGGCGATCCCAACTGCGCGACCATCGGCTACTTGCTCAAAATCAACGGCGAGGTCCGTTCGATCAGTGACTTTGTCGATTTCTCTCAAGTGCAAGATTTCCTCTCTGATCGACTTCGCTACAGCCTCGAAGACCTCGCAAGCTGTGGCTGCGACTCCGAACCTCTCGGCGCGCTGCTCAAGCAGTTCGAACTCGATGCCTCACACACCTTCCGCCTACTGATCAAGCCCTTCATGGACGCTCGTAGTTGGGACGATCATCGCATCGACCGCTGCTGCACCCACGTCATCCGGCCCGATGGGAAACTCGATTCCTTCTGTCGCTATTATTCGGGATTCTCCGACTGCCAACCTTGTTAGCTTCCCCAGAAGCATCGGCTATGACCCAACACCAGATCCTCAGCAGTGGCAGCCCCGTGTATCTCACCATCATGCTCGGCGGCATCTTGCTCGGCGCCTTCTGGTGGTCGAAAAAATTCCGCAATGATCAGAGGCTCATTCAAATCTACGCCTTCGGTGTGGTCTCCGCCTTTGCGGGAGCAAAAATAGGATTTCTGCTTGCTGAATCATGGCTCTATCGCAACGACCCACACTTCCTCATCTACCTCGCCAGCGGCAAAACGGTGCTCGGTGCATTATTAGGTGGTTATGCAGGAGTCGAGTTTGGCAAATGGATCACCATCTATCGCAAACCCACAGGCGACTGGTTTGCAAGTGCCGTGCCACTCGGCATCGCCGCCGGACGCCTCGGCTGCCTTGCCCATGGCTGTTGTCTGGGAAAAAAGTGCGCCGCCACCTGGTTCACCATCACCGACCACGCAGGCATCTCACGTTGGCCCGCCCCCATCGCCGAACTACTCTTCAACCTCACCGCAGCCGTCATTTTCTATCTATTGCGACGCCAAAAAATTCTCCCCGGCCAGCATTTTCATCTCTACTTGATCTCTTACGGCCTGTTCCGCTTCGCGCACGAATTTGTCCGCGACACACCACCTGTCCTCGGCCCACTCTCAGGCTACCACTTGCTCGCTCTCGCTGTAACTCTGCTCGGCACCATCGGATTTATCAAGCGCCGCAATAAGCCAGTCCACATTTTAGAGAATCCCGCCTGCTAGCTTTCCGCAATTGCGCCATTTGCCAGTGCTGGTCGCATCTAGTAAACTCCCCATCATGCGTTTTTTACTCATTCTGCTCAGCTTGCTCATCACCAGCTCACCTTTTGTTTTTGCTCAGACAAAACCCAACATCATTGTCATCATGGCAGATGATCTTGGTTATGGCGACCTATCCTGTTACGGAGCCACCGCCCTGCATACCCCCAACATCGATCGTCTCGCCGCCGAAGGGCAACGCTTCACTCGCGGCTACAGCTCAGCCTCTACCTGCACCCCCACCCGTTATTCCTTTCTCACTGGCACTTACGCCTTCCGTGAAAAAGGCAAAGGCATCGCCGCGCCCAACAGCCCACTGATCATTCCTGCACACACCTTCACGCTGCCAGACTTGCTCAAACGCGCTGGCTACCAAACCGCAGTGATTGGCAAATGGCACCTGGGACTCGGTGACAAAAACGGCCCCGATTGGAATGGCTTACTCAAACCCGGACCGCGTGAAATCGGCTTTGATTACAATTTTCTACTTCCCACCACCAACGACCGCGTGCCACAAGTCTATGTCGAAAATCAACGCGTGCTCAACCTCGACCCTAAAGATCCGCTATGGGTCGGCATGAAAAAACCTAGCCCCGATCACCCCACAGGCAAAAGTCATCGCGACTCTCTCAAGATGAACTGGTCTCACGGTCACAACGGCACCATTCATAATGGCATCAGTCGTATCGGTTTTTATACCGGCGGCCACGCTGCACGCTTCCGCGATGAAGATCTCGGGGATAAGTGGGTCGAAAAATCCATCCAGTGGATCGAAGCCAATCAAAAAGACCCCTTTTTCCTATTTTTTGCCTCGCACGATCTACACGTGCCGCGCATGCCACACGAACGATTTCAAGGAAAAACCGCACTTGGTTTTCGCGGCGATGCCATCATCGAACTCGACTGGGCAGTCGGCGAACTGATGAACACTCTCGATCGCCTGCAATTAGCAGAAAATACTCTAGTGATTTTTTGCTCCGACAACGGCCCCGTCATGGATGACGGCTACCAAGACTACGCCCTCGCAAAAGTGGGCGACCACCGAGCCTCTGGTCGCTACTCTGGCGGCAAATACAGCGTTTACGAAGGCGGCACCCGCACCCCCTTCATCACCCGCTGGAAGGGGGAAATCCAACCTGGCATTTCCGACAAACTGGTTTGCACCATCGACCTGTTCGCCAGTTTTGCAGAGCTCACTCAAACCCCTATCCCCACCAATGCCTGCCGCGACAGCTTCAACCTCCTACCCGCATTACTCGGACAGGATAAGGCACAAGGACGCAAATCTCTCATCCAACAGGACAACGGTAACGCTGGCAATTTTGGCTACCTTTCCGGAAAATGGAAATTGCAACGTCACGACAAAAAACGCACCCGCAATTTGCAGGTTGCCAAAGCCCTCAGCAACACCCCTGTGCCAAAATTTCAGCTTTACGATTTAACAGACGACCCTGAAGAAAAGAAAAACATTATCAAACAACATCCAGACATCGCAGAACGTTTAAAAACCGAACTCGCCACCCTGATCAAAACTGGAACCAGCCACTGAACTTCTTTCATACCTCCAACCAAGCCATCATGAAACACCTCGCTGCCCTCATCGCCCTGCTGCTATGCCTACCTCACACCCTACAAGCCGCAGATCGTCCCAACATCCTCTTCATCCTCGTCGATGACCAGTCCCCCTACGATCTCAAAGCTTACGACCCCCATTCTCCGCTCGACACCCCTACCCTCGATCAGTTGTCCGCCGAAGGCATGACCTTTGACGGCGCCCACCAGATGGGCTCTTGGGTCGGCGCCGTCTGCACCGCATCGCGCCACATGATCATGTCCGGACGCAGTGTATGGCACATCCCCGACAAACGCGGACAGACCAACGATCCCAATGCCAAAAAAGCTAGCTTAGTGCCTGCGGATCTCGCCAGTCACACCATGGCAGCCGTTTTCAATCGCGCGGGCTATGATACCGTGCGCACCTGCAAAAACGGCAATTCCTACCAAGGTGCCAACCAGCAATTTACCATCCGCCATGATGCCACCAAACGCGGAGGCACAGCGGAAAGCGGCAGCGCTTGGCATGGCGAGCAAATCGTCGACTACCTCGATCAACGTGCTCAACAGCCAAGCAACAAACCCTTCCTCATCTACTACGGATTCTCCCACCCCCACGACACCCGCGACGGCACCCCCGAACTGCTAGCAAAATACGGCGCCACTAACCACAGTGATCGCAACTCCTTGCCGCCCGCCAATCCCAAACAACCCGCGCTACAAGTCAACTACCTGCCCCAACACCCCTTCCCCCACGGTCATCCCAACTTGCGCGACGAAGTCGCTGTCAGTGGTGTCTGGGAAAAACGTGATCAACGCACCATTCGCAACGAACTCGGACGCGAATACGCTTGCGCAGAAAATATCGACATCCAGATTGCTCGTGTCTTGAAAAAATTGAAAGAAATGGGCGAACTCGACAATACCTACATCTTCTACACCTCCGATCACGGCATCGCTATCGGGCGGCACGGTTTGCAAGGCAAACAAAACCTCTACGAACACACCTGGCGCGTGCCCTTCATTGTAAAGGGACCGGGCATCCAAGCCGGCAGCCGCGCCAAGGGCAACATCTATTTGCTCGACGTGCTAAGCACGATGTGCGATTTGACTGGTGTAGAAAAACCCGCCAGCAGTGAAGGGCTCAGTTTCAAACCCGTGCTCGAAGGCAAAAAAGACACCGTTCGCGACGTTCTTTACGGGGTTTACTGCGGTGGCACCAAACCCGGTATTCGCAGTGTCAAAAAAGGTGATTGGAAATTGATCAAATATGACGTGCTCGATGGCACCGTGCGCAAAACTCAACTCTTCAACTTAGCAGAAAACCCTAATGAACTGCTCGCACAACACCATGACTCCGCCACAGTCAAGCTGACGGGCAACCAACCTACTGACCAACAACGCAACCTCGCAGATGATCCTGCCTACGCAGACAAACTCGCACAAATGGAAGCTCTGTTACTTTCTGAACAGCGCCGCTTAAACGATCCCTATCGCTTGTGGAATCAACCTGACGACGGGCTCACACCACCTATCATCAAAGTTTCAGCTAAAAGAAAAAAGGGTGAAAAACGCCCTGCCAAATAAACCCGCCTCCACATGGAAAAACTAGATTCTCTAAGTAATTTTTTTGATCATCAAACCAACGTAGCCATTTGGTACGCAGCTTATGAAGGTCATCAGGAAAGCATCCTTTATGCTAATCCTTGTTTTGCTAAAATTTTCGAACAGTCGCTTGATCAGATCCTTGAACGTAAAAAATACCGCCTAGTAAATCCCGCTGACACCCCCAGTGAAGTTATAGCGACTTACAAACAAGAAGACCAGCACGCCATGAACAAAGGCTTTTTTCTCAACCGTAGCCCGCTTGATGACCAGCAAGACATCGTTGTTGTCAAGCTGCGCTTCGAACGAGGCATTCTCGGTTTATTCAAGTTTGTCAGCTCTCAGAAAAATTCTACCGAGCTTTGCTGGGAGAATCTCGACCGGGAAATGCTCAACATTTTAAAAAAATGCGAGCTTCCTGAGAACCCCTCACTGTAATAGATTGCGCAGTTTTTTATAACCCTCATTCAACTCCTGAGCCGTCAAATCCAGAGCGGCTGTCGCTACCTTTTTCGCTTGTTCCCCGCTACTCGCTGCTGCTTCTTTGACCGCTCCAGAAAGGGGTTGCGTCTTCTTTTCCAAGTCCGTCCAGCACGCCTCGAGTTTGCTCCATTCATCTTGCACCTCCTTACCGCCTAAGTGCATTTTGAGTTTCAATTCGTCACGGCTTTGCTTGAGCCGATCAAAAGCTTTATCCAAAGTATCTTTATCTTCGTCCATGGTTTTTGTGTGATTCCCATTCAGTATGCCTCACCCAGAAACTCACGACGAGCATAAAATGCAAATATCAGCGTGACTCGAACATCTTGCCCGAGATTCATGGGCAGGATGCCCATGCTACTTTTCATCAGCCACCCGCAAAAAACTTATCTGATTTTTCCCAATCCCGCCTTCATCACCGAAAAATAATCCCCCTTTTGCGGACGATTACCACAAGGGTCCAATACCACTACTTTGACCCCCTTCTCTTCAAGTCGGCTTTTGCAAGCAGCTAGCGGCTCAGCTTCCCACAACATTATTTTTGCTGGATGCTTTTTTAACAGCTCATCGAACTCTCGCCACATCGCATCATCGGGCATCACGTCAGGCTCCCAATGCACACTCTGCAAATTCAGATCATAACGCCGAGCCACGTACTGATAAACGGGATGCGACGCTAATAGCGGAGCATCTCCCACCTTCGCAAAAGCCTGCTGCATCTCAGTATGCAAATCTTGTAAGTCCTTTTTCAAATCCTCAAAACCATTCTCATCCAACAAGCCCCTATCCGCGAGTGCTTGCTTGATCGCTTCCACCTGCTTCAATGCTAACAAGGGATCTAGCCATGTCGTGAAAGCGACACTGCCGTGAGTATGCGCGCCTTCTGGTCCATGCGTGTGCGCACTAGCATTTTTCTCGTGAATATACTGATCCGCAAAACCCGCAGACGTATCCACCAGCTTCGCTTGTGGCAAAGACACCTTCTCCACCCATTTGGCATACGAAGCTCCGTTGAGCAAAATCAAATGTGCTTTTTGGAACTCGGCGACCTGCTCAGCGGAGGGTTTCCAAAAAGCTGGATCACCTTCCATTTCTGGAAACACCACCTCAACACCTTCTATCGCCATTCGCTCAGTAAAATAAGCCAAGGGGTAGTTAACCGTATAAATAAGCTGTTTTTCAGCCAAAGCCTGCGACGGCTTTTCCGGAGAACACGATACTAAACCAACAAAAACTACTAAAAAGATGAAAGCTATAGGATAAATCTTCATTTCAAGACACTCTACACGATAAAAATAATTCCCCCAAAATTTTCTTTCCCTATCAATTGCCCTCTCTTTATCTGCGTTCATCTGCGTAATCTGCGGTTCACTCCTCCTCAGCAAACGTCTCTCAGGGTAGTTTCAGCACCTTCTATCCTCACAAAACCAACAGCCTGATCAAATGCTCGCCCCATTGACTGATCAGCAAGGTCATCGCTAGGGCTAACAACCCACCTATCAGCAATACAACGAGAATCTCGGAGCCAAGCAAGCCGATCACTAACTGCTTACGACCTCCGATACGGTGCATCGTTTGTATCTCACGTTTTCTCAATCGCAAGGACAGCATGAACACCAATGCTGCAGTCATCAGTGTGGACAAGGCAATCACAAACACCCCCGCAATGATATAATTCTGCACCGTTAGGATCGTTTTCAACAATCCGTCCATCACCAAATCAGGCAGGGCGATCTGCACCGCCACCTGCTTGCCCAGATATTTACCCTGCAACAAAGCAGAGGATTTTTGATCATGAGGCAACGCGATCACCGCCGTGATCGGAAAATCAGCATTCTCACCATGAAAATGAAAAGAGTCGATATTAGCCTCGGTGATCTCATTGTATTGCTGCAAAGAAGCATTGGCGACGATCACCCCTCCTTTACGCTCTAGCACAGCAGAGTCTGCTACTTTAGCCATGTCTTGATGCCCATGAGCTAGCCCCTCGATCACCCACGCAGTTTTGAGATCGACAAACACAGCACGGTCATCCGGCGTGCCCGACGAAGCGAGCACACCCACCACTTTCATCTTGAGAGGATAGACACCCGCCAGATTAAAAGCGCTTTCCGGCGAAGACACCAGACTATCGCCCACTGCAAGTGTTAGTTGAGATGCCACCTGCGATCCTAACACACACTCTCCTAATATCGCCATCATACGCCCTTGTGCTACTTCACATTGGCGAAAATCAAAATAATCCACCGTGGTGCCCACGATAGAAAACTTGCGCGCTTTGAAACGCGTGTGCAGAGGTATCGCCAGTGCTAAGCCAGAATCGGTAATGCTCTGTGATTGCGAGTAGGTGATGATACTAGGCGTGTCCGATTCAAAATAGAGCGCATTGAGAACCAACTCCAAAGAACTACCCTTTGCTCCTACGATCAACGGCGTCTGCTCCGCACGAGCTGTCAACGAACGCGCGCTCTGTCCGACCAAAACCTTCAAGCCAATCGGAAGAAAAATAATCAAAGTGACCGACAAAACCAGGATGATCGTCTTGAGACGGTTATAAAGCAGGTAACGCCATGCCAGGTATAAGGTATCAAGCATCTGCTACCCCCTTCCTGAATTTTGCGAAATCCACCACTTCGTCAAAACGATCCACATGCTCCAGCTCATGTGTCACACTCACCAGCGTCGCTCCAGATTCGCTCACATAGTCGAATATGATATCCAAAACCCGCTTGGTATTTTCCGGATCGAGATTACCCGTCGGTTCATCTGCCAAAATCACACTAGGCTCTGTGAGCAAAGCACGACAAATCGCCACTCGCTGCCGCTCCCCTTGTGAAAGTTGATTCGCATAGCGGCGTAGTTTATCCGCCATACCTAGGCTGTCTGCTAGCTGCTCAGCTCTCTGTCTGACCGTGCCATTGAGTTTCAGCGCGGTGCTGATTCTATACGGCAACAAGATATTATCCAAAACATTGAGATACTCCAAAAGCTCAAATTCTTGGAATACAAAACCTATGTGTTGACTACGAAAATCCCGTCTTTGTTTGTCACTCAAATTAGAGATCACTACCCCATCGTGTGAAACCGTTCCGGCATTAGGAATCTCCACTCCAGAGATCAGATTGAGTAAAGTCGTCTTGCCCGTGCCGCTTGACCCGATCACCGCCACACGACGACCACGCTCCACGATCAGTTCCTCGATATCGAGACAAAACCCGCCTTCCGGATAGCTGAACTGAAGCTTTTCTATTTTGATCATATCATGCTTCTAAAGCTCCTTGCTCGCTCTTCTGCTCCCTTACCCAAGATCAGTTTTCTCACTGATATGCAAACCCGACAACCACGGGGCCTGTATTTGTGGAGGCATGCCCCCAAAGGGCTGGTACGCCGGCAACTGGATCACTCCCATGCAATGATCCTGAGATGCCATAAAAAATAAACTGTTGGCACAATCCTCCACCGCAATCATAGCCTGCCGATGCTGCTCAGCCACTTTCACCGGACGTTTATCTACCAGTGGAGTGAGCGTTTCCCCGGGCGCATACTCCGACAGCACAATGCCCTGAGCAGAAAATTGCGCGCGCGCAGTGAACAACAAACCATGCACTGCCCACTTGCTCGCAGTATAAGGAACACCCGCGTAGGAATCAAAACCATGCCCCGCAGTAGAACTCACCACCACGATCCGACCCCCACCATTTTCCGCCATTGGCTTCGCCACCGCTTGCATCATATTCACCACCCCCATCACATTCACATCCAGCACCTCTCGCCAGCTTTTTTCGCTCGCCACCTTGCCCGGATCTTCGTGCGCCATGAACCGATCTGGCGTATTGATCCCCGCCGTATGGATCAAGGCCGTCGGCACACCTACTTCGAGGATGCGCTCCATAGCCGACGCCACACTGGCAGAATCTGCTACATCACAAACTACAGGAACCATCAAATCCGAGTCTTCCGCACACTGTTGCAAAGAACCCAAGGTGCGCCCTAATACAAAAGTTTTCGCCCCCGCTTTGGCAAAACGTCTCGCAGTCGCGCGCCCCATGCCTCCACCTCCACCCGTGATCACCACCACCTTGCCCTGCCAATCTTCAATCATAGGATCAAGGCATCAGTTGCGTTTACGAAATCCACGAAACCATTTGAGCAAACCACCACTGTCAGCCTTCTCGATCGCCTTCACCTCGTTCACCGCCTTGCGAGCACGATCCCTTGAACTGGTATTTTTAAAAATAGATCCCGTGATTTCCGGCCTGACGATGCCTTGATCGTTATGCGCCAATTCAATATCTTCCACCTGACTCTTAAACTCAGCCAAGCGCTCTTCATCTTTAAGGTATTTCTCAAAAAAGGCCCCCACAATCGGACCCGCATTTTTCCCGCCACCGACACGCTCACCCGGCGTGCCTTCATACACCGCAGCAAAAGCAAAAATCGGATAATCAGCAGGAGCAAAACCAGAAAACCATGCCACATTTTGCTCCAAGTGGGGTTTCCACTGACCCGTGCCAGTTTTCCCTGCCACCGTGATGTGCTCATTCCTAGCACGGCGAGCCGTTCCATTGCCCGCATTCACCACATCCACCATGCCCTGCACCACAATCTCCATATTGTATGGATCGATGTTCAGCGGAATTCGTTCCCTCACCCGAAAGGTCCGCGTCACCGAATCATTGACATCCTGAATTTGCAGCACCAACCTCGGTCGCACCACTCTCCTACGACTACCAATCGCCGCCATCGCTTGCGCCACTTGCAGCGGACTTGCCAATACCGTCCCCTGACCAATCGCCATGTTAGCCAAATCCCCATCAAGAATCGGGTGACCATACTTTTCCCGCGACCAGCGATCTGAGGTGACAAAACCTTTTGCCTCCGCCGGCAAAGGCAAACCCGTCTTTTTGCCATAACCTAAACGCATAGCCATCTCTGTGATCGGCGCCGCACCTGTTTTTAATGCCGCCTGATAAAACCACGTATTGCACGATCTCGTCAGCGCGCCCACTACGTTCATCGAGCCCTCACCCTTTTTATTCCAGTTATGAAACACACGATCCCCGATGGCTAAACCCGTCGGGCACGAAAACAAAGTATCTTCCGTTACCGTTCCCGCCTCTAATGTGGCTAGCGCCACTGTCGTTTTGAAAACCGAAGCTGGCGGATACGCACCACGAAAGGCGCGCGCAAAAAGCGGCTTAGCTGGATCGTTTTGCAGCGCAGAATAATCTTTTTGCGAAATAGCAGGGATGAAAATATTCGGATCATACTGCGGCCACGAAGCCATCGCAAGGATGTCACCCGTGCGCACATCCATAATCACAAAAGCCCCACTCTTAGTTTTTTCCTGCAGAACTTCTTCCGCCAACATTTGAATCTCAAGATCCAGTGCCAATACCACCGTCTTGCCCGGCTTAGGACGTTGAATCATCTCCTCCGTCAACTTAGTGCCGTCCGAATCAAACAGGATATTGATTTTACCAGGTTTGCCTGTGAGCTCTTCATCAAAAGCCGCCTCCAAACCGTCCACCCCTTTTGCCTGTGGCCAAACTGATTCACCATCCTCCACTGGTCCCGTCCGACGAGGCGGACGCCTACCGACATAACCGACGATATGAGACGCCAGCGAATGCTGCGGATAAACTCGTTGATAAAAAGGATGCAGCATCAAGCCCTTGATCAGCTCTGGTTTCAGCTTACGCGCCTGAGCTTCCGTCAAAGGAGTAGAGAATACCAGCGGTAACCAGCGGCGCTCTTTGTAGTGCTCCAACACGGTTTTGTATTTGAGATCCCAATTGCCCCCCAAAACCTGATTGGCCTTATTCACTCGCTCCAAGGCATAGCGCGCGATATCTTTATCACTCGTATCCTTCAGCTGTGGAAAATTGATCGCAGCATAATACGCCACACGACTCTGTGCCAAAGGGTAGCCGTTGCGGTCGATGATTTGCCCACGCGGAGCAGGCACCGTCAGGGTGAAGGTTCGCGCCTCTGTTTTAGTCTCCAAGGACGATCCAATCACATCCTTCGCTTTGAGCGTCGGTTGGAAGTTAGGCATCGCCTTCTTTTTAGCTGGCACCTCTTGCGCCGCTTTGATCGGCACCGGTTGAGCCAGAGATTTTCCATCTGCTCGCATTTGCGGCTGGCTATTACTTTCCTTAACCTTCACCTTTCCCTTCGGCACAAAGATACCAGGCGCCACCTCTTGAGCTTTAACCGCCTTAGCTTTTACGCTTGGCGGCGCCTTCTTTTGCTGCCCATGCCCTGCAGGCAAAAAGACAGCAGTTAAGAGTAAGAACACCAAGCCCACAGCATAGTGACCAAAACCCCGCGAAAGGATCTGAAATTTGAATAGATTTTCCTGCTTTTGCTTCATGTTAAGGATGGCTTGCATTGCATACCTACGGTAAAAAATCCTAGCATCTTTCACCCAAGACGAAAAGGATCACTTTACCTTATCAAGAGCCATGTGTCTTCAAAAATTGCAAAATCTCCCCTGCCAGCTTCAAACTGATGCCTGGCACCTCCGCGATCTTCTCGATTTCAGCCTTTCTCAAACGCGCCAATGACCCAAAAGACTTCAACAACCGCTCCTTGCGAATGCGACTGATCCCAGGACAATCGTCCAGCACACTCTCCTTGATGCGACGTTTCATCAGAATCTGATGGTAACCATTGGCAAATCGATGTGCTTCGTCACGAATCCTCTGCAACAGCTTCAATGCCCCTGTTTCATGAGATAATACAATCGGTTGGGAACAACCAGGTTGAAAAATCTCCTCGCGCTCTTTTGCCAAACCAATGATCGGCAAATCGTGCAAACCTAGTAGCTGCAACTCCTTCATCGCCGAACTCAACTGCCCCTTGCCGCCATCCACGATCACCAAATCTGGCAAACGGGCAGACACAGGTAGTTTTTCTTGCCATTCTCGCATCGCCTCCAGCGGCTGCAGCTGTGACTGCATCGCAACCTCCTCCCCCACAGCATCCCGAGCCGCGCGCAAAATCCCTGTATAGCGACGCTTCACCACCTCCGCCATACTGGCAAAATCGTCCTGCCCAGTCACCGTTTTTATCCTAAAACGTCGGTAGTTCTGGTTTTTCGCCCGCCCCTCGCGGAATTGCACCATCGACGCCACCGAGTAGGTATTGGAAATATTCGAAATATCAAAACACTCCATCACCGTCGGAGCCTGTGCCATACCCAAAGCCTGTTGTAACTCCAGCACATCTTGTTTCGGCTGAATCGTAGATCCTTCTGGCAAACCCGATACCCCGAGAAAATTCCGTGCCCGCAGCAAAGTTTTTTTCATGCTCTCCGCCATGTCGCGCAACTGCGCCGCCCGCTCAAAATCTTGATCCTCCGCCGCGCGCAGCATCTCCGTCTCGATTTCCCCCACCATTTCTCGCGAACGCCCCTTCATGAAAGCACACGCCTCTTCCACCTTCGCTCGGTATTCCTCCCCGCTCACCTTGCCCACACACGGCGCACTGCAATTCCTGATCACATCATCGTGACAGTGTTTGTAGTCACTCTCTCCCGGTTGCAAAGGGCTACAGGTGCGCAAACCAAATTCCAAGCTCAACCAATTCAAAGTCTCACGCAAAGCCGCCGAATGCACAAAAGGCCCAAAATACTTAGCCCCATCCCCCTTCCGCACCCGCGCCAACTGAAATCGCGGCAGCGGCTCCTCCAGATTCACCTTCGCCATCAGAAAACGTTTATCATCTCTGAAACTGACATTGTATTTGGGGCGATAATCCTTGATCAACTTGCTTTCTAGCAGCAAGGCCTCCGGTTCGCTGCGCACCGTATGGATATCAAAACTCCAGATACTATCGATCAAAGCCTTCGTCTTGAGCTCCGCCCTCTTTTTGCGTGAGGGAGTAAAATAAGAAGCCAGCCGCTTGCGCAGATCCCGCGCCTTGCCCACATAGATCACCTTTTTGAAACGATCCCGCATCAAGTACACACCCGGCTCATGCGGCACATCGTGCAATTTTTTTTGAAAATCAGTTTTCTCTGGAGTCGCCATATCACGCCATATCATCCTTCACTCACCCTAGTATTAGCCTACTGCCCAATAGCACTAAATTCAAACCAGCGCTTTCCCGAAGCTAGTATCCTCAAGTCCGTTCTAATCCCCGGAATCTCGCCGAGCCATTTTTCATAACTTCGGGGTCATGATAACTTGAACGCCCAGCGAGCAACAAAAGCGGCGTCGAGCCGCGCGCACTCCATAAAGCGTTGTCTCGATAAACTCCAAGATTGACATCTTGATGAACGCACCCACGGGTGGTGCTAACAGAAAAAGGCAAACTGCTCTACGGCACCGCTTCAGAAAAAGCCTTCACCGCGCGAGCTCAATTCGACGCCCTTCCTGGCCGCTGCTGGACTCCCCCTGTGTACGCTAATGGTAGGATCTATGTCCGCAACGCAGCAGGTAAATTGCGAGTGATCTCTTTTGGGGAATGATCAAGGATTTATCGCTAATACAATAGATTTCAATCAATGTAAAATTTCACTATTCTGGAAGCAATTTATCTATATCTAATTTTTCAGTATCAACGGCATCTTGTGAGCTTTCAGTAGATGTTATTTCTATATCTTCTCGAACAATAAATACTTTCCGCAACCTGTTTTCGATTACTTCACGCTCAATATCATATTCTTTAGATTTTTCTAAACCGTCTGCAGGATCTGTTGCTATAAAAGGAATCATTAGGGGCGCCCCTATTTCTTTGATATAAGCGAGACAAAAATCTTTCAGTGTTGGTGAATTTGAGGGTGCCTTGCCAGTCAGGCCATCTTCTTTTTCTGTCAGTTCATGCTCAGGATGCCGATCCGCACCTTCGGCACCTTTATAATTATCCATCCAAATAAAAGGGTATGAGCGATTTTGAATGACACCCTTTAGCTGAGTCTTTCCTTCGAAATAGAAATCGATAACACTATCCTTACAATTGAGTATCAAATAGGCCAGCTCTACCGACACCACAAACCTTCTTGGTGTAGCCAAGTTTGCAAGTCTAAATCCAATGTCGATCAGTGGGCCAATGAAATCGTATGGAATACCGCCTTTCTGATCATCCAGAGGGACAGCTGCATTTCCTACTGGGAAACCTGCAAGCCAAGCCGTTGCCTTGAAGTTTACTGATAGAAACCCTTCTTTATGAATGAAAGAGGTGACTGTTTTTCTTACAGCTTCTCTGAATGCCAAAAGGTGAACCTCTGCTTCAGATCTATGGCTGATTTCCACAACAAAAATAAGTTCATCCCCAAGCGCCTTCCACAAGAGAGCTTCGGGTGGAGCCGCTTTAATTTTCTTCTGGCGAAGAATAAACAGAAGTGCTGTATTTAAAAGTTCAGGAAATTCTGTGTAGAATGAGGAAAAAAACTCTAACCAACCCTGAGGATCTGATCGGTTTCTCTCTTGTTTGAATGCAGTGGATCCCACCACATCTACGCTCATAAAAAGCCGTAAGCACGGCTTTGCTAACTCGCTTAGCTCCTTTTCAGTAATTTCATCCTTGAATCCCAAAACTTTTTTTGCGAATGGCTATTGTGTGAGTAGAAACGTTGAAATGAGAGGCTAAAACGACAAGCTCTCCATGTAGTTTCCGGCATTGTTCTTTAAAGGCTTCTTCAGGCATTAAAAAGCCTGCAGCAAACCAATTGGCTTCCCATTCTAGCCGATTGCTTCCCTCGCGTTTGATTTCGATTTTCTTTTTACCTGCTAAGGAATGCAAAAAATAGTGACCTAATTCATGAGCAATCGTAAACCGATCTCGCAATGCACCAGTGTAGGGTGAGAGGAAGATTTTGAATTTTTTCGGCCCATCAACTCGAATGGAACCGCTAGCTTTATCTTTTTCAGGAAAAAAAACCTCGATTTCGCCACCTAATCTTTTCACAATTTCAGCAAGATCTCCACCCGCTTGAAAATTCAATCTTCCCGCTATTTGGCCAGCTAAGTTTTCAATGAAGGCCTTGGGCTGCCCTGTGGCTATAGGTTCTTGATACTGCGTCATTCTATTTTCTTAAAATTAACGGATTAGTGTCACCTCGTCAAAACTATTGGTGCAGGATTAAACAAAACTCTTAATGTAGGTTCTGTTTCCTTTGCCATATTTCGACCCTTACATATAAAGAAATCGACACCTGCTAATAATGCAAGGTATTTTTGGGCGTGCTAGGGAATATACTTTAAGATTATAACAATTTTATCGCTGTTCTGAATGTGCTGTGTGAGTATGACTTAACTCGCTCTTATGGGAAAAGTCTGCTTTTCATCCCAGCTGACCTGCTCTATTCTTTCCACCTATATCTGATCGCGTAGGCGATACACATTATTTTTTATGCACTGGACTGAACCTGCCGATACTGATGACACCTCCGCCGAGCTTGAACGCCGCCTGTGGGCGACGGCTAATACGCTCTGGGCGGATGCCGACTTGAAACCTTCTGAATACTCACCGATTGTTTTAGGGATTATTTTCCTCCGCTATGCCGATGCCAAGTTTGCGGCGGTGGAGAAAGAGATGGCTCCCGCTGAGGGATCGCGACGTAGGCGGAAGATCGGACCTGCGGATTACCACGCGGCGGGTGTGTTGTTTGTGCCGGACGAGGCGCGGTTTCGTTCGATTTTAGAACTCCCGGAGGGGGAGTCGATCGGTGAGTCTCTGAATGCGGCAATGCGCGGGATCGAGAGAGAAAACCCCGATCTCGCGGATGTGCTACCTAAGACGTATCACATTCTCGATAACCGCACGCTGAAGTCGTTGCTTAAAGATATTGCCAGCATCCCGATGGAGAAAGATGGCGATGTGTTTGGTAAGATCTACGAGTATTTTCTCGGTAAATTTGCCATGAGTGAGGGGCAGAAAGGCGGGGAGTTCTTCACGCCGACTTCCATGGTGAAACTAATCGTTGAGATTTTAGAACCCTACCACGGTCGCATCCTCGACCCCGCTTGCGGTTCGGGTGGAATGTTTGTGCAGTCCGCTAAGTTTGTGGCAAACCACAAACTTAGCGGACCCCTCACCCCCAACCCCTCTCCCAGGGGGAGAGGGGGGGAATACTCAGGCAATCCGACCTCGGAGCTATCGGTCTATGGGCAGGAGAAAACCTCCGCCACCGCCAAGCTCGCCCGGCTCAACCTCACCGTGCACGGACTCTCAGGCGATATCAAACAGGCCAACACCTTTTACGAGGACCTGCATGACTGCGTCCCCTCAGGCTCCTCTCCCTCTGGGAGAGGCGGGGGTGAGGGTGCGCAGCATGGACGTTTCGACTTTGTGATGGCAAACCCACCCTTCAACGTCAGTAAGGTGGATAAAGAACGCATCGCCGATGATCCACGCTACCCCTTTGGCTTGCCGCGCACGGATAATGCGAACTACCTTTGGATTCAGCTTTTTTACGCCTCGCTCAATGATGGCGGAAGAGCCGGGTTTGTTATGGCAAACTCCGCTGCCGATGCCCGAAGCTCGGAGCAGGACATCCGCCAGAAGCTCATCGAGACGGGAGCCGTCGATGTCATGGTCGCTTGTGGTTCCAACTTCTTTTACACCGTCACTCTGCCAGCAACCCTCTGGTTCTTTGATAAAGGGAAAGTTGGCAGCGACCGCGTGGACAGCGTGCTCTTCATCGATGCCCGGCATATTTACCGTCAGATCGACCGTGCCCACCGCGATTTCACTCCCGCGCAAATCGAATTCATCGCCAACATCGTGCGTCTTTATCGTGGTGAGTCCCCCGAGTTCACCCACGGCTCAGAGGAAAAGCTCAAGGAGGTCTTTTCGCCTCAAAGCTCCTCTCCCTCTGGGAGAGGCGGGGGTGAGGGTGATCCTAAAACGTCCTACGAGGACGTTCTTGGATTATGCAAATCTGCCACCCGAGCGGAGATCGAGCAGCAAGGGTGGTCGCTCAACCCTGGGCGTTATGTCGGCGTCGCCAAAGGGGAGGAGATCAGCGATGAAGACTTCAAAGAAAAACTCATCGCCCTCAACGAGGAACTCGAAGTCTTAAACAACGAAGCCCATGAACTCGAAGAGGTCATCGCAAACAATGTATTGGAGATGCTGGAGGTATGAGTGAGAAATGGTGCCAAACATCTTTGGGTGAAATATGTGATAAAATCGATGGTGTGATCAAGACAGGCCCTTTCGGATCTCAACTACATGAGTCTGATTATACAGAAGAAGGCACACCTGTAGTGATGCCAAAAAATATCATTGAGGGAAAGGTCTCGACGAAAAGCATTGCTCGCATTAGCACCATAGATATTGAACGGCTTTCTCAGCACAAGTTAAAGCCTGGTGATATTGTGTATGGACGACGTGGAGATATTGGGAGGCAAGCGCTCGTCACTTTGCGAGAAAATGGATGGCTATGCGGGACAGGATGTCTTCGCTTGAGTCTTGGAGATGAAATTGTTGACCCTAAATTTTTGCACTATTATCTCCGCGACAAAAAAGTAATCCGCTATATTTCCAATCAGGCAGTAGGAGCAACAATGCCAAACTTGAATACTACGATTTTACGGAACATTCCGGTTTGTTATCCCCCCCTCCCTGAGCAGAAGCGGATTGCGGGGATCTTATCGGCGTATGATGATTTGATAGAGAACAACCTGCGTCGGATCAAGATCCTGGAGGAGATGGCGCAATCGCTGTATCGGGAATGGTTTGTGCATTTCCGCTTCCCATGCTGCGCACCCTCACCCCTCACCCCTCTCCCAGAGGGAGAGGTGGATAAAAATCTCGTAGCTTCAGAGAGCTCCTCACCCCAGACCACACTCCCCGATGACGAGCGCAGAAAAAATCTCGAAGTTTCGAATAGCTCCTCTCCCTCTGGGAGAGGCGGGGGTGAGGGTCGAGTGAAGCTCGTTGATTCCCCACTAGGTAAAATCCCTGTGGGGTGGGAGGTGGTAGCAATGCCTGATGCTGTAGAAATTCGCCCCAAGCTTCCTGTTCCT
>JAKISY010000106.1 GCA_021648365.1 Verrucomicrobiales bacterium
GCGATCACTTTGGCTCCTTGTTGTGCGAGTGCTTCGGCGCAGGCAAAGCCAATGCCAGCCGCAGCTCCCGTGACGAGGGCGATTTTTCCTTGATGAATAGGTGCGCTTCCCGAGGAGTTCTTGCGCAGCTTGGCTTGTTCGAGTTCCCAGTATTCGATATCAAAGATCTTACCGGCAGGCAGGGCTTTCCAGCCGCCGTCGAAGGCGCTTTCGCATTTTTGAATGGTTTCGACGGTGTGCTCGGTGATGTCGGCGATGATGTCGGTTTCTGCGAGAGTGGCACCGAAGGCGATGGTGCCGTGGTTCGCCCAGACTGCCCAGCGTGGAGCGGGGTCGAGCATGGTGAGGCTGCCGTCGTTGTATTTGTCGAAATATTTCTGGTAGTTAGTGGCGAATTTCTCTACCGAGGCTGCGGGATCGTCTCCTTGATGGGTCAAAGCAATGCGCTTGGTGCGGATCACGTGATCGGGGGTGAGTGGGCCGCGAGTGGCGAGGGAGTTGACATTTTTGAGGCTCGAAAATCCTCGTGCTTCGCGGGATTGATTGATTTTGGCATACACGGCACAGCCACGTTTGAGAGAAACCTGACGTCTAAGCTCAGCCAGTTGTAGCAGGTTTTCGTTGGCTTTATGCAAGCGGGTAGCTTTGGCGATGGATTTGCCGCGAGATTTTTTGGCGAGGTATTTTTCTGCCAGAGTGACGAGTTCGATCATCAACTCGTAACTGCGCTGCGCGTCTTGGTGAAAGGTGAAGATACCATGATTCATCAGGATCATGCCGTCGAGTTGACTTGGGTTATCGACGGATTTCATGGCTTTGTCGACTGCCAAGGCGAGTTCGAATCCGGGCATGACGTAAGGCACCACCACAACGCGTGAGCCGTAAACTTCGTCGATGGTTGCGCGGCCGTTTTTGTGATTGGTCAAAGCGACGACGGCATCGGAGTGGGGGTGATCGACAAATTTGTGTGGGATGACGGCATGCACGATGGCTTCGATCGGCGGAGTAGGGGCGTCGGGATTGAGCATGGCGGCGCGTTGATGGGTGACCATGTCTGCGTCGCTGAGTTCTTTGAGCTCCGCCATTTGCAACAGGGTATCCATGCGCACTGGAGCGAAACCAGCCTTTTCGATGGTGCCGAGATCCCAGCCGCTGCCTTTGACATGCAGCACATCGACGGGATTGCCAAAAAAGTCTTTTTCACGAGTTTTGACCGAGGTATTGCCGCCACCGTGCAGCACCAAGGCGGGTTCGGCGCCGAGTAGGCGCGAGGTGTAAACGCGGGTGGCAAGATCGCCACGGTATTTGTTAGCTTCTTTGTCGGACCAGAGTGATTTCATAAAATTAAGAGAGTAAAGTGGGTAGTGTGAAATTAAGAGAGCAGTTTGAGTGCCAAGTCAACGCTAGCGTTGTCATGCACGATGGCTTGCAAGGCGGCAGCCATTTTAGGTGGTGTCGGATGTTGCCAGACATTGCGACCGATAGCGATGCCCGCGGCACCGGCTTCGATGGCGTTGTGCACCATGGTGAGCAGGTCGAGGTCATTGCCTCCGGCGGCTCCGCCTAATAAAATGACAGGCACGGGGCAGGCACCGACGATTTTTTTGAAATCATCCATCGAAGCTCCTGTAGGGTAGGCGGTTTTTACCACGTCGGCACCGAGTTCGACTGCCATTCTGGCGGCAAAGGCGATATTTTCGACCGTGTAGTCATCGGGACGCCCAATACCGAAGGGTAGGGTTTCTAAAATAACGGGTAAGTCGGCTTCGAGCGATTCGGAAATCAGTTCGGCGCATTCGCGGATGATTTCGGTTTCGTTGCGGTGGTGGGTGTAACACATGTTCATCACCGCATGGGCGCCGACCGCTTCGGCTTCGTCTGGAGAATAGAGGCGGAAGGGGCCGGTATCTTCGTTGTCACCGTAGGTGGGTTTGTAACAATCGGTGCGCAGGCAGACGCCTTTGCCGCTGAGTGCTTCATGGCAGGCTAGGGCGATACCTAGGTTCACCACATAGCCATCGACGAAGGGATTGAGCGATTGTATGAGGGCTGCTGGGTCGCTCAGTTCAGGCACG
This sequence comes from Verrucomicrobiales bacterium, assembly GCA_021648365.1. GTDB lineage: Bacteria > Verrucomicrobiota > Verrucomicrobiia > Verrucomicrobiales > DEV007 > JAADHD01. Next base: position 2,076 of record JAKISY010000106.1, read on the forward strand.
GGAATGGCGGTTCCGTGATCGATCGGAGTGATCACGGTGCGCCCATCGGATTGGAAAAACTGTTCTAGGTATTCTGATTTGGAACTCATACGGGTGAAGTGCTGCAGAATGGATATCACGCTCCGTAGCGGATGACAAAAAATATCTGTAAACTCGATTGAATTTATAGGTAATAGCGGTCACGATGAATTTGATCGAAAAATTCTATGAAACCGATGCGAGGAAGATTGTTTTCCATTTTATTACTGTTTATTTGTAACTCAAATCTACTCATGGGGGAAGATGGGGAGATTCGTGAATTCACAGATACTCAAGGCAGGGTGATCAAAGCGGAAGTTTTGTTGGTCAAGCATGGGAAGGTGCACCTTAAGCGAAATGGTAAAACATTTAGGTTTCCTTTTGCGGATTTAAGCAAAGAGGATCAGGAGTATTTACGGAAATGGGTTAAAGAGAATGTCCGTTATTGGTTTGCCTTTAAGGAATCAAAAGTTGAGCAAATCGATAAACGGACAAGTAAGGGTGGTTCTAAAGAGAAGTTAGCGACATCGATGAAACACTATGAGCTTGAGATCGCTAACAAATCAGGAGTGAAGGTGGAAGATGTGAGGGTTGAGTATCAGTTGGCTATTCGCAGAGAATGGAGGGGAGGGAAATCGAAACAGGAAATAACTTTTATGGTAAAAGGAGAGGATGCTGTTGATAGTTTGGAAAATACTAAAAGGACGGTTTTGAAATTAAAAAATGTCACTTTATTAAAGGCTAAATGGCAAGTTAAGAGCATTGTTAGAGTTAGAAAGTCAGATGGTAGGCTGTTGAATGAGGCTGTATACACCGATTACGACACTCGTTACATTTTGGATGGAATATGGGTGAAATTGTATATTGGCGATCGTAAAATTGCGGAATATAAAAGCGGAGAGAAATCAATAAAAAATGCAGAATGGGGCAAGCGTGTAGGTTATGATCCTATTGCTGATTTGAGACACGTGAAGGGTTTTTCTAAGCGTTCGCGTTAATTATTGCTCAGCTCGATTTTTTTTGTATAAATTTCATGTCATTGTCACCTACAGTCATCATCAATGTGGTTGGGCTCACGCCTTCGCTGATTGGCGAACACACGCCTCATATCGCCGATTTTCTCTCACGTAGGGAGAATCGCATCGGGCACATCGAGCCGGTACTGCCGGCGGTGACTTGCTCGGCACAAGCGACCTATTTGACGGGAAAATTGCCAGCGGAGCACGGCATCGTGGGCAATGGCTGGTATGATCGAGCTTACGCGGAACATCGTTTCTGGAAACAGTCGAACCGGCTGGTGGAAGCTCCTAAGTTGTGGGACTTGTTGCGCGAGAACGATCCAGACTACAGCTGCGCGAATTTGTTCTGGTGGTTCAATATGTATTCTTCGGTGGATTACTCGATCACGCCTCGCCCTATCTATAAAGCTGATGGCAGTAAGGTTTTTGGTGTAGCGAGTCAGCCGGAGTCGTTAGCTAAGGAGGTGTGTGACGAGGTGGGGGACTTTCCTTTTCACACTTTCTGGGGACCGATGGCGAATATCGAATCTTCGCGTTGGATTGCTCAGGTCGCTAAAACGGTAGAACTCAAACATGATCCAGGTTTGACTTTGATCTATTTGCCACATTTGGATTACAATTTGCAGCGTATTGGTCCCAATGACCCTTATATCTTTGATGATTTGTGTTTGATCGATGCGGTGGTGGGTGATTTGATTCGTTTTTACGAAGCTAGAGAGGTCAAAGTAGTGTTGCTCTCAGAGTATGGGATCACGGAGGTGGATCGTCCGATTCATCTGAATCGTATTTTTCGTGAAAAAGGATGGTTGGCGATTAAAAATGAATTGAATCGTGATACGCTGGATTTAGGGGCGTCACAGGCTTTTGCGATTGCGGATCATCAGGTGGCGCATGTTTACGTGAACAATCCTGATATTCTCGAAGAGGTGCGCGGGGTGTTGACCACCACGGCTGGGGTGGATGAGGTGATCGGGCCGTCGATGAAGAATTATTATGGACTAGAGCATGAAAATTCGGGTGATTTGATAGCGGTGTCCGATGCGCGTAGCTGGTTCACTTATTATTTCTGGGAGGAGGATCGCAAGGCGCCAGATTACGCTCGCACGGTCGATATCCATCGCAAGCCGGGTTACGATCCGGTGGAGTTATTTCTCGATCCCAAATTGCGTTCGCCTAAGCTCAAGATGGGCTTTAAAAAATTGCGCAGCCTATTGGGTTTCCGTAGTCTCTACGATGTGATTCCGCTGGATGCGAGCCTGGTGAAGGGGTCGCATGGCAGGGTGCCAGAGGATAGAAGGGATCGTCCAGTTCTGATTGGCGATTTTCCCGCGCTCACGGATGGATCGGATATCAGTGCAACGGGTGTTTTTGAGCAGTTGTTCCATTTGTGCAGCCGCGAAGGTTGAATGTGCACAGTAAAGAACAAAATGTGAATAACTTGTGAGTTTGTTCACATAGGTGCCCAGTTTGCGTGCGAAACGAGGTGGAAGTGGCGCCCGAGGTAGGGATTTGAGAAAGGGTGCAGGCGGAGGCTCGGTAGGCTATCGAAGCCTTGTGGCTTATGGGTTTGGGTGATAGGCCGGAGCCGCGAATCTTGTGCTGACTTGAGCTAGAGAGCAGGGGGGGCTTGAGTTGTTTGAGGTTGACCCTAGCGTTGTTTTTAGAGTAAAAATAGTATCTAATTAACTTATTATTAGGTGTTTACGATCTTTAAGTGTAACTTGAAGTTGAGTCGATATTAGCTTTGCTAAGGGGCTTGAGAGTGGAGGTGAGAAGATGGGGTGTTTATTGCTTTCCTATATAAGTTAGCGGAAATGTGTTTTAAGTTTTGGCGGAGAGCCTTGCTATTGTTCCACAGCTGCTATGGAACAAATTGGGTGTTGCTTGGGTGAAGGGCACTTATTCACCGATCCTTGTCATCACTGGATTGTGCCTGTGAATAACTTGTGTGAAAAGTCCGTGAAACACGTGGAACGAGCTTTGTGACGGAATTGTCACTATTTACGTAAAAGGTAAATTAAGGGAGGTGGATTGGGAATTGTGAATGTGGGCAGCAATGGTATTGCGTGGATCGGAGGGATTGATAGTGCGCATAGATGAATCTGAATAGTTGCAATAATTCTCCTAATTTTCACACAAGCTTCACCTGATTTTCACAATGCTTTGTCAGGGTGTGGGCATGAAAAGTTATCAATTAGGTGTTTTGTGTTGGGTGAGTTTGTTGGTTTCCAATTTGGTGACCTGTGTAGGGGCGACTGAACAGGAGGGGCGTTCGTTTTTTTCACCGGTCATTGATTTTGATGGGGTGATAGCGGGAGATGAAATAGAGCGTGAAACTCAAGGGGAGGTGCGCATTCCCTATGCGGAGATGCGGCGTTTGTGGTTGGCTTTGAGGGAAAAGGATGTGCTGCCTGCTGAGCAGGCGAGTCCGATCAGCGCGGTGGTGGTATCTGCGGTGTATGATCTGGAGCTTGCGGATCAACAATCCTTGATCCGTGTGGATTATCGGGTCGAGGTGTTCAGCGATGAATGGCAGATCGTGCCGCTGATAGGGGGAGATATCAGTCTCGAATCTAGCGATGCGGGTGAGGGGCGTATCGTTAGGCAGGACGGGGTGTATGCGCTGATGATCAAGGGTAAGGGGGAGTATGATTTGCAATTGCAGCTGAGGGCGGCGGGTGTGCGGTCTTGGCCTGGGATCAAAACGGGGCAGGCTGATGGGGGGCTCAAATTGCGTCCTGCTGCGGCGACTTTGAGCCGTCTGCGAGTGGGTGGTTTGTCGCCGGGACAGTCGATGAGGCTGTTAGCAGGCGAGGGGGATGAGGCGGTGATGGCTACAGAACTGGCGGACGGTTTGGATTTTTTATTGAAGGGGGAGGGGCAGCCATTGACTTTGATTTTGCAGTCTGCGGATGCGGTCAAGGCGTCTGCGGCGATGGAGAATGCGCCGATCGTGGAGAGTGAGTGGGCCATCGAGTCGCAGATATTTGTGGCGTATGAGGATGGTCGTCTGCATTACCGGTCGCAGATATTTGCGCAAGCGGATGCGGGTTCTGGTGTGTCGATGGATTTGTTGCTGCCGCAGCAAGTAGCGGAGGTAGCGGTAGAGGGGGAGGATGTGGTTTCTTGGAAGCTGCGAGCGGGGCGTGACGGTCTGCGTAACTTGCATGTGGTGTGGGGCAACAGAGATCGTTTGGATCGTCGATTGCAGCTTTCGTACCAATTGGCGCAGTCCCCTTTGTCACAAAATTGGGTGATTCGACCTCCTCGATTAGCGGCTGAGGAGAATAGAGCCAAACATTTGCTGGCGATAGGAACGGTGCAAGGTCTGGAGTGGAAGGGGCAAGGGGTGAGCGCGACGGTGGCATCACGACGTTTGCCAAAATGGTTGGCGCAACAGGTGAAGGGATTGGAGTTTGTGACGGCGGAGTCGAGTGGGGATTTACAGATCGAGGCGAAGTGGTTGCCAGTTCTGGAGACGGTGCAAGCGACGGTGAGCCAGGCTACTTTTGCCACTCGGGTGGTGAAAGATGGTTCTATGCTGGTGGAGGCTGAGTATCATGTGCAACAAACTGGGGCCTTGCATTGGGTGGTGGCGATCCCTGCTCTGGATCAGGTGTTGTCCTGTGAGGTCGATGGTCAGGCGGTGAAGCCGGTTAGGCGCAAGGAGGGGGAGTTGGAGTTTCATCTGAAAGCTCCTGTTGAAGAGTCTAACGACTCTAGCGGCACTGTGGTGAAGTTTTCTTATGCGCTACAGAGCAGTGCCTTTGATCCGGTATCGGGGCAGATGATCGTGGAGCTACCGCAGACAGAGCTATTTATTCATCGCCTCGATTGGCAACTGGATATACCGCAGATTTACGAGATCACAGCATTGGAGGGTAATGTGCAGTTGTCAGCTGAGGGCTCAAAATCTGGCAAAAAAACGCCTGTGGGCAAACAGCATTTGATTCGTCTGCAGAAGGAGCTTTGTCGCGGAGAGCGACCGGCGGTGGAGCTGTATTACCGTCGCCGTGGGATTGAGGGTTAGAAGTTAGAAGTTTGAAAATTGAAGTTTAAAAATTGAATTAGGAGTTATTATGAATGTGAATCGATTGTTTGCTATATTGTTTATTGTGGTGGGGACGGGAGTGGCTTGGTTTGTATTGGGCAATGCTCTGACTTATCGAACGGCGGTCAGCGGTAGGGCACTGGGCAAAGCGGTGGAGGGGAACTGGGGGGTGCCGATGCGTCAAATGCATCCGGAGATCTTTTATATCTCGCCTACGGCTGCCAATGCGCGGCGGGAGATCCATCCCGAATCGAGCGATATCAAAGTGAATCTGGATTTTGACAAACAAAAAAAAGGTTTGTTGTGGTATCGAACGTATAAGGTGGATTTCAGTGCGGATTATATCATCAAAAATCCTACGCCGATCACCCAGACGATTTATATATCGTTCAAGTTTCCTGCTAAGGACGCTCGTTACGATCAGTTCAGTTTTGTGCTGGGTGAGAAAAAAGCCGATAAGGCTCCTCGAAATGGTGGCATCACGGATGCGGTGATTTTGAAAGCTGGCGAGCAGTTGCCGGTGAGATTGACTTATACGGCTACGGGTTTGGATGATTGGATCTATTCTTTTGGCCGAAATCATTCTCGGGTGCGCAATTTTAATTTGGAAATGCTCACCGATTTTAAAGAAATCGACATCCCGGCGGGTAGTGAGTCGCCCACTTCACGGAAAGAGGCGGGCGAGGGTTTGCTGATGAACTGGAACTACAATGATGTGATCGGTGCTTCGGCCGTTGGCATGGCGATGCCAGCAGTCACAAACCCTGGACCGGTGGCAGCACGAATCACTTATTTTGCGCCGGTATCGCTGCTCTTTTTCTTTGCGGTGATCGTGATACTGGGAGCTGTTAGGAAGGTGGATCTGCATCCGATGAACTACTTTTTCCTCGCGGCGGGTTGTTTTGCTTTTCAGTTATTATTCTCCTATTTGGTCGATCTGATACCTACCATTTTGGCTTTTGTGATAGCGGCTGCGGTGTCGTTGCTGTTGGTGAACTCCTACTTGGCGAAAGTCGTGGATCGGAAATTCGCTTTGGTTTCGGTGGGAGCTCAGTTTGCTTACATGGTGTTGTTCAGTGCGAGTTTTTTCTTCGAGGGATTGACGGGTATCACGATCACGATTGGGTCGATTGTGACTTTGGCTGTCTTGATGTCGTTCACTGCCAAGGTGGATTGGAGCGAGATTTTCAAACGCGAGCCTAAAGTGAAGGTTAATATGATGCCTGATTTGCCGGTGAAACATTGAAGAGGAATACCGAGTGGTAAGCACAGATTACGCAACCGGAGCGAAGCGGAGATAGCTGGAGACAATTACTCGAAGGCAAATGGACGCAGATAAGAGGGATATGGAATGATGAAGCTCAACTTAAACCTCTGAGGATATGACTGTGAAATTGGGTGTGTGTTTTGGTTTGCGATTGTGTTTAGCGAAGGAGAAGGTTTGAGTGACTAATCATGGGCTGGAAGCCCATGCTACGGATTTATGAAAAAGCGTATCATTGTGATAGAGGACGAACCATCGATCCTCGATAATATTCTGTATTCTCTAGAGAGTGACGGGTTTGAGGTTTGTGCTTGCACGACTGGAGGAGAGGGGCTTGAGCAGTTTAGGAAAAATGGGGCGGATTTGATCGTGTTGGATGTCGGTCTGCCGGATACCTCGGGTTTTGAACTGTGCCCGCTGCTTCGTCAAGATTCTGATGTGCCAGTGATTTTCCTGACTGCTCGTGCCGAGGAGGTGGATCGCATCGTCGGGCTGGAGATGGGGGCCGATGATTACATGGTGAAGCCCTTCAGTCCTCGTGAGCTCAGCGCACGGGTGCGAGCGGTGCTGCGCCGTTATCGACCCGCGTGCGAGGAGGACTTGGAGGCGCCATCTAGCACACAGGAAAAACGGGGTATTCCTTTTCAGATTGATGACGAAAGGGTGCAGGTGACTTATTTTGATGAGTTGCTGAGTTTGTCCTCCACAGAATTTCGCTTGTTGCGAATTTTGTGCAAACATCCAGGCAGGGTGTATTCGCGTGCGCAGTTGATGGAGATCGCCTGGAGCGAACCTGAAGCGGCGATGGAGCGCACGGTGGATGCCCACATCAAAAGCCTACGTGGCAAAATGAGAGTCGTGAACGATACCCACGATGCGATAGAAACCCACCGAGGCATGGGCTATTCCTTACGAGAAAAATGGTAGGGAAGGAGAGCTATGGTATTTTTTATCATTTCAAATCTCAAATCTCAAATTTTAAATTTCACCACCCATGTCCACCGCTACACGCAGCTTGATTGGTTTTCTATTGATTGTTGCCGCTGCATTTTACCTTTTGCTCGACAAGGTGATGGAGCGAGTGGAGCGGCAGTACATGGAGGCGGTCGAGGAGACGATGGTGGATACGGTGAATCTGTTTGCTGCACTTGCAGAACAGTCGTTTCGTTCGGAGGGTGTTCGCTTTGCTAACTTTGGCGAGATGTTTACAGCGGCTCATCGTCGAAATTTTGAGGCGAAAATTTATCAAGTAATCAAAAGCGAGGTGGAGATGGATGTTTACATCACCGATGCGCAAGGAATCGTGTTGTTTGATTCTCGCGAGACCTCGCATATGGGGCAAGACTATTCCCAATGGCGAGATGTGTTTCTTGCTTTGCAAGGTAAGTATGGAGCCCGCTCTAGTCGAGTGCGGGAGGATAATGAAGATTCATCGATCCTCTACCTCGCGGTGCCTCTGCGTCATGATGACCGGATAGTAGGCAGTCTGACTTTGATCAAGCCGCAGAACAGTGTTTTTGCTTTTCGCGACGCCACGCGCAAGGAGATCCTGCGCACGGGCACGTTGGCTTTGCTTGGCACCGGTTTTGCAGCGTTGCTGGTTTCGATATGGATGTCGCGTCCTGTACGTAAGCTCACCGATTACGCGCGTGCGATACGGCGGGGAGAGCGGGTGTCGCGACCCAAGTTGGCTACTCCTGAAATGCGCACTTTGGGCGATGCTCTGGAAGGTATGCGCGAGTCTTTGGAGGACCGGAAATACGTCGAGACTTATGTGCAAACTCTAACCCATGAGATGAAAAGCCCAGTGGCGGCGATTCGGGGAGCTTCGGAGTTGCTGCAAGAGGGCGATGCGGTGCCGTTGGACAAACAACAGCAGTTTTTGGATAATATCTGCATCGAGACAGATCGCTTGCAGAAGATCATAGACCAGTTGCTGGCACTGTCCACGATCGAGAGTCAGAAGGCTTTGGCTGATCCGAGTAGTTTGCCGCTGGCAGATTTGATCTTGCGAGTTTGCAATAATCTTGAGCCTTCTTTACAGGCGAAAGAACTGGTTTTGGAACGAGATTTTACAGAAGAAATCAACCAGGGGCTTAAAGTTTGCGGTGAGGAGTTTTTGTTAAAAACAGCGATAGCGAATTTGCTACAAAATGCGATTGAGTTCTCTGTGCGCGGATCAACGATTCGAGTGAAATTGAGGCAATTGATGGTGGGGCAAAACAAGATGCTGTCTTTGACTATCCGTAACGAAGGTCCTGAGATTCCGGACTACGCCGTGGAGCGAGTGTTCGAGCGATTTTATTCGCTGAAACATCCGGATACGGGCAAAAAAAGTTCAGGTTTGGGTTTGTGTTTTGTCAGAGAAGCAGCGGAGCTGCATCAGGGCAAAGCGCGTCTCTACAATCGCGAGGATGGAGAAGGGGTGGTGGCTGAGTTGTTACTGCCGGTAGAGTGAGAGGGGGAGTAAAGAGTTTAACCGCGGATAGCGCGGATGAACGCTGATAAGAGAATAGGTTTTTTGGAGTGCTTGCGGCTTGACGCAGCTTTTTTTTTATTGGCGGATGAGGTGAGCAAGGCGGTGTCGAGCCACCGCACTCCAAAGGGATTGAACTTATTTGGCAGTTAGCTCGGCTGGCTTGACTTTCACGATATCCACTGAGGTGACTTTGTATTCTGGGCACATGGTATCGCCATCGTGCACATCCGAGGTGACGTTGTTGACCATGTGTTCGGGGAAATGGAAGGTGGTGTAGAGGATGCCGGCTTTGACTTCTTCGCTGACTTCTGCTTCGAGGGTGACTTCACCTCGTGAGGAGGTGATGCATACTAGATCTCCTGTGCGGATATTTTTGGCTTTGGCGTCTGCGGGATGGATCACGAGGATGTCCTTGGTCACGATCAGGTTGTTGTTGGTGCGCCGTGTCATGGTGCCGCAGTTGTAATGCTCGAGCAGACGTCCGGTGGTGAGGATGAAGGGGTAGTCTTTGCCGTGTTCTTCGATCTCTTTGGATTCTTGAAATTCGATGAAGTGGAATTTTCCCAGTCCGCGGGTGAATGACTCGGTGTGCAAGATGGTGGTGCTCTCGCAGCCTTCCTGGATGGGCCACTGCTTGCCGTTGTCTCCTAATCCTTCCCAGGTAGCGCCTTTGAAAAAGGGCACGATGCCTGCGACTTCTGCGAGGGTGCCTTCGGCTGAATAGTCGGCTTGCGGGTATCCCATGCGATTCATGATTTCGACGAGGATTTGTCCGTCGGGCTTGGTACCTTCGAGTGGTGGCACTGCGGCGTTGACGCGCTGGATGCGGCGTTCACCATTGGTGAAAGTGCCGGATTTTTCTAGGAAAGAAGCGGCGGGTAAAATGACATCGGCATAGGCGGCGGTTTCGGTCATGAAGATCTCTTGCACGACGAGGAAATCAAGATTTGCCATCGCTGCGCGCACCGCTTCGGAGTTAGGGTCAGTTTGCACCACGTCTTCTCCCATCAGCCAGAGGGATTTCAGTTCTCCACTGCGGGCAGCTTCGAACATTTCGGGGATTTTGTAACCGATTTCACTGGAGACTTTAGCTCCATAATAATCTTCGTAACGCGCCTGCATCTCGGGGTCGGTGACGTCGAGGTAACCTGCGCCTTGATGCGGTTGGGCACCCATGTCGGCGGCTCCTTGCACGTTATTTTGTCCGCGCAGTGGGTTCACGCCCACTCCACGCCGTCCGATATTTCCAGTCATCATCGCGAGGTTGGCGATCAGCATCACCGTTTTGGCGCCCTGGCTGTGCTCGGTGACGCCGAGTCCGTGGAAGGACATGGCGCTTGGAGCGCTGGCGTATTCGATGGCGGCGGCTTTGACTTGTTCGCGTGGCACGCCGGTGAGTTTTTCGATGGCGTCGAGGTCGAGGGAGTTTAAGCCGTTTTTGAGTTCGTTCCAGTTTTCGCAACGTTGATCGATGAAGTCCTGATCTACCAATCCTGCTTCGGAAATGTAGTAGCTGAACATATTGAGCAGGGCGACATTGGTGCCAGGGCGCAGTTGTAGATGGTGTTTGGCGTAGGGGGTGATCTCGATTTCGCGTGGGTCGATGATGATCAGAGGGATGCCTTTCATTGCCCGTTGTTTGATTTTGGCTCCAGTGACGGGGTGCCCTTGGGTGGGGTTGGCTCCGACCACCAGCATGCACTCGGTCACGTTGATGTCATCAATGGAGTTAGTGGCGGCACCGGTTCCAAAACTTTTCTGCATGCCCCAAGCGGTGGGGGAGTGACAGACGCGGGCGCAGCAGTCGATGTTATTGGTACCGATGACTGCGCGGATGAATTTTTGCATCAGGTAGTTTTCCTCATTGGTGCAGCGGGCAGAGGATATGCCGGCTACCGCGTCGGCACCGTGATCTTTGACGATGCGCTTGAGGTTCTCTGCAATGTGGTCGTAAGCTTCGTCCCAAGTGACCTCTTCGAGTTCGCCATTCTTTCGAATCAGCGGAGTGCGCAGGCGATCGGGGTGATTGTAGAAGCGGAAGGCGTAGCGTCCTTTGAGGCAGGTGTGGGCGCCGTTGGTTTCAGCATCCCATGGGGCTTGGATGGAGAGCACTCGACCGCCAGCTGTGGCTACTTCTAAATTGCAACCGACGCCACAATAGGTGCAGATGGTGCGGGTGTGCGCGGTGGCTTCGATGGATTTGGACTGGAAAATATCGGAGATGGCTGATGTCGGACAGGCTTGGGCGCAGGCGCCACAAGAGACGCAGTCGGAGTCTTCGAAGCTGGTATCGAGACCTTTGATGATGCGGGCATCAAAGCCGCGTCCGTGCATACTGAGCACCAATTGCCCTTGAATTTCATCGCAGGCACGCACACAGCGGGAGCAGTTGATGCATTTGGACAGGTCGGACGTCATGTAGGCATGGGAGAGATCCTTTTCACGGTCGAGGTGGTTTTTCCCTTTTGGATAGCGCACGTCGCGCACGCCGACTTTGGCGGCTACGTCTTGCAGCTCGCAGTTGCCGTTCACTTCGCAGGTGAGGCAATCGAGCGGGTGGTCAGTGAGTACCAGTTCGATGATGTTGCGCCGCAGTTTTTGGACTTTCTGAGATTCGGTGAAAATGTGCAGACCTGGTGTGAGCGGCGTGTGGCAGGAGGCGACGGTGCGTCTCGGTCCACCGGCATCCAGAGCGACTTCCACAGAGCAGACGCGGCAAGCACCGTAGGGTTCGAGCTGAGGCGCATCGCAGAGGGTGGGCACATGTCCGCGTCCTTTGTGGCGATCGATGAAGTTGAGCAAGGACTCGTTTTCTTTGATCAGATGCGGGGCGCCGTCGATGTAGGCGGTGTTTTCTTTAGCGAGTTGAATCATGGCAGGCGAAGGGGAAGAAGGTTAGCTTTTGAAGTAGGGACTGAGTTCGTCAGCGAAGTATTGCAGCGCATTTTTGATCGGCAGAGGCACGCCTCCACCGAGGGCGCAGAGGGAGGTTTGCTCCAGAGTTTCGAGCAGATCTTGGATGAGTTCGGGGTCGATTTTGAATTGATCGTCCTCGCGGGCTTTGTGGATCAGCTCCTGTCCACGTGTGGAGCCGAGACGGCAGGGAAAGCATTTGCCGCAAGATTCGTCGGCGGTGAATTGGAAGAGGTGCTCGATGTATTCGATCATTGGAAAGGTTTCTGGGATGCTGATGATACCAGCGTGGCCAAGTAAAAAACCGGCTTCACTGAAGGATTCAAAATCCACGGTGAGTTCTTTGATTTTTTCAATTGGGACTAGACCTCCGAGTGGACCGCCTACTTGAATCGCTTTGACGGGTGTTTTGAAGCCGCCTCCTAGTTCGTCGACTACTTGTGTGAGCGGGGTGCCCATGGCGACTTCATACACCCCGGGGCGCTTAAAGTGGCTGTCGATGGAGACGAGTTTAGGACCGGTGGATTTCTCTGTGCCGATGTTAGCAAAAGCTTCGCCGCCGAGAGTTAAGATGCTGTGCAGGTTGGCGAAGGTTTCTACGTTGTTAAGAATGGTAGGTTTGCGGAACAGCCCTTCGATGGTGGGGAAAGGTGGGCGCACGCGCACTTCGGGACGTTGACCTTCGATGGATGCGAGCAGTGCGGTTTCTTCTCCGCAAATATAAGCTCCTGCGCCTTTGATGGTCTTGAGGTCAAAGTCAAAACCGCTGGAAAAGATATCTTTGCCGAGCCAACCGGCGTCTTTGAGATCGCGGATGGCATCGTTGATGACCGTGATGGAGTGGGGGTATTCGGCACGGATGTAGAGCACGCCCGTATTTGCTCCGGCAAACCATCCTGCGAGGATCATGCCAAAGAGCACGGAATGCGGTTGTTCCTCCATCAGGTATTTGTCGATGTAGGCGCCTGGGTCGCCTTCGGCAAACAGTTTGGCGTCGATGGCGCAGCAGAACTACTGGCCACCGCCTATGATGGCGGGGTCAATTTTTTCGACAATGCCGAAACTTATGCTGATGGGAAATCAGAAATCGTGATGGGTAAAATTTTAAAAAAAATGAATTGGACTCGGTCGAGTTATATTGTTTCGAGTAAGGCATTTTTTGGAGATGGTGGGAAATTGCCTAACCAAACGGGGCTGAGTCGGAAGCATCTTATCGAGGCATGTGAAGCTGCATTGAAAAGATTGCAAGTGGATTATTTGGATTTATATTTTTGTCATCGACCTGATAAAAATACGCCGATGGAAGAAGTCGTTTGGACGATGAACCATTTGATTCAGCAGGGGAAAATTTTGTATTGGGGAACTTCAGAATGGAGTGCGCAAGAAATTATGGAAGCCCACATGGTCGCCAAAGATTATCGCCTCATCGGGCCCACGATGGAACAGCCTCAATACAATATGTTTCATCGAAAAAAAGTCGAAAAAGAATTTAGCCAAATTTACAAAACGGTAGGCATGGGGACTACGATTTGGTCGCCTTTGTCTTCGGGTATTTTGACGGATAAATATTTGGGGAAAATGCCAAAAGGTACTCGGCTAGAAATGGAGGACATCGCTTGGCTCAAAGAAAAAGTATTGACCACCGAACGAATCAACAAGGCTCGTCAATTGAATGATTTAGCAAAAAACTTGGACACGAGTTTGGCAAAATTAGCGGTGGCGTGGTGTGCAAAAAATCCAAATGTAAGTACCGTTATTTTGGGTGCATCCAAAGTGCATCACCTCAAGGAAACTTTGACGGCACTC
>JAKISY010000107.1 GCA_021648365.1 Verrucomicrobiales bacterium
TTGCACGAATGGCACAGTTTTTATAGGTTCTCAGGCAGGAGGAAGCACGATCACTGGCACGGAATGTGATGATGTGTTGCTGGGCTACAACAGTGGCAATACGCTCAATGCTCTCGGTGGAGATGATTTGTTACAGGTGACGGCTAGTTATTCTTATGGCAGTGGGTTTTATAGTGAAGGTGGTGGGGTATTTGGTGAAGGTGGTGGAGCTAGTGGTAAAGTTTATGGTAATGCTAATGCAGATGATAACGTGCTGCTAGGAGGGGATGGCAACGATACTCTCAGTGTCAGTGCGCGAAGTGAAGCGAGTTTGAAATCTAGCTATGGAGAGATTGGTGGGGTGGATGCTAGGGTGAACGTTGCAGCTAATGCAGATAATAATTTGTTGAGTGGTGGAGGTGGCAGCGATCCCTTGAGCGTGAGTGCTGAAGGGAAAGCTTTTGCGTCTGCTTATGGAGAGGGATTCACCTATTCGGAATTTGGGCCACCTACGGCTACTCCTGCTTCAGTTAATGCTGATACGAATACCGACGCAACTGGCAATGTTTTGATCGGTGGAGAAGGTGAGCTGTCGGTGAGTGCGCAAGGCGGTGCGTTTGGTTTTGCTGCTTCTGAGCATGGAAGAGCTAGGGCGAATGTTAATACGAATGTAGGTGCCCGTGAAAATTTGTTGGTTGGCAGTGGAGATTTGAGTGTTGAAGCTAGCGGCGGTGCTTTTGCTTTTGCTGTGCAGGACAGCAGGCCGGGCACAGGTCCTATATTTCCTGTTATTGCTGATGCAGAATCTGATGTGGATGCTAGATCTAATGTCTTGATCGGTGGAGATGCGGCTGATGAGTTGAGTGTGGGTGCGAAGGCGTATGCGTCTGGTCTAGGATTTGGGGATGGCGGCACCTTTGTAACTGTGATAGGTGAAACGACAGCTGATGCCGATGACAACGTGCTTGATGGAGGAGCAGGGGATGATACTTTGCAAATAGGATCTTTTGCCGGATCTAAGGCTTATGCGGCAAGCCGAGATGAAGGTTCTTTTGGTGGAGACGACACCTATGCCGAAGCCGAATCTGATGGGGATGCACAGGACAATAGTTTGTACGGAGGCAGTGGAGATGACCTGATGAGTGTGAGTGCGATTTCCGTTTCAGCCGCTCGATCTTACACGGAGGATAACTATGCCGAAGCTTTGACCAACAGTGATGCCAATGCTACTGACAATTTGTTGGAAGGTGATAGTGGCGATGATACTTTGAGTGTGTATTCGAGTGGTTTTTCGTATTCCGATGCGGAGTCTAAGTATGACGAAGCGTACGCCGAGGCGTATGCTGATGGTGACGCAAGACGCAATACGCTGATGGGGGGGAGTGGTTCTGATGAGTTGACGGTGGCTGCTCGTGCGGGTGCTTTTGCAGAGGCGGATTCGGTGAATGAAGCGAATGTGGAAGCGAAAGCGAATTCAGATGCCGATAATAATGTTCTCAGCGGTGGCGATGGAGAGGATTTATTGACTGTCACTGCGAGGACTGATGCACGGGCTGTTGCTAATTCGAGCGATAATGATGCTTATGCTGAAGCTTATGCGGGTTCTAGAGCAACTAATAATGATCTGCAAGGCGGTGCGGGTAATGATACTCTCAGTGTGGGGGCTTATAGTGAGGCTTCGGCTAGTGGAGAGGGGGATGACGGAGTTGATTTTGATGCCTACGCTGACTCTCGCGCCAACAACAATACCCTATTGGGCGGCGACGGCGATGATGTGCTGACCGTGACGGCGAGGGCTGAAGCTAGTAGCTCTGAGTTGACCCAAGGTGGTGCTAATGCGGATAACAACTCTTTGGTGGGTGGGGCTGGTGATGATACGCTCACGGTGTATTCCTACACTTCGGCGGACGGCGGGCGTGGGTCTTCTGTCGCTAACAATACCTTGATCGGTGGAGCGGGTGCCGATGTGATCACGGAGACTGCGGTGGGATCATCTGTGATTGGCTCGACTATATTTGGTGGAGATGGTAATGATCGTCTGAGTTTGAGCGCTTCGGGCTACGATGGGCCGGGAGGTGGTTATGGTGAGGGTCCTCCAAGAGGTGGTTATGGTGAAGGCGGCTATGGTGAAGGTCCACCTCGTCGCGGCTATGGAGAAGGAGGAGGCTTGTTTGGCAATGCGGTGTATGGAGATGCTGGGGATGACTTTATCACGGTGCAGTCAGACCAAACTGGTCAGTCTATCCAAGGCGTTTTGGATGCTAATACCATCGACGGTGGAGTTGGCGAGGATACCTTGAAGATCAACGGAGAAGGTGCCGTTAGTCTTGCGGGTGGAGTTTCCAATATTGAAGTGCTCGATCTGCAGAATGAGTCCTATAATTATATCAGCTTGAGTGCTTCCGATGTGGCAGCGATGACCGATGATGACAATATTCTTCGCATAGCGGGGGATGGAATAGATGTCATTGACTTCACTGACTGGAATCTGGACAGTGGACCTGGCGGTGATGGTTTTTTCACCTTTGTCAGTAGCTTGGGTGGTGGGGAACAAATAGAGACCAATATTACAACGGAGCTTACGCCTATCGTGCTGGATCTCAATGGTGATGGCTTGAGCTTCACCCAAATCGGAGGCAATCAATTTGACGTTGATGGCGATGGGCAACTGGAGAATATTTCTTGGGCAGGAGCGGGTGATGCGGTGTTGGCGTATGACGCCAATGGTGACGGGATGATTTCTTCACTAGAGGAAATAGCTTTCACTTCCTACGTGCCTGGTGCGACTTCGGACTTGGAAGGACTGGGTGCTTTTGATAGTAACGGGGATGGGATCTTCTCTGCCGAGGACGATGCTTTTGGTAGCTTCTTCTTATGGCAAGAGGTCAATTTGGATGGCGTGGGCAGTGGGCTGGAATTGGTCAGTCTCGCCGATGCAGGCATCGCCTCGATCAACCTTGATGCGCTTAATACAGATGGTTATGGCGTGGAGCATGTGTTTGTTCAAGGGACGGGTGAGTTCACTTGGGAGGATGGCAGCACCGGGCAACTGGCAGATGCTATTTTCCTCTCGCAAGAACAGCCGGTCGATCTCGATGGGGTGCTGGACGATGGTTCTGGGGCCGATCCTGATGACGAAGCTTTGGTCGCTGCGGTGGACGAAAACACGGGTGGTGGTGGTGATAGCGGATCAGGTGCAGGTGATGTGCCAGAGATCCCTGAGCTGCCTGCATCGGATGGTAGTGATCCGCTCGATCCGACTGAAGACGAACTGGCTGCGGTGTAATCTGGGTTTTAAAAATATAGAGAAAAGGCTAGGGGCGTTATGCGTCCCTAGCTTTTTTTGTGGGTGGAGGGAGGGATGAGCTTCAACTGTGAGAAGATTTTAGCCACGGATAAAAACGCGGAAAGGGCGCAGAACGGAGGCACCACAGAGGACACGGAGGACACGGAGGACACGGAGGCCGGAGAGAGGGGGATGGATGAGAGAGGTTGAAAGAAGATGACTTTGGGATGTGGGATGCAATGCCATTGCGTGAGAAGAACCGCTTGAAAAGCTGTCTCACATTGCTGCATGGTTGTTGGGAAGATGAGAAATTTCAGATATCAAATCACACTACACGACAAAAAATATTTAACCGCAGATGTCACAGATTCCCGCAGACATTTCTCTATTTTTCAAATTGTAATTGTAATTAATGCAATCCCTATCAAATCCTCTTCTTTTTTAGTTTTAGTTCCTTTTTCATCTGTGAAAATCTGTGTAATCTGCGGTTCCCTTCTTTTTCCGAAAATGTCGTGTAGTGTGATCTCAAATCTTATGACGACAGGATTGGATTGGTGATGGTTGAGGTGAAAGGCGGAGGAGGGGCGTAATGGTATTGTGTGGGTGTAGAACAGCTTTGTAAGCTGTTGTTGCAGTAGGAGGGGGGTGGGTGAGTCGTCTATCGACAAGGTGGGCGGGAAAAGCGGAAGAAAAGCGGCGTCAAGCCGCGCGCAGTCCAAAAAAAAGAGGGCTGTAATGTGAATAAGCTGTGTATGGGGTGTTTGTAAGTTGTGAATTACATTGTGGATAAGCTGGTCGTGGACTCTGAATAACTTGTGTATAACCCGATTGGATTGCTTTTGTGTGGGGATTGGAGGAGGTGTGGGACTTGGTGGGATGGTTTTGGGTATTTTTGAAAGCTAGACGAAGACGGGTATTGGCTTGAGGGTGAGAGGGTGGAGAATGGAGCGAATCAGAAGCGGGGGAGATTACCGATTTATGGAATCGAGGATGAGCTGTGTGCGGCTTTTGCGCCTGGAGATGGGAGGCGGGCTGCGCGAGTGATCATTGATGCGCCAACGGGGTCGGGCAAATCGACTCAGGTGCCGCAGATGTTGTTGGATCGAGGATTGCTCGATGGCGGCGGGGAGGTGCTGGTGCTGCAACCGAGGCGGATGGCGGCTAGGATGTTGGCTCAGCGGGTGGCGGGAGAACGTGGGGTGCGGCTTGGGGCGGAGGTGGGCTATCAGGTGCGCTTCGAGAAGGTGGTGAGCGCAGAGACTCGTATCCGCTATGTCACGGAGGGGATCGTGCAGCGTCGTTTGGTGGATGATGCGAACTTGAGCGGGGTGAGTGCGGTGATTTTGGATGAGTTTCACGAGCGGCATTTGGATGGAGATGTGGTCTTGGCGCGCTGTCTTGAATTGCAAAAAACGACGCGTCCTGATTTGAAGGTGGTGGTGATGTCCGCCACTCTGGGGGGCGATCATTTGAGGGATTATATGGGAGAGGCGTGCACCTACCTGCGATCTGAGGGGCGCACCTTTCCGGTGAGCATTCATTATCAGCCGAGCAAGCAGCGTCATGGGGATAAAGTTTGGGACAG
Organism: Verrucomicrobiales bacterium; assembly: GCA_021648365.1. Lineage (GTDB taxonomy): Bacteria > Verrucomicrobiota > Verrucomicrobiia > Verrucomicrobiales > DEV007 > JAADHD01. The sequence continues at coordinate 4,851 of JAKISY010000107.1, forward strand.
TGTGGTGCGTGCGATAGGCGGATTCTTAAAAGGGTCTTATGATAAAGGAGATATACTTGTTTTTATGCCTGGGGCGTATGAAATAAGGCGCACGATTCAGGCGCTGGAGCGCAGTGCTTGGGGTGGTCAATTCCAAGTTTTGCCGCTGTATGGGAACCTTTCCGTCAAAGCTCAGGATGAGGCGGCGGGCGGGCGAGCTTCAGCTAGCAGGGCAAGGATCGTGGTGGCGACCAATGTGGCGGAGACTTCGCTGACGATTGAGGGGGTGACTCTGGTGGTGGACAGTGGTTTGGTGCGGATGGCGCGCTTCGATCGGCGTCGTGGCATTGATACGTTAATGATAGAAAAAATATCACAAGCGTCTGCTGATCAACGGTCTGGGCGTGCTGGTCGAACCTGTGAGGGGGATTGTTTGCGGCTGTGGAGTGCGGAGGATCATGCTCGACGTGATGAATCAACTCTGCCAGAGATTCACCGTGTGGATCTGACTTCGGTGATTCCTAGTCTGATGGCGGGTGGGGTGCGAGATGTCAGGGTTTTTCCGTGGTATGAAGCGCCTGATGCTGAGGCTTTGGATTCGGCGATGGCTCAACTTGAGAGTGGCGGTATTATTGATAGGGGTTCTGGGGAGTTGACGGAATTGGGGCGGCAGATCGGCCAAATGCCTTTGGTACCGCGTGAGAGTTTGGTTTTGTTGGAGGCGGCGAGGCAGGGTTGTTTGGCTTATTTTACGGCTTTGATAGCTTTGATCCAGGGGCGTGACCTTTTTATCGGGCGTGGTCATTCTGCGGTGGGGTTTGAGGATTATGTGATGGCGGATGACAGCTCGGATCTGCAGGCGCTGTATCGGGCTTGGGCTGGTGCTAGGGCGGTGGGTTTTGATCATAGGCGTTGTGAAACATTAGGAGTGAAGGCGAACGTGGCGCGCGAAATTGGGCGCATGGCGGATCAGTTTCTACGAGTCGTGACTCGGATGACGGATGCGCAGTGTGGGCAGGATCGTGAGCCTAGCGGGGAAGAGATAGGTAGGATTCTTTTGGCGGGCTATTCGGATCAGGTGGGGCGGCGCTTGAGCGCTACGACGCTGTCGTGTGTGGTGGTGGGCAATCGACGTGGTTTGCTGGATAAGGGCAGTGTGTTGGCACAGAAGCGCTTTGCGGAGGGTTTGTTCATTGTGGCGGGGATGACGGAGGTGGAGGGCAAGGAGGTGCGGGTGTTGCTGAATCGGGCGACTCGGATTGAGTGCTCGTGTTTGCAGTCTTTGTTTGCGCAGGATGTGGTGGATGAGGTGGTGGCCGAATATGATTCGAGTTCGCGGCGGGTGGTGGCGAGGAAGGAGCTGAGGTTTCGTGATTTGGTTCTGGAAAGCAAATTGTCGGGTGATTTGGGGGAGCATCAGCGGCAGCGGGCGGCGCATTTGTTGGCGCGAGAGATTGGGTCTGGTGATTTGATATTGAAAAAATGGGATCACTCTGCAGATCAATGGATTGCACGAGTTAATACGTTTTCTAGATACTTGCAGGAATGGCAGATTCCAGTGATCGATGAGGATGCCAAACTACTGATTTATGAGGAGATTTGTGGTGGGGCGAGTAGCTACCGAGATATCAAAAACCGTGATGTCAAACCGGCTTTGAAGAGTTGGTTGAGCGCATCACAGAAGCAGGCTTTGGATCATATGGCTCCTGAGCGGGTGAAGCTCTGCGAGGATCGCACGGCGAAGGTGATTTATCACGAGAGTGAGCCGCCTAAGATCAGTGTGGTGATCCAGCATTTGTTCGCTTGTAAAAAGAACCCGGCGCTTGCAGAGGGTGGGATTCCGTTGCGGGTGGAGGTATTGGGACCGAATCAAAGGCCGATTCAGGTGACGGATGATTTACAGGGGTTTTGGCAAGGTTCTTATGCGGGTGTGAGGAGCCAGTTGCGGGGCAGATACCCTAAACATGCTTGGCCGACGGCTGAGGACTTGGTATTATAGCTTCACGACTTCGCCTGTTCTTGCCGATTCTTCTGCGGCGAGGCAGGCTTGCACGGCGGCGCGAGATTCTTCGGGAGTGATGACGCTAGGTGCTTCGCCTTTGATCACGCAGTTGGCGAAGTAGGCGAGTTCGTCGCGCAGGGCGCCGCTGGCTTGTCCGTGGATCTCTGGCCAGTAAGTGGTGTCGGGACAGCGCGAGCCGTCTTTGTCCACGATCATGAAATTCGGGTGAGTGTCATGGATGGAGATGGAGCCTTCGGTGCCGATCACTTCGAGGCGTTCGTCGATTTGAAAAGGGGTGGTATCGGGCAGGCACCAGACGGATTCCAAAATACAGGAGGCGCCGTTTTCGAGGCGATACATCACTTGACCTAAATCTGGATTGGCGAAGTCGCGCACTTGCACAGTTTGGGCGTAGGCGCTGACGATTTTTGATTGGCTGAACCACAACATCAGGTCGGTATCGTGAACACCGTCGCCGATGATCGGTCCGATTTTGTCCAATACGGAGGCACCTACCCATGCGGGTAGATTGCGACGTGCATACATAGAGATGATTTTGCCGATTTTGCCAGCTTCGATTTCTGCTTTGGCGGCAGCGTAGCGTGGGTTGAAGCGGCAGATGTGTCCGACCATGAACATCGCGTCGGAGGCATTGGCGGCTGCAACGATGGCATCGCAATCTTCGACGGTGCTCGCCATAGGTTTTTCTAAAAAGACGTGTTTGCCAGCGGCGAGTGCTGCTAAAGAGGGGTCTTTGTGCTGATCCCACATGGTGGTGATGCTGACTGAATCCAGTTCGGGGTCAGCGAGCATTTTATGGTAATCGGTGTAGGTGTTTGGTACATCAAACTCTCCCGCCATGTCCTTGAGCTTGGATTCAGTGCGGGTGCAGATGGAGTGAAGTTCTACATTGGGAACGGCTGAAAGAGCTTTGGCGTGCATTTCGCCAAACCAACCGAGACCAATGATGCCATGTTTGATCGTTTTCATAGTTTGATAATAAATTTAAAAGTGTGGTGGATGGTTCGGTCAAATGGCTGGAATTACGTGAATAAAGGCGGTTTTCACACGAAGACACGAAGACACGAAGACACGAAGCTTTTTAATTCTATTTTTTCTTACTTCGTGCTTTCGTGTCTTCGTGTGAGACCTTTCTCGATGTTTTTTAGCTAGGATTCAACAGGCCCTAATAGTTACATAAATTTAAAAGTGTGGTGAATGGAGCTTATTGAGCTTGGTGAGGGATTTCTTCGGATTTTTTGTCACGAAAGAGAACAATAAAGAGGATGAGAATAACCACCAAATAACCGACTGGCAACATCCAGAATTGTTTCCATTGGGAAAAGTTGGTCTCGTCGGTGACGATTTTATTGTAATAGTGGTCTGAAAATAGTTTAGAGCTAATGAGGAACGCAATGCCTTGAGTGAATACCGTGAGCAGACCTTGAGCTTGTGCCCGGATTTTTTCGTTCACATGTTTATCTACGTAGAGGTAACCAGATACGAAGACGAAGTCGTATGAGAAGCCGTGTAGTAGCACTCCTGCAAGCAACAAGGGATAAACTCCGTCAAGGTCGGAGCCGCCAGCAAGTTGATCGGCAGAAGTTGAGAATAGAAAATAACGAGCGATCCAGCAGACGACCCCAATCACAATTGTCCATTTGATACCTACTCTACTGAGGAAAAATGGCAGTGCAAAAAACAGCACTGGAAGTTCTGCAATTTGTCCCCATGTCAGGAATCCAACGTATTCTTTTACTCCTGCCTGACTCAGATAACCAGATAGATTGGCCCAGTAAGGCATGAAGGCTACGCATAATAATAAGGATGCGAACATGAATACGGCAAAAGAGAACTTTTTAAAATAGGGCAAAGTGCCAGCGCCAACAAGTTCTCCAATGTTGACTTTTTCTCCTTTGCCTGGAGGGGTGGTTTTGGGTAGGAAGAAGGAGTAGATGCCTACCACGAAAGCAACGGCTGCTCCAACGTATAGTTGGTAGATAGAAGAATCGAAGTGGAAAATATGGCTAATTGACAAACCTGCGATGATCCAACCAAGAGTAGCAAAAATACGAACGCGAGGGTATTCTTTTTCTGGGTTGGCAAGGTGCTTCAGGCAGATCGTATTCGATAAGCTGAGGGTAGGCATGAAGCAGAGAGCGTGAGCTAGTAGCAAGCCGACAAAAATGGAAGAGGTTTCAGGCTTGGCAAAAGAGGGGGCGATGGCTAAGAACACACCAGAGAGAAGCAATAGCAGTCCTTGCAATTTTTCCGCATTAAAAAATCGATCCGCAAAAAAGCCGATGAAGAAAGGAGTTATAATAGCGGCGATGGGAGTGCATGAATAGGCGTTACCAATGGCAGAGCCCATTCCGGCTTTGACCATGAATCCACCAAGCCCGGCAAACCACGCCCCCCAAACAAAGAAGAGCAGGAACATCATTACGCTGAGATTGGCAAACAGACCGACGCTGGATTTTTGGGGATTGGTCATGGCTGAGGTTTTTTGCAGTTCTCGCCAGAAAAGGCAAGAACGTTTTTCTTGAAAAATGGCAGTCCAATATGGATGGCTTACTCGTCTTCGTGAACTTGGGTTTTGTCCCAGAAGCCGACAAAAAAGACCACGGCGATCACGAATGCCATGATGGCGGGCAGGATCCAGAACTCTTTCCACTGCATCATGGTGCTGGAGATGAGTTCGGCATCGACACTGTCGGGCATGTTGACGGAAAACATTTTGCTCATTTTTTGACCGAAGGATAAATCTGAGCTGTCACGTGCTGCTGTGATGGTATCGTTGAGATTTTTTAGTTTTGAAACTTGTCCAACTTTGCCGAAGGCAACTTTGTAGCCAAAAAACATGCCTACGCCTTGAGTGATGAAGACCAGTAAGCTCTGCACCTGACCACGGATTTCTTTGGGCGCGACTTTGTCCGCATACATGAAGCCGGTGACAAAGAAGAAGTCGTAACAAATACCATGCAGGGCGATACCGGCAAATAACATCCATGCGACTTGATCTGGAGCACCAAAAGCAAACAGCAGGTAGCGCACTACCCAGGCTAACATGCCGATCAAGATCATCCATTTGACGCCGAGCTTTCTGAAAAAGAAGGGGATCAGTAACATGAAAAAGATTTCGGACATTTGTCCGAGAGTCATGGAAGAGGCGGCTTGTTCAAAACCTGCATTGGTCAGGTAGTCTGAAGTTAGGCCGTAGTAATAGGCTAAGGGGATGCAGATGAGGCCTGAGCAAATGATGAAAACGGCGAAGGCTGGTTTGGCAAGCAACTTCCACGCATCTATCATCAATAAGGTTTTGATGTCGATCTTCTGCCCTTTCGCGGGAGCGGGAGTGTGAGGAAGAAAGAAAGAATAGACTCCCAAAATGATGGAGCTGATGGCGGCGAGTCTGAAGATGTCAAGGTTGGTGCTCCAACCGAGAAAACCGACGACTAAGCCAGCGACAATCCAGCCTATGGTTCCCCAGACGCGAACTTTGGGAAAGGAAATGCGATCTAGATGAGAAAAGGCGATGGTATTGCTCAGTCCCAGCGTTGGCATGTAACACAGCATGTGACCGAGGAAAAGTTTGACCATCAGGTCACCGTTGCCAGCTGCCGCGGCATTGCCAGCAAAATACATCAGCACGCCTCCTAGCAGGAAAAGCACAGCCATGACGATCTGGGAGGGGAAGAAGCGGTCGGCGATGATGCCGAGAAAGAGTGGGGCAAAGATTGCGCCGAGGGGGGCGGTGCCATACGCGGCTCCAATAGAGTCCGCGAGTTCATTAGATCCCAGAGCAGCACCGAGAGTAGCAAACCAAGTGCCCCAAACGAAAAACTGGAGGAACATCATGACGCTCAGTCGTGGCATGGCGGAAGAAGAAGATTGGCTTGGCATAGTCTGCTGGAGTATTGGCTAGGTTGAGTGGCTTTGTTTTAAAGGCGGAGTAGATTATGGAATGTCTAGGTTAGGCAAGGATAAGGACTCGTAAAATGAAAAAAGTTGATATTGCGGTTTTTATTGGTGAGTTGTTGCGGCCAGTGCGTGAGATTTTACAGTCACATGTAGTATTGACGGGTGATTTGGTGTTTGCTAGGCTAGCTCCTAATCATGAGAAAACATTTTACCACGGCAGCTTGTCTTTTTGGCGCTTTTTTCCCCACGCTTCACGCCCAGACCGATGCGCAGATGGAGAAGAAGGATATGAAACTTCCTAAGAAGGAATTTTCTCCTTATGTCAATCGGGCCTACCCGACCAATGTGTATTTTGGCGATACGCATTTGCATACTGATTTGTCGATGGATGCAGGAACTTTTGGCAATCGACTGGGTTTGGATGAGGCTTACCGTTTTTGCCGTGGAGAGCAAGTCACCGCTTCTGGAGGTTATCAAGTCAAGCTGGCACGACCATTGGATTTTGTGGTGGTGGCGGATCATTCGGACGGCATGGGATTTTTCTCGATGCTGGCTGAAGGTGATCCTGAATTCATGAAAAAGGAAGAAGGTCGTCGTTGGAATCAGGCGATCAAGAATGGCGGACAGGATGCGGTGAATGCTTCGCTGGAAATCATCACCAGTTTTGCTCAGGGCAAATTTCCCTGGCCTACCAATAACCCTAAATACATGAAGCCAGTGTGGGAAAGTGTGATCGCTGCGGCGGAGAAGTATAATGATCCGGGAACATTCACTGCGTTTATTGGTTATGAATGGACGTCTTTGCTGAGAGGAAACAATCTGCACCGCAATGTGATCTATCGAGGCAATGGAGACACGGCTAGGCAGACTTTGCCCTACACGCTGGCGGACAGCAGTGACCCGGAAAAACTGTGGCAGACGATGGCGGCTTACGAAGAAAAGACCGGAGATCAAGTGTTGGCAATCGCTCATAATGGTAATCTATTCAACGGTATGATGTTTGATGTGGAAACCCAGTCGGGAGGCCCTATTACCAAGGATTATGCCGAGCGGCGTCAACGATGGGAGCCGCTTTATGAAAGCACACAAATCAAAGGAGACGGGGAGGCTCACGGATTGCTCTCGCCGGATGATGAATTCGCTGATTACGAAACCTGGGATCTGGGTAATCTCGACATGAGTGAGGCGAAAACCGATGCCATGCTGGTTGGGGAATACGCTCGTTCAGGACTCAAAAGAGGCCTTGAATTCGAAGAAAAACTGGGAGTGAACCCTTACAAATTCGGTCAAGTGGGCAGCACAGATTCACACACCTCTTTGCCTGCGGTAGAGGAAGATAACTTCTTTGGTAAACACTCTGGAGTGGAGCCGGATGCCCATCGAGCTACGCATGTGGTGATCGGTGGTGAGAACGGTAAAATCATGGGTTACCAAATGGCAGCATCGGGATACGCTGCGGTATGGGCCAAGGAGAATACTCGCGCGTCATTGTGGGATGCGATGAAGCGTAAGGAAACTTACGCGACGACTGGTTCACGAATGGTGGTGCGTTTTTTTGGAGGCTGGGATTTTGTCGAAGAAGATACCCAGACCCGGATGCCAGCTGATGCAGGGTATTCCAAGGGTGTGCCGATGGGGGGTGATTTGTCAGCGGCGCCTGAGGGCAAATCACCGACCTTTTTAGTGGCGGCTTTGAAAGACGCAATGAGCGGTAATCTTGATCGAATACAGGTTATCAAGGGGTGGGTGGACAAGGATGGCAAAGCGCAAGAGCGTATCTATGATGTGGCGGTGTCTGATGGTCGCAAGATTGATAAAGACGGTCGTTGCAAAAAAGCTGTCGGAAATACGGTGAATGTTGAAAAGGCGACTTGGAAAAATACCATTGGTGATTCGGAACTGATCGCGGTGTGGAAGGATCCTGATTTTGATAGCCAGCAACGAGCGTTTTATTACCTGCGGGTGATTGAGATTCCGACTCCGCGTTGGACCGCTTATGAAGCTAAGCGTTTTGGCGTCAAAATGCCGGAGAAGGTCAAAATGACGACGCAAGAACGGGCTTACACCGCCCCGATTTGGTATAGTCCTTCGAGGGTGTGAATGAAAGTGAGGGGAAGAAGTTATAATAATCATAATTTTAATAATTATTATAACTTGTACTTTGATATTTATGCGTATCTTTAGTAGGCGTGAACACATCATCTAACTCCAACGAGCAATCCGCCCCGATCACAGAAGAAGAATACGCCCTTCTTTCTCAACTCCGCGCCAATCCCATTGCCGCGAAACGTTTCCGAACTATTATGAGCCGCTTCGAGCAGGAAGTCGCTTCGGGAATGGATGCCCATGAGGCTGAGATGATGGTCATTGAAGAAATCCAGCAACTGGGGCGCTCGCTGCTTGATCAATGGGCTGAGAACACTCACAAGGACACCATTGAGCAAGCTCGACGCAACGATCCAGGCCTTCTGGGTAACGGAAAAAAAACTCCAGTGGTATTCCACCTTCGGAACCATTGTCGTAGAAGAGCAGGTGCTGCGAGAGAGCCGAGTCGGTGGAAGCGTAAAGCGGCCTTTTCGGGATACCATTAAGGTAAGCTCCCACGGATGTTCTCTGCCGCTACAACGGCGTATCGCCGATTTTGGAGCGGAACGTAGTGGACGAAATGCGGTTGCAGCCTTAGCTGAACATTACTCAATTGAGGTGCCTCTTTATACCGTCGATGCGATTACCCAGGCAGCGGCCAAAGAAGCTAACATATTTAATCAGCAGCAATCCTCTGGGGAAAATCCTGCGGTGATTCAAATCACCCAAATTGATGGATCAATGGTTCCCATCGTTGATTTTGCAAGAGCTGAGGACGTTTTAGATCCTGACAAGAAAGCCGACAAACGCAAACGTAGGCAGTGCCAATGGAAGGAAATTCGAGTATGCTCCACCCGCGACCCATCCAAGGCTGACGCACGTTACGGGGTAAGTTTTGGGGGAGTCTTAGAGGCAGGACTGATGATGCGTATGAACTGTGAGCAAGAAGGGATGGATGAGAATACTTACATTCACGGAGTGGGGGATGGAGCGAGTTGGATTGCTGATCAGTTTGAAAAACAGTTCGGGACACAAGGCTCTTTCCTGCTCGATTTTTATCATACTGGTGACTATCTGGGCGCAGCCTCGGAGAGTTGCGTGCACTCTAAAACCCCTGCGGAGAAAAAGAAATGGATGGACCGGCAGAAAAAACGCCTTAAAGAAAACCAACATGGGCAGGTTCTCAAAACCCTAGAGAAGTTTAAAGAATCTGATGGCGTGGCTGATGCGAATGCCCCCGTTCGGCAGTGTTGGCGTTATCTGAAAAACCGTCAAGACCAACTCGATTATCAAGGCGCTATTGCCCAGGACTTGCCGATTGGATCTGGAGAAATAGAAAGCGCTCACCGCCACCTCATCCAGCAACGCCTCAAACTTTCGGGCGCGTGGTGGCTCAAGGAAACGGCCTCGAACATGGCCCAACTCCGCGTTACCCGAGCCAATCAGCTATGGGATGCCTTTTGGAATCAAAAAGCCGCATAACCCTCACTTTCATTCACACCCAAGATGGAGGGAATGCGGGGGGGGGGATTTTGAATTGGCTGAGAACCTCGTTTTCTGGCCTTAGACCAATTTCGGGGATAAGCTCGTAGCTGTTATGGAGTGCGTGTAGCTTGCTACTTCTTTCACTATTCGCAGATTAGATATCTCTAGCGACCATGAATCTCAACCCCCTTCATGATGGCACGAATGGGTAAGTCGTTCTTCGTTGTTATGGCTCTGCTAGCCTTCGGTCTCGTCTATCTCTATTTCACCAGTTTGTGGAGCTTCATGTTGACGATTATTTCCACCGCCCTTTTTGTCGCAATCGGCCTAATCGGATACATTTACCTTATGCGCTTCCGCGTGCTGGAAGGATTTTCGATAAAGCTGATGAGCCAACGGTCACATTCGTTTTTTCGGAGGACGGAATCAGGACCGAATCCGATTTGGGAACCTCGGATCTGAAATGGGAAGTATTCGAGGAGATTCTCAAGTTCCCGGATGTTTGACTGATCATTTACGCAAAAGGCGGATACATGACTCTGCAGCTTGATCAAATGACACCGGAATACTTTGAGTTCATTGATGCCAGCGTCGGAGAGGCTGGAAAAGAAAATTAAAAAATTGATAGACCTATTCTGAGTATTACCCTAAATAAAAGCACTCCAAGCCTGCCTTTCTAGGCTGCCCTCTGCAAATGAGTAAAACAACGTCCGATCTAATTTCGATAAAAAAAAGCAGCTTGCCCAAAATGTTGGTGGTATTTGTGCATGGCTTGGGAGGCGATTGTCGGTCGACTTGGTGTTACTCAGGGACGGATGCCGAGCCTGACTCTGGGGAGTTCGGTTGGATGGAGTGGTTGGCTGATGATTTAGAAGAAGAGGACGTACCTTGTGATGTGTCCACTTATGACTATCCCGCATCTCCAACTGATTGGTTTGGATCGACGATGCCGTTATATGATCGAGCCGGGAATTTTTTGGAATGGTTATGCTCAGGGGATCTGCCCGATGACGTGCCAATCACTTTTGTTTGCCACAGTCTTGGTGGGCTTTTGGTAAAAGAAACGCTGAAGATTGCCTATTGGCAGGAACCTGATTCAGCGAAAAGGCGTTTATTGAAGCGAATTGCCTGGGTGATGTTTTTAGCGACACCTCACAATGGCAGTGCTCCTGCGCGAGCACTCAATTTCTATCTGAAATATTTTGCCCGACCAAGCGTATTGTTGAAGGGGCTTGAAAAAAATGATCTGGCTCTTCTTGAATTGAGAAATGCCTTTATTGCTCAGGCTAAAGACTA
>JAKISY010000108.1 GCA_021648365.1 Verrucomicrobiales bacterium
AAGGGGAAGAGGTGGAGGCGGATGTCGCGGTGGATGTTTATAACAAGGGCAAGGGTGGGTTCAACCAGGAACAGATTGCTGGGGTGCTAGGGGCTGGTGGGCGTTTACCTATGGCGGTGGCGTTGCGTTGTCGGGTGCGGTATTTTAGTGATGGGGCGGTGTTGGGCAGTCAGCGCTTTGTGGATGAGTTTTTTGAAGATAAGAGGGATGACTTTGGGGAGAAGAGAAAGGATGGTGGCCGCAGGATGCGGGGAGCGCAGTGGGGGGATTTACGAGTATTGAGAGATTTGCGGCGTGATGTGCTGAGGGTTGGAGCTTCGAATGAAGTCTAGAGTGGGAGCAGGTCTTTGCGCGAGATTTGAAATGATGCTTGTCAGAAGGCTTTAGCTTGGGCATGTTGGCAGCTTATGGATACGGAAAACCCCTATGTGTTGACGAAAGCGACGGTTGAAGAGCCGCCGAAGAGTTTTTTCGGTAAATTGAAGTTCCTCGGTCCAGGCTTTATTCTATCAGCTTCGATCGTGGGGTCGGGGGAGCTGATCATGACGACTCAGCTCGGTGCGAAGGCGGGGTTTGTGACTTTGTGGGTGGTATTGGTCAGCTGTCTGGTGAAGGTGGCGGTGCAGTTGGAGTTTGGTAAACATGCGATCAATACTGGGGAGACTTCGTTGGCGGCTTTCAACAAGCTGCCTGGGTTGAAATTAGGCAGAGCTAACTGGTCGGTGTGGTTGTGGTTGAGCTTGATGGTGTTCAAGTTTTTTCAAGTGGGGGGGATTGTTGGTGGGGTGGCGATCATTTTGCACATGGCGTTTCCTGCGCTTTCGATTCCCTTGTGGGCGGGGATTTCAGTGGTGGTGGTGGCGCTGTTGGTTTTTCGTGGCAAATATGGTTTGATCGAAAAATTGTCGATTGTGATGATTGGTCTGTTTACGGTGTTGACTTTGATTTCACTGATGATGCTGCAGAAAACTGATTTTGCTCTCACCTGGGAAGCGGTGTCGAGTGGTCTGCAGTTCAAGTTGCCTTCATCTGCAGTGGTGGTGGCGATTGCTGCTTTTGGACTGACGGGGGTAGGAGGGGATGAGATCATGATGTATAATTACTGGTTGTTGGAAAAAGGTTATGCGTCCAAAACGGGACCACGTGATGGGTCGGAGGCTTGGGTGAGACGCGCTAAGGCTTGGATCAGAATCATGTATATGGATGCGTTGTTGGCGATGGTTGCCTATACGATTGTGACGGTGGCTTTTTACCTGCTGGGCGCGGCTATTCTGCATGGTCAGGGTTTGGTGCCGGAGAGTTCAGAGATCATTGAGACGCTTTCGCGGATGTACACTGACACCTTGGGGATGGGGGCGAAAAATGTCTTTTTGGTGGGAGCCTTTGTGGTGTTGTTTTCCACTTTGTTGTCAGCTTTGGCTGGCTGGACTCGTTTGTTTGCGGATGCCTATACTCAAGTGTCTAAGGCGACCTTTACTGATGTGAAAACACGATCACGCTTGATCGCCTTGTTATCGTGGGCGATTCCTTTTTTGTGGTTGATTCTTTTTCTGTGGTTTAATTCCCCTGCTTTCATGGTGATCATTGGAGGGGTTGCAACTTCGGTTATTTTGTTGCTGGTGGTTTTTGCTGCCTTCCATTTCCGCTTTCGACGTTTGGAAGAGGATTTGCGCCCGTCACGTTTTTACGATATGACCTTGTTTCTGAGTGCGGCGGCGATTGTGGCGGTTGGGATTTATGGTATTGTGAAGCTTTTTTGATAAAAAATATGAAAAATAATCAATTATTTAGGTTAAGGTAGAAGTGAAATAGATTGCTCGATGCTGATATTTTTACTTTTATTTGCTCTGACTTTGGCGCTGACTTTGTACGGTCGCGGTAAGTATCGAACGATCTACGATGAGGAGATCAAAAACTTATCGCCGAGTGGTTTGACTGGAGAGCGGTTGGCGCGTCAAATCCTTGAGGCTTCGGGTATCCACGATGTTGAGGTGGTGAAGAGCGGTGGTTTTTTTGGGGGGTTGTTTGCGGATTTCTATGATCCTGAGAATAAGCGTTTGAGCTTGGCGCCGCAGCACTTCGAGGCGAGCACTTATTCGGCGCTTGGCATTGCGGCGCATGAGGCGGGGCATGCGATTCAGCAACAGCAGGGCTATCACCCTTTGCGCTGGCGGATTTCGGCGGTGAAGGCTTCGATGTTTTTGACCTTGCCCTTAGTGATCATCGGCAGTCTGATGGTGGTGATGCCGGCGATGGGGAAGTCGGGGGTGTTTTTTTTGATTATGTCGTGGACGGTTTTGTCGGCTTATAATTTGGGGACAATGCCGATCGAGTTGGATGCTAGCGAACGGTCAAAAAAGGTGTTGCGTAAGATCAAGCCCTTTGCGAATTATGACGAGCGAGTTGGAGTGGAGAAAATGATGCGAGTGGCTCCGGCGGCTTACATTGAGGGTTTTTTCACAACTTTATCGTGGTTGGGGTCTTTGATCATGCCGCATCTGAGTGGTGGTGATTCCGGTAAAGAACATTCGAGTAAGGATACAAAAGATAAATAATGAGTGGTATTTGGTGGGATATATTTCTGATGGTCGCGGGACTGGTCGCCTTGGTGGTGGGGGCGGAGTGGTTGGTGCGTGGCAGCGCTAAGTTGGCGGTGATGATGGGGGTTTCGCCCTTGGTGGTGGGACTGACGATAGTGGCTTTTGGGACGAGCAGTCCGGAGCTTTTTGTTTGTTTGAAATTTAATTTGGCAGGAGATGCTAATGCGGCTCTTGGGAATCTGGTGGGATCGAATATTTGCAACATTGGGTTGATCCTGGGTATCAGTGCTTTGATCCGTCCCTTGGACATCAAGGCGCAGTTATTGGTGCGTGACTTGCCAATTTTATTTGTGGTATCGGCGGGAGTGATATTCATGCTGTGGGACGGAGTGATCGAGGTGTGGGAGGGTGGTATCTTGGTCTTGGGTGTGGTCGTCTATACGGTGTATAGTTTTCGAGCGTCGAAAAAGGAGGACAATCCCGAGGTGTTGGAGGAGTTTGAGGATGAATATGGGCAGGCGTCAGGCAAAAAAAATGACGGGTGGATGGGCATGGCTGGATTGATCCTGGTAGGTTTGGTGGGTTTGTATTTTGGCGCAGAGTGGCTAGTGGATGGCGCTGTGGGGATCGCGGAGAGGATGAATGTGCCCTCGGCGTTTATTTCACTGACGGTGATCGCTTTTGGAACTTCGCTGCCAGAGTTGGCGACTTCGATTGTGGCGGTGATTCGTCGTCAGGGAGATATCATTTCCGGCAATGCTATTGGCTCGTGTATTTTTAATCTGCTACTGGTGCTCGGTGCGACAGCGATGGTGAAAAGAATGGTGATCACGGCGATTGAACCGGTTGATTTGGCGGTGATGATGGGCATGGTAGTGATAGTGGTGCCGCTGATGTGGACGCGCAGACGTTTGGCGAGGCCAGAGGGGGCGTTGCTGCTGGTGATTTATTTGGGTTATACGGTGTATTTGTGGTTTGATCGGGTGCAGGGGGCGTGAAGGGAAGAGGATTAACGGTATTGAAGAGAATGGGAACCGCAGATGACACATCTGAACGCAGATGGGGGAATATTTAGAAATTAGAAGTTAAGGATTTGGAATTAGGATATGAGTGTATTGATTAACGAAGATTTTATTTTGCAGAATACTGCGGCGAAGGAGTTGTATCATGGCTTTGCTGAGGATGAGCCTATTCTGGATTTCCATAACCATCTGCCGGCGGATGAGATAGCGAGTGATCGCTCTTTTGCGGATATGCAGGAGGTGTGGTTGGCGGGCGACCATTACAAATGGCGGGCGATGCGGGCGAATGGAACGGCGGAGCGGTTTTGCACCGGTGATGCGTCACCGAGGGAGAAGTTTGATGCTTGGGCGGCGACGGTGCCTCATGCGATGGGCAATCCGCTTTATCATTGGACTCACCTAGAGCTAAGCCGTTATTTTGGAATAGAGGATTTGTTCTCGCCTGCGACGGCGGACATGGTCTGGGAGGTGGGGAATGCGAAGCTGGCGCAGCCGGAGTTTTCGACGCGTGGGCTGCTGAAGAAGATGAAGGTGCGTGCCTTGTGCACCACGGATGATCCGGTGGACTCGCTGGAGCATCATGCGGCGATTCGTGATGATGCGAGCTGTGAGGTGAAGGTCTATCCGACCTTTCGCCCAGATGTGGCTCTGCGGGTGGATGATGCTGAAATTTTTAACAGCTGGGCGGATAAGCTCTCCGATGTGAGCGGGGTGGATTGTTCGAGTTTGCGTGGGTTCAAAGCGGCGATTCGTAAGCGGCATGGCTTTTTTCATGAGATGGGCGGACGGATTTCGGATCATGGTTTGTATCGTATTTTTGATGCGGAATGTTCGGAATTTGAAGCGGATAAGATTTTTGCTAGTACGCGAAGTGGTCAATCGGCGGAGGAGGCGGAGACGGAGAAATTCGGTAATTACCTGATGTTGTTTTTTGGCGAGTTGGATGCGGCGGCGGGCTGGACCAAGCAGTTGCACATCGGTTGTGAGCGAAATAACAGCACTAAGATGTTTGAAAAGCTGGGACGTGATGTGGGTTGTGACTCGATGGCGGATGTGGATCACGCTCAGGCGCTGCGTCATTATTTAGATGCTTTGCAGCAGCGCGATGCTTTGCCGAAGATGATTGTTTATCCGCTCAATCCGGTGAATAATTATTCGCTAGCGACGATGTTGGGTAATTTTCAGGGAGGAGATGGCAATGAAGGCGAGCCTCCGTGTCGTTTGCAGTTGGGAACGAGTTGGTGGTTCATGGATTGCAAGGATGGCATGGAAGAGCAGATGAGGGTGTTTGCTAATACAAGTCTATTTTCTCACTTTGTTGGCATGCTGACGGATTCGCGCAGCTTTTTGTCGTTCACGCGCCATGAGTATTTTCGCCGTATTTTGTGCAATCAGTTGGGTGCAGGGATGGAGAGTGGTGATTTGCCGAGGGATATGGAGCTGGTCGGGGATATGGTGAAGCGCATTTGTTTTGGCAATGCGGAGCGGTTTTTTGGTTTGGATGTGTGAGAGTGATGGAGCAAATAGAAAAAAGGAATTTGAACCACAGCCGACTGGAAGGAGACAGTCGGAGAATATTACTCGAAAGCAAATGAACACGGATAAGAAATAAGAAATGAAAGAAGTGGCAGGTAGGATTTTGGTGACGGGGGGGGCTGGTTTTATTGGCAGTGCTTTGGTGTGGGCTTTGAATCAGCAGGGGCATGAGAACATCTTGGTATGCGATGTGTTGGGGCATGATGAGAAGTGGAAAAACTTGGTGCCGTTGAGGTATGCGGATTATATCGACGCGGATGATTTGTTAGACGCGGTGGATAGGGGGGATGATTTGGGTGGAGTGACTAAGGTGTTTCATCTGGGTGCATGTTCGGCGACGACGGAGACGGATGCGGCTTATTTGATGCGCAATAATTTTGAATACACCAAACGCTTGGCTCATTGGTCTTTGGACAAAGGGGCGCGTTTTGTTTATGCGTCATCGGCGGCGACTTATGGTGATGGGGAGCAGGGCATGGATGATGTCGATGAGGATATCGACCGCTTGCGTCCGCTTAATATGTATGGTTACTCGAAACACTTGTTTGATCTTTATGCTAAACGTGCGGGGATCTTGGATCAGATCGTGGGTTTGAAATATTTTAATGTTTATGGTCCAAATGAAGGGCACAAGGGGGATATGCGCTCGGTGGTGGACAAGGCCTTTGGTCAGATTCAGGAGACCGGTGGGGTGAAGCTGTTTAAGAGTTACCGCTCGGATTATGAAGATGGTAAACAGATGCGCGATTTTCACTATGTGAAAGATGCGATCAAGATGACTCTGTTTTTAGCAGATCAAAAAGAGGCCAATGGGCTTTTCAATATCGGCTCTGGAGTGGCTCACACTTGGGTGGACTTGGTGGAGGCGATTTATGCCGCGCTCGATCAAGAGCCCAAGATTGAGTTCGTTGATATGCCCGAGAGCTTGAAGGAGAAGTATCAGTACTACACTAAAGCGGATATAGGAAAGCTGCGTGCAGCGGGCTATGGCGATGAGGTATTGACCTTGAAAGATGCGGTGGCGGATTATGCGCAGAACTATCTAGCGGTGGAAAAGTTGTTGGGAGAGTAGTGAGTAGGGGCGTGATTGAAGTCGAACAATGCTCGACATTTTTCAGGAAGCATTTATAGTGGATCAATGGGCGTTGTTAAAAAAGACAGATCGGATTGGGTGATTCGAAAGTTTTCGTCTCATGATGAGATGCGGCGTAAACAAGTGGAAGATTGGCAAGCAGTTAGTGGTATGCGGCGTCGTGAAGCTGCTTGGGAGCTAGTTACAGATTATTGGGTTGGTAAAATAGGTAAACATCCGAATGAACTCAGACTTCAAAGATCTGTTGCAAAGCTTATACGAAAGTGATGTTCAGTATTTAGTTGTAGGAGTCTATGCTGTGATTCATTACTCTCAGCCTAGGTATACTAAGAATATTGATATCTGGGTATTACCGAGTTCGCAAAATGCTAGAAAATTGATGAAAGCATTTTTGCATTTTGGGATTCCTTTAGTTGGAGTAACCGAAGAAGATTTCTCGGAGCCTGGAACTCAATTTAATCTTGGAGTAGCTCCGTGTGAGATAGATTTTTTAACCACAATTCCGGGTTTAGAATTTGAGCCTGCTTGGGAAATGAGAGTGGTATCGGAAGAACTGGATTTCCCAATTTATTATTTGTCAAAAGAGGATTTGCTGGTTGCGAAAAAAACAGCAAATCGCCCCCAGGATTTGGCTGATATAGCAGAGCTCACTCGATTGGATGATGTTTGAATCAGACGGGTGTTGAGGGTTATTTGATTGCCTCCAGTTTTTGTTCGATCTTGATCGAGCCCCAGTAGGCGAAGTCGTTTGGCATCTCGCCGCTGCCATTTTCGATGACCAATTGGATATTTTGTCCAGCGAATTGACTGAGGTCAATATCGAGATCGAGCCATTCTTTTTGCACAGTTTGATAGGAGACGATTTGCTCGTGAAGGACTTTTTTTCCGACCCTGACGCGCAATTTCCAGTCACCGTGAGGGTGATAGGATGCGCGTATTTTCAGGTGGGTTGATTGGTTTTTTAAGACGTCCATCCAGCGGAAGATCTCGCAAGGGCGATTCCTGTTTTTGGGTTTGGTTTGCACGGCGGTTTGATTGCGGAAGCTATCGAGGTAGATCACTCCGCCTTCGCCAACGTTCCTGATGGCAAAATTAGGTGCTAGGCGTTGCAGGTTATTTCTCCATTGTTTGGCTCGAATCGCGGCTTTTTCTTTTTTGGAAACTTCGCTCAGGTCGCCGCTGACCAGGCGCCTGGCCGTAAATTCTTGAAGTTTCGGAATTTTTCCAGCGATGGCTAATTTGAGGGATTTCTCGGGTTTTACTGGAACCATGGGCTCCAGTGCGAACCATAACATTCGCGGGATGTTGTTGTCTTCGATGTCCTCTTGGTGTTGGCTGAGCTTAGCTAAAATAGGCCAACGCTGTTCGAACGGGATTCGCTGTAAGGCGCAAGAGAGATAAAGTCGCACGATTGGGGAGCTGTCCGAACTCGCCATTTTTTCAAATTGAACGAGATCTGCTTTGCTTGGTTTTTTGTTTTCGCAAAGTAGTTGCACGGTCCACGCGCGAACGTATTCGTCCTGATGCTTGAGTAATTGGAATAAGCGTTCTTGGTTCAGTCCGGCGGTGACGTGCAATGCCCAGAGTGCGCGAAGGCGTTTGCCGGTGTTGGGTGCTTCGATGAGTAGTTTATCTAAAGCGGAATGCACGATTTTTTGATCCAGTTTTCCCGCTGCACTGCGCATTTGCAGTTGCAGGCGAGATTGGCGAACATACCAGTCATTGGGGTGCATTTGTAGGGCGACGAGTTGAGCGTCACTGAGTTTGCGGAGATTTGGGCGTTTGATGGGTTTGGCCTCTTTAGGGAGAATACGATAAATGCGTCCGCTATCGGGGAAGTTGATGGTATTGCCACAGATGTCGGTGTCGTGCCAATCGAGGATGTAAACGGCGCCTTCGGGACCCGTCTGGACACTGAATCCTACCCAAGCAAGGTCGTTAGTGGTGAGGAAATCATCGCCGTGGCTGGCGATATAACTAGAGCCTTTGGGCTTAACAATATCGGTCAGAACTTGATGCTGATGAATGTTACACATGAAGAGGCGGTTGCGGTATTTTTTTGGAAAGGCATCAGCGAGATAAAAACGTGCGCCGCCGTGAGCCGAGCGGTGTTCGTGATCGCGGATGGTTTTGATGTCGTCGTAGATGTAGGGATTGACGTGGGGCCGGCTTTGTTTGTGATAGACTCCGCCTTGCACGACGTGAAAAATATGGGGGATGACACAACAGGAGGCAAAACCTTGTCCAACATCATTGAAGTCAAACCCCCAAGGGTTGGAGAGACCGCTGGCAAAAACTTCGAACTTCTTTTTTGTCGGGTGCCAGCGCCAGATGCCACCATCGATGAATTGGCGTTGTTTTTCGGGGGTGCCTGGCTTGCCAACCATGGATTGCGTGAAGACTCCATGACAGCCGTAGAGCCAACCATCGGGGCCCCAAATGAAGCTGTTGAGGGTTTCGTGACGATCCTGAATTCCCCATCCGTCCAGCAGGATTTCAGGCGGTCCATCGGGTTTGTCATCACCATTGGCGTCGGGGATGAAGGTCAGGTTTGGCGGGGAGCCGACAAACACACCACCAAAGCCGACGGCTATACCGGAACTGAAAGTGAGTTGGTCGGTGAACAATTTTTTGCTATCAAAAACGCCATCGCTGTCGGTGTCTTCTAGAATCTGAATGCGTGTCACTTGTTTGTCGGTGTGTTCGCGTCGATTGACATAGTTGTAATTCTCGACCACCCAGATGCGTCCACGGTCGTCGAAGGTGAAGGCTATAGGCTCACCGATGTCGGGCTCTGCCGCGAAAACTTTGACTTCGAATTCTTTAGCAATGTCCATTTTAGCTACAGCTTCCTCTGGCTTGAGGAAGGGGGCATTGCTGGTTTTGGGCTCTGCTACGGCATGGTGAGCAATGAGAAGAACGATGACGAGCAGTAGCTCTTTGATGTGGGTGGGACTTTTCATTTTGGTAAATTTACTTGTTGGGTGCTTTGCAAATATTTGATGAGGTCGATGATTTCATTGGGCTTCAAGGTCTGCAGCAGTCCTTCTGGCATCATCGAGAGGGGGGAAGTTCCACGCTTCTTGATGTCGCTTTTCAATACGGTTGTCGATACCCCGACCATGTTAAGAATGATACGCTGTTCGTCCTCCTGGGCAATGGTGCCGGCGAGCAGTTGCCCTCCTTTGGTGGTGATGGAGACGAGCTTGTAAGCGTCTGGAATATCTCCGCTGGGGTCGAGGATGTTAAGTAGGATGTAGTCGAGATCGGCGCGATTGGATCCAGTGAGTTCGGGGCCAATTTTGCCACCGTCTCCGTATAACACATGACAAGGGGCGCAGGTGCGTTGAAAGATGGCGCGTCCGTTTGATGCCTTGGCTTTGGTAAGAGCCTGGTGGCTTAGAAGTTTTTTGTATTTTTTGATGAGAGCCGTCTTATCTTTCGATAGTTCGCCAAGGTTGCCATAGGCTGCAGTGAATATTTTACTGTGCTGGCCTTGTAGGCTGCGAGCGATGTAAGCGGGAATGTCTTTTTTAGGCACCGTTTTTTCAGCGATAGCTTTTATCAAAGCGAGGGAGTATTGATTTCTGGTGCTTAGGGTTTCGATCACCGCACGTTTGCTCGCATCATCAAAGTCGGAATAGTGAGCGAGGAGAATTTTGGGAGCCTGTTTGTCTGCTAGCGAACTGTAGGCGCGGATGGCATCGATGCGAAGATCGGGATCGTCGATGAGCTTTTCGAGCTCTTTTCTGAGTTCTACATTCTGTTGGATAATGAGTGATTTTAATGCGGCGCGGCGATCAGCTGTAGCAGCTTTGTCATTGCGCAGTGTGGCTAGCGCTTTTGCGGTGGCAGCTTGATCTCCAAATATCTGACTGAGGTGCCGAGACATTTTGACGATATTGGGAAGTGGACTTTTTTCTAGCTGGGTGCTGACGTGCTTCCAATTTTTTGGAGTGGGAACGTTGCGGCGTCCGTCTAGCCCTTTCAACATGCCGCGCATGAGGGTCGCCTGAATAGCAGGGTCCTGAGTAGCTGCGAGGGTGCGTGTGAGTAGGTCGAGGGAAGCTCGCGCATCCATCTTGCGAACGGCACGTAGGCGAAGGGCGTCGCGGTCTGCTGCGGGGACGGGTGAGGATGGGGGCTTGCTTTGTGCGTTAGCGCTAGCTGATAAAAATAGACTTAAGCAAATGCCGACCGCAGCAAGGAAAGGGTGCCTTTTGTTATTCATGCTTACAACATAAAAGCAGAGATCCACGGTTGTCTTGCTCGAATAGGACAACTTTTATAATGAATCGGACATTTGTTTGTAATTCAATTGAGGCGTTTTATTTGGGGCATTTAGGAGGAGAGGCGGAATAGCAATAGGATAATGATGGCAAACAGGATGCCGCAGAGGAGTTTCCAAAAGAGCACGGGATTTTTTTCGATCAGTGGCAGAGCTTGTTTTTTGAGATATTGTGGATTGGGGTGGCGGAGGTCGTGAATGAATTCGGAGAGGCTGTCGTAGCGCAAGTCGGCGTTGATGCTGAGGGCTTTTTTAAGCGTTTGGTCGATCCAAGTTGGAACGAGGGGTTGGCTGTGACTAGCGGGGCGGTAAGTCAGCTGGTGGAAATCTGCTGCTGTGGTGGCACTTTCCCACTTGGAGCCGTAGGGGTGTTTGCCGCCGGTGAGCAGGTGGTAGGTGATCATGGCGATGGAGAATTGATCTGAGCGTGGGCTGGCGGGTAGATCGAGTCGATATTCTGGCGCGCTGAAATCCACGGTTCCTAGAGCAGCTTGGCGATTGAAAGGTTGCTCGATTTCTTGCATGCCCGCGATGCGGCAAGAGCCGTAGTCGATGATGACGGGGCTGAGGTCTTTAGTGAGGATGATGTTGCCCAGCTTGAGATCCTGATGAAGTGTCTCGCGGCGATGCAGAGCGCGCACGCCTTCGATGATGCCTGCGGTGATGCTGATGATGGAGGGTATGTCAGGTGCACCGTTATTTTCATCGATCCATTGTTGCAGGGTGCGACCTTCGATGTATTCTTGTAGATGATAGAGGAACTTTCGCGTTCGCACGAGGCGCACAGCTTTGTTGAGGTGGGCATTTTTGACGCGACTGCCGATCCATTCTTCCATCGCGAACCGTTCGATGTAGGCAGCGTCGTCTTCAAAATTGACAGAGGGGGTTTTCATCACCATTCGTTCGCCTTTACCTTCTTCGTCGGTCACCACATAGAGCTGGCTAGTTTTGCTAGCGTAGAGCAAGCTTTCGACACGAAAGCCGTCGATTTTTTGTCCAGGTTTGAGGTCGGGTGGAAAGGGTAATGAGCTCAGTTGTCGATAGATATCGTCGCGCTCGGCGCCGGGCAGTTTGTCTACTTTGACCAGCTGGCAGGTCAGGTTGTCTGGGCTATGATTTTGATGAGCTTTCTGCACTAGTGCTTCGGCAAAAAAATCGAGGTGGTCCCCTTTTGGTTCGCTAGCAAGAATAGCTTCAGTTTCTGCACGAGAGACATATTCGTGTACGCCGTCAGAGGTCAATACGAGCAGATCGCCTTCTTCTATAGCTAGGCTGTGGAAATCCACTTCGAGATTGACTCCGAGTCCAATCGCGCGGCTGAGGTAGGTCGAGCTTTTTGAAATACGAGTGGAATGGTCGCGGGTGAGTTGTTCGAGTTTGCCGTCACGATAGAGGCTGATACGGGTATCGCCGACGTGGAACAAGTAGGCGGTTCTGGATTTTAAGATCAGAATGCTGAGGGTGGTGACGTAGCCTTTTTCGTCGAGGTAGCCTGCCGACTGAGTTTGTCCGTATAGCCAGCGGTTGAGAGAGGTGATGACTTTGTGCGCAGAGGTTTTCACACTCCATGAATCGGGGGTGCTGTAGTAGTCGTTGAGGAAGCCTTGCACGCAGGTCTCTGCAGCGTCGCGTCCAGCACTGGCGGCACTGACGCCATCGGCGATGACTGCGGTGATGCCTTTGGTAGCTAGGGCTTCGTCGGCAGGGATGCGGATGCCGATGATGTCATCATTTTCATCCTTGGCTCCAGCCGTGGTGGACTGACCTTCGCTAACTTTTAATGTAAGGTCGTGTTGCAAGCGTTTCAGGTGATGATGTTTGGATTAGGAGATTTCGATGAGCTCTACGGTGCCGTCAGGCATCACTTCGGTGATGTGTCCTTTGGGCTCGGTTAAGAAACAAGAGACGGTAAAACCTACCACACTTGAAGAGGCTATGACCATGAAAAAAGTTGAGGCGTCGACAAAGGAATAAATGGTAAGAAAAATTACTGCACCGACGTTGCCATAGGCACCGGTCATACCAGCGATTTGACCAGTCATGCGGCGTTGGATGAGTGGCACCATGGCGAATACGGCGCCTTCTCCACATTGCACGAAAAATGAGCAGATCATGGTCATGATGACAGCGGCTGGCAGGAACCAACTGCTACCGATTTGGCTCATGCCTAGATAGCCAACAGCTAGCCCTGCCATGAAAATCAACATGGTCTTGCGGCGGCCAAATTTATCGCTGAGCATACCTCCTGTAGGACGAGCAACGAGGTTCATGAAAGCAAAACCTGCAGCGAGTAGTCCGGCGGTGATGGGTGAGAGTTTGAAAACTTCGATGAAAAACATGGGTAACATCGATACTACGGCAAGTTCGGATCCGAAGGTGATGAAGTAGTTCACATTAAGAATGGCGACTTGGCGAAAGGGGTAGCGGTGCAGCTCAGGCGTGCCGTTTTTGAGCATGTCTTTATTGACCCGGTAGATTTGAGAGATCTGAAAAATCAATAATAAAAAGAGCCCTATGCAAGCACTGTAAAAAGCTCCTTGTGAGATGAGTTGGACTCCAGAAGCTGAGAGCTTCCACGCTAGCAGGGCGAGGGCGCCGTAGAGCGGTAGGGTCATAAAGATGAGAAAATAAAAGTCACCACGCGTGCTGACTTCCAGCCCACCCGATTTTTTAGGCTTGAAGTAGGTGGCGCCTTTGGGAGTGTTGCGAACGGAAATATAATAAACTATCCCGTAACATGAAGCCATGGCCCCAGTGAGTAACATCGCGTAGCGCCAGCCGTTTTCACCACCAAAGGCTAGGGCAAGTGAAGGCAGTGTCATCGCCGCCGCTGCTGAACCGAAGTTTCCCCAACCGCCGTAAATGCCCTCGGCTAAACCGACTTGTTTGGCGGGAAACCATTCGCCGACCATGCGGATACCGATGACAAAGCCTGCGCCGACAAAGCCCATCAGAAAACGCGCAAGAGCGAGTTGCTCGAAACTTTGGGCGAGCGCAAAAAAGGAGCATAAAACTCCTGCGCTCATCAGCAGTAAACTGAAGGTTAATCGTGGGCCAAAACGATCCACTAGCATTCCGATGACAATACGCGCTGGTATAGTGAGTGCGACATTGAGGATGAGCAACGATTTCCACTGAGTTTTGGTGAGCTGGAAGGTTTCTGAAATCACACTGCCCAGTGGGGCGTGGTTGAACCAGAGGAAAAAGGTCAGGAAAAATGCGAACCAAGTGAAATGCAGTGTGCGAATCGCTGGATCGCGAAACTTCAGGACATTAAGCTGTGATGTGGATGACATGCTGCATAGAATACGCAACGAACGTGCCAAGTTTGCTAGTCTTTTGAGATTTTTCTGTGAAATATTAAAGAATGGGAGAAAAAGTGAACCGAAACTTTGTCCGGGCGGACAAAGTTTCGGTTCACTTTTTTTGGAGGATTGTGTATGATAGGTTGATGAAGGCGCAAACGGAGCTGTTACTTTATCAATTGTTGTGGACCGCAGAACAGTTATCTTTTCCTACATTTCGTAATCTTTCTACGAGTTTTGAGAGTTGGGCGTATTCGAAGAAATTACTGCGAGTCGTGCGCAGGTTAGAGAGTGAGCATCTACTAGAAACACAGGGTGGGGATTGTTTGGATCGCGTGGTTTTATTGACAGAAAAAGGTCGTCAGATGATTGTTGGAGATCGAGATCCTGAAAAGGAATGGCAAAAAGCGTGGGATGGAATTTGGCGCATGGTGCTTTTTGATATTCCTGAAACTCAACGTGAACTCCGTAGGGAACTTCGGGGAGTGCTCCATGCTCACCATTTTGGGTGTTTTCAGCAAAGTGTTTGGCTTTCACCGCACACGATGGATGCGATCAATCAAATGCTCGCTAAAAAAAGAGCTGGCTTAGCTCGCTTCACCTTGATGGAGGGGCGCTTGCTTTTTGGTGAAAAAGATACGGATGTGGTGGCGAGCTCATGGGATTTCCCTAAGCTCAATCGCAAGTATGAAGTTTATATACAATTTGTGAAAAAGCATTTGGATAATAAGAAAAAATCACATCAAATCATCAACTCTGATAATGTTTTAGCGATGGAGAAATCTCTTTGGGAAAGCGCAGTGAGACTAGATCCACTATTACCTGAAGCATTGTTGCCAAAGGGGTATTTAGGTCAAAAGGCGAATAGCTTACGCAAAAAAATGGTGACGATGATGATGAAAGCTTTGCTGGGAAGATAAAGTTTTTTCCTGGTGAAAACGGGTACCGAAAACTTGTCCGGGCGGACAGAGTTTCGGTTCTGTGCAGTGGTGGGAGGTATTGGGCTGGGGTGTTTGAGTGGATTTGTGGAATTGGGTTCCGACCACTAAGATTGGGAGGAAGCTTGGGGTGGTAGTTTTATGCGGGTACCGAAAACTTGTCCGGGCGGACAGAGTTTCGGTTCTGTGCAGTGGTGGGAGGTATTGGGGCTGGGGTGTTTGAGAGGATTTGTTGTGATTGGGTTCCGACCACTAAGATTGGGAGGAAACTTGGGGTGGTAGTTTTATGCGGGTACCGAAAACTTGTCCGGGCGGACAGAGTTTCGGTTCTGTGCAGTGGTGGGAGGTATTGGGCTGGGGGGGGCTTGGTGCGGTGTTGGTGTGTTAGATGGGTTCGACCTTTACTGCGCAGGTTTTGGAAGTGGGTGGGTGGGAGTGGGGGTCGACGGAGGGGTG
>JAKISY010000012.1 GCA_021648365.1 Verrucomicrobiales bacterium
GGCCTTCAAGCCCTGACTTTTCACGGCACTGCAACCCAGCACGGGGACCTTCCACTCCGTGGCGTCCGCGTTGCGACGGAAGGCGCGCATGCTGATCGCCTCCTCCAGGTCGGCCACCAGGAGGTCGGAGCCGGGCAGATCGCTCTTGTTGACCACGAGCACATCAGCCACCTCGAGGATGCCAGCCTTCATGGCTTGGATGTCGTCGCCAGCACCTGGGCAGAGCACCACCCCCACCGTATCGGCGGCGGCAACCACGTCGTATTCCGATTGGCCCACACCCACCGTCTCCATCACGATCGAGCTGAAGCCATAGGCGTCCATCACATCGCACGCATCGCTAGCAGCGAGCGCCAGACCGCCGTCTGTGCCTCCGTATCCAACTCGATAAAAGCCGGCACCGGTCCGATTTGTTTACCCGCATTGAACAACAGGGTATCCCCAATGCGATCATGCCAAGTGCCGTTTTTGGTGAAAGGCGCGTGGTGGATATGCCCGCCTAACACGACATCTGGCTGATACTGCTCAATCCAGTTCAACAAAGCCCCGTCACCATATTCCTTTTTACCATCCCAAGCCAAAGGCGATCCCGACGGCGGCGCATGATACACCCACACCCATTGATCCTTCTGCTTGGCAGCATCGCGTTTCAACTGCTCCGCCAACTCTGCCTTACTATGCTCACCATCCCACCACGGACACACAGTAAAAAGAATCCCATCCTTCTCATAACTATCCCCATCAGCACTGATAGCTCCTAGATTTTTCACCTGCTGCAACCACGCTGCAGAACTCTCGCCCGCCTCGTTACGCACATCTCCATCATGGTTGCCCGAAGAAATCAATACCGGCACATCTTTAGGCAAACGTTTCAGATATTTACGCAACACCAGAATCTGAACATCTATCGGCACCGGAGAAACGATGTCGAGCAAGTCCCCAGGTATGATCACCAGATCAAACTGGTCCGACACCTGCTTCACCCAGTCCCATTGTTTGAGAGTGTAGTGCAGATCGGCGACTGAGAGGATTTTCATATCGATTTGTTAAAAATTTCCTTGTTCGCCGCAAAACTGCCTCAAACTAAAAACGATAAATCAACGACAACACCAAAGACTGAGAGGTCGAATCATTGTCGGCAACACACCGAAAGCCAAGGTGATTGATGCTTCGCATTTCAAATTACCAGCCTTGAGTAAAATAAGGTAAACTCTATTTTCATAATCTAGTCCTGAGTAACTGCAACTTGCCATCTTTGATAAAAAGCGCAGGCATTTTATCCAAAATTAAAGCAACTGCATGACACCCTGTGGATCCAGAGCCTTGATCGGCGAATTTCGGTAATCCTTAATATTGCGCGTCACAATCAACTGTGCGTTAAAACACTCTGCCGCCGCCACTTGCATAGCATCTTCAAAATCTTTCATATCGCAAGCTAAGGCAAACTGCATCGATGCGGTATCCGTTGCTGGCACCTCGCAAAAAATCAGCAAATCCTTAATGAACTGACGTGATTTGCTACCCGTCATGTAAAAAATATTAGCAATGGTATGCCAAGCAATCGCCGTGCTACCTGGGTGTCGTTCCGCCCAATCAAGCAGCCTAGCACTGTCGGTATAAAATGGCTCCCGCGCAAGCGCGACATCCAGCAACACATCACAATCAATCAGCAAGCGCATCAGTTGCCGTATTTTTCAGTTAAGCGTTGCATGCGTTGTTCATCCTGCTCTACGAGCTTCAATCCTCCCCCCCATCGAGCCGAAAAGGATTGCGTCGGAACACCCCCTTCCAATTCGCTCACAGCCTCTCGTAATAAATCTTCCACCATCGCCGAAAAACTCGTATTCCGCTTTTTGGCAATACGCTTTACCTGATGGACCAATTTAGGCTCCAGCGTCAAATTGAAACGACTTTTCATACACACAATATACAAAAGTGCGCACACCTTGTCAATAGATCGGTGAAATCAGCTTTTCAGTGAAAATTCAGTACGCTAGCTTTGCTTCAACACAGAAAAACACTCCCTCATAAAAACTCTGCGCCTCTGCGCCTCTGCGTGAGCATTTCTTCTCCCCATGAAACCCACCTCATTCCCCCCGAATCAACATCGTCGAAAAATACCCCAACTTTTCAATCGCCGGCAAGCTACGCAAATCTTCAAATACCTCCCCACCATCCATCCCTACCTTCCTCCCCAAAACACATCGCCCCTCCAGCCCCATCGATTTAATTAAATCGAGCAACGCATCAAAGCGGTGACCAATTTTCATCAATACGACTAGATCATGCGACTCGATTTCCCGCCTCAAATTCTCCATGTCGTCCGGACAAGGCAATATCAACACACGTTCCTTCTGCTCTCCTAATGGCTGTTGAACCTGCGAAGCCAGAGCCGCGTAACTCGTCACTCCCGGAATGGTTTCGATCAGCAGATCCGGACGCTTGATCCGCACCGCATCCAAAGTATAAATCCAAGTCGAAAAAGTCAGCGCATCGCCCAGCGTCAAAAACCCGACCTTCTTTCCAGCCTCGATTTCCTCGATGATTTGATCTGCCACCTGCTGATACCTTGACCGCAAAGACTCACGACTACGATCCATTGCAAAAGTAATGGTTCGAAAACGTTGCTCAGGAATATCAAACCTCGCCACAATCCCTTTAGCGACCGAGTGATCCGAAATTTTCGCCTGCGGAGCAAACAACACATCACATTCCCGCATCACCCGCAAAGCCTTCACCGTGATAAGTTCAGGGTCGCCAGGACCAACGCTGATGCCAATAAGTTGAGCTGATGATTCCATATTCTTATCCGTGAAATCCGTGTGATTTGCCTTCGAGTAATAGTCTTCGGCTGTCTCCCCCGCATTCGCGTGGTCGGCTGTGGTTAAATTCTTAGATTGGTGAAATGCTGTTTGAAGTTTACCTTACGCATTAAGCAAGTGCCCCGCCATAGAAAATAGCCGGATTCTTACTTCCTCCACATGCGATGACATGCGACCACAAACCTGCTCATGGATTCGCTCCGCCATTACTTGCCACAATTTTTCCTCATCCGCAAAATTAACTGCCGCTTGTTCAACCGTATTCAGCCCACCAAGGGAAATGCCCAGCTCTCCGGCAATCCTGTCAACAATCCCCGTAGCAGCAGGGCTACACTTTGAATGTGTATCCCAATGACCATCGATCAGCTTGGCAAGTTTTCCCGGATGCCCAACGATCCATAACAAAGGCAATCGCCGCCCCTCCTCTTCCAGTTTCTGCTTGAGGTGATCCAAAGCATAACCCATAAAGTTAGATACTTGCACCACCTGATGCAGTTGCAGCTGCAGTTGCTCACGGGCAAAACGCTGACCCAGATTGCCCGGAGAAAACACCACTTCCTGCGCCTTCTCCGACAGTGCCACGTTGATATAAATAGCAATCGACGCTTTGAACGCAGCTAAAGACTTAGGTTCCACAATGCCAGAAGTCCCCAAAATAGAAATCCCGCCGATGATTCCCAAGCGCGGATTAAAAGTACGCTTAGCAATTTCTTTACCCCTCTCACAGCCAATCTCGATCACAAATCCGAGCGGAGGGGATTCCAAATCTGCACAAACTTCCTCAATCGCCATTTCCATCATCTGCCGAGGCACAGGATTGATAGCAGGTTCACCAACAGGGATTTGCAAACCCGCCTGTTTCACCATACCCACACCCTCTCCAGCCCTAAACTCAATCCCCGCTTCTTTCGATACAGTCACTTTTGTCACGATTGTTGCCCGATGGGTTTGGTCCGGATCGTCTCCCGCATCCTTAATCACCTTCACCACTGCCCCTCCCACTATTTTTTCAAGTGAGTCAATCGCCACCTGCAAATAACACTCCCCACCCGGCAAAGTGATATCGACTTCATTTAATACATCCCCATAAAAGTAACTCCACAAAGCCGCCTTCACTCCAGCCGTCGCACAACTCCCCGTCGTATAACCACGCCTAAGCCCATTCGGCGCCAACTCTGTCAAATCATAAGGTTTCATCCCAACCACTCACTCTACACAATAACAAGAACATTTAACCGCAGATAGCGCAGATTTACGCAGATATCTTTATATTTCCCAGCCTAAAATTTACAGAATTCCCACTCAATCATCAGGGGTTCCCTTTAAAAAAGACCTCTTCCATCTGCGTTTATCTGCGCCATCTGCGGTTCAGCTCCCCTCCTTCTCCGAAAAAGTCCGACTTAGAAACCCTCTCCCCTTCCGTGTGATTCCGTAATCCCCTTGGTTAACTCTTATCCTGCAAGCACTGCTGCGCCAACTGATTTTTCCTCTCGATCAACAGCGCATTCATCACCGAAGCCGCCCACGGCGAACCCCCACTCGTGCCAGCATTCGTCACCCTCGGCACCCTCATACAACGCTTCAACTCCTGCTTCGATTCACGTGTTCCCACAAAACCCACCGGCAAACCAATGACCAAATGCGGACGCCACCGATGCTCTTCGATCAACCTCAACGTTTCGCGAATCGCCGTCGGAGCATCGCCGATCACCACAATGCAATCATTGCCAAACTTGCCCCAAGCACGACGAATGTTCGCTGCCGAGCGAGTGATGCCATTCGCCTCTGCCATTTCATAAGTTTCCTCATCATGCACTCCACAAAAGGTCAGTAGTCCCAACTCCTTGACCACCGTCCTGCGTAAACCACTCTGCACCATGGTCACATCCGTGACAATGATCGCTCGATTCTCCAAGGCACGCAGCCCAGCTTCCAGCGCTCCGTGCGATATATAAATGGATTCCACCGAATCAAAATGCCCCGAAGTATGCACCAAGCGCTGCAACACCTTTTTCTGCAACGGCTCATCCTGCCAAGGTGACCACTCAAACTCTTCTTCAATCAGGCGAAAACTCTCCGCCTCAATCGGATGAGGTTCGTAAGCATCGATCCGCTCCATACTCTCTTCAGTAGGCACCTCCTCCCCCTCTTGTTTCGCTAACAAACCACGCACATGCAAATGATGCCCTTCCTGCGGTGTGCCAACTTCATGTTCATAACCCACCACCTGAGCTCGATACTTGCACAGCGAACAGTTCATATTGGGTGAACCCTCAAAAACCTCCAATGCCCGCTCCAACAAAACCGTCACTAAATTGGGATGCAGGCCAATGGCATCACACTTGATCACCTCCTGAGCGGAATCAGCACTCAGCACCACCTGACGCTCCACCGCCGCAAAGATGCGATCCAACAATACTCCAGTGAAAAGAAAAAATGGGAAAACCACCAAACGCTCAAAACCCATCTTCCCTACCCGTCTCAAACCGTCGTCCAGATTAGGCTCAGCGGTGCCAGAATACACCACCGCCGATGCTCCAAATCCCAAACCCTCTTCCAAAATTCGAGCGAGTTTATAAACATCCGAATTAGCATCAGGGTCGGTCGTGCCGCGTCCCACGATCACCAAACAAGTATCCTTACGCGAAACTGTCTGCTTCGATTGAGATTCCCCCTCGATTATTTTTGTGCGGCAAGCCTGCAAAACTAGCGGATGCAAATGAATCGGCGCACCAAAACGAATCGGAACATCCGGATAATCCCGCTGAATGATCTGCACCTCCGTCGGCATATCATTCTTGGCATGCGTTGCCGCTAACAAAATAGCCGGCACCACCGCGATGCGCTTAGCACCCTCCTCCACACATTGCCGCACCGCCACATCAATCGTCGGTGAGGCAAATTCAAGGAAACCGTGAGTCACCGGCAAAGGTTTCGCCGCCCGCACAAAAGACTCCATAAAAGTCTCAAATTGAGCCGCCCCACCAGGATCACGACTGCCATGACCAGCAATCACGATCCCCGTGCCGTCTTCCATCAATCGCGCAATCACCGCACTCTGTTCAGATTCTTGTTTCATAAAAATAATACCTCCTAAGAGAAGAAACCACAGCCGACCGCGCGAATGCGAGAGAGACAGCCGAAGATTATTACTCGAAGGCAAATTACACGGATTTCATGGATGGGAATAAGAAAAATGCATTATCTTAAATATCAGTATCCCTCTGTATTTATCCGTGCCATCCGTGGTTAAAAATTCTTCATTCATCATCCACAAAGACACTCGGAAACGGCTCCCTCGCCCTCACCAACATGATACTCATATCGCTAAACTCCGCAGTGCATTCACTCAGCACCCCGCGCCAAGTAGCCTCCTCCGCAGTAAGGTTCTCCCACACCTCCACCGCTAGATCGGCAGATATGCCCATCTCAATCAAATGACCAGCAATGCGATTGGGCATGAACTCCCACGGATGCGGAATCACTATTGCGTTGCGCCCATCTTCCAAAACTCGCACCAGGTGTTTTTTGAACGGCTGCAAATCTCCCCTTCGGTGAAAAGTCACAAAAGTCGTTTCGTCAAAACACACCCGCCCTCGTGATGCCATGATCTGCGCCGAGCTGATACCCGGCACCGTATCCACCACATGCCCGCAAGCCTTCTCCACCCGCTCCTGCATTTGCCATCCCGAAAAATGCAGGTCGCCCATGAACACCGCCACCACCTTTTTTCCCGCATGATGCTCGATCGCAGCCAGTTCCAATTCCTCAGACTGATTTTTATAAGTCAGGTCGATGCGCTTCGCCTGCGGTGAGATCATCTCAGAAACAAAATCTATCACCGTCGTGAAACCCGTCACCACATCCGCTTCACGAATCAGCCGTTCCCCTCTGCGAGTCAAATAGTCCAGACCTCCCGGCCCAATTCCAATAGATATAATCATAATGTTTTTTTCATCAATCGCTCCTCTGCCCACAATGAATGAACATAAGTCGCTTGTATATTGTGAATTCGAAAACCTTCTTCCCTAGAACTGCCAGTCCTCCGTTTTGCCACCTGCCAAGCATTGGCGTTTTGCTCTTCCCCCAGCCAGCGCGAGTAGTGAAATTCGTGCCCCTTCACTCCACTCGAACTTTCGCAATAGCCAAAATTTTGCAAACTCTTTGTCATCTCCACCGCCCCAGGCAGCAGTCCACACATAGGAAACGATTGCCCCTCCATACCAAGCGCCTCGGACAGATACATCAGCCCGCCACATTCAGCCAGCATCGGCAAACCCGACTCAGCCGCAGCTACTACCTCCGCCATCAACGCACGATTGGCGCTCAACTCTTCTGCAAAAACTTCCGGGAACCCTCCGCCAAATACCACCGCATCTATTTTTTCAGGCAAAACCTTGTCATGCAAAGGCGAAAAAGGCAGCACCTGCAAAGCATCAAGATTCGCAGGGTAATAAAAATGAAAAGCTTCATCCCTCGCCACCGCCACCCGCAAAGATCGCTGCTCTGATTTCGGTTTTCCCAGCTCCGAAAATCTCCCGCTCTCACCGCTCTGAGTCAATTTCCACAACGCTTCCACATCCAGATGCTCAAGCGCAAATTTTGCTAGATCATCCGCCAAAGGGAAGTCCCCCTCCTGCGCCGCTTGCAGCCCTAGATGCCGCTCAGGCCACTCGATCAACGAGTCCTGTGGCAAAGCTCCCAGCACCGGAATCCCCAAAGGCTTGATCGCCTGCTCAAGATAATCCCGATGCGAATCACCCGAAACCTGATTCAAAATCACCCCCACGATCCGCCCCTCACCAGCCTCAGCGATAAAACCCCGCAAAGCCGCAGCCAACGAGCGCCCAGCTTTGGCACACGGCACCACCAATACGATTGGCCAATGCAACAGCCTCGCCAAATGCATCGTGCTTTCACTATCCGAGAGCGGCGACCAGCCATCAAAAATCCCCATCACCCCTTCTATAATCCCTGGACATGCCCTCGTATATAGCAGCGCTTCCGCTTTCACCGCCCGCTCGCCGCCCATCAGCCAAAAGTCTAAATTGCGACTAGGACGATCACAAAACAGCGAGTGAAAAGCAGGATCGATAAAATCGGGACCAGCCTTGAATGGCTGCACCCGCCTGCCCTGCTTAGCAAAAGCCGCCAGCAACATACTCGTCACCACCGTCTTACCACTGCTACTATGCAGCCCCCCTAAAATCAAACCACTCATGACACTTTATAAATCTTTCCTCCAAAAATTCCACCTGCCTGAATTCACTCAAAATAATCCATCTCAAACATCTATATTTATACGTGTCATTTGACTCCGCCTATCTACACTACGTTCCAGTTACCCCCTAAATATTACAACCACGGATTTCACGGATAAGAATAAAAAAGATCGCCATTCATTTCACAAGCCGTTTCCTCTCAAAGCCTAAAACATCGCAACACCAACAGAACAGGCCCTTCATCTCTCATCTAAAGCATCTGTATTTATCCGTGTCATCCGTGAAATCCGTGGTTAAAAATCCTATCACATAAAGTGACCGCCATCACAAAACTCAAAACTCAATGCCCCGCCGCGCAGGCATCTCATCATCAAAGTAATGTTTCACCTTTTTCATCTCAGTGACCAAGTCCGCAGCTTCGATCAACTTCTCATCCGCGTAACGACCGGTAAACACCAACTCCACATTCTCCGGACGTTTTTCCACCAAGTCCAGCGCTCGCTGCAACGGAATCAGATCACGCGAAATCACATAGTTGATTTCATCAACGATGATCACATCATGCCTTTCACTCACCAACTCTTCTTCTAACTTATCCATCTCACCCACCAGAGCCTTTTGCATCTGCTCGACATGCTCGGGTATGTGTTTGCTGCGAGATAAAATCCAGTCCTGCTCGACATTACAAAAAGTTAGGTTCTCATGCAGAGTAGGCATCAAATTAAGCTCCCCCGTCTTCCAGCGCGGTTTCAGCATACGCAAATAAAACACCCTATACCCAGCTCCCAAAGCACGCAGCATCAGACCAAAAGAAGCCGTGCTCTTGCCTTTTCCCTCACCAGTATAAATCTGGAATTTTCCACCCTTCAAACGCGGCCTTTTTTTATTCTCTTCACTCATCGCAGGTAACAGAGCGCAATCATCAACAAGATGCCAGTAATAACCATGCGCCACCACCAATACAACGACGCTACAATCGCCCGCTGATCCGCTTGACGCCCCTGTGGATTAAAAACTGGCCCGTGCAACTGCTGCCCAGCATAGTGATTTTCTCCACCCAAACGAACCCCCACCACCCATGCCACCGCAGACTCTCCCCACCCCGCATTAGGACTACGATGTTCACGAGCCTCTCTGGCAATCGTAAACCACCGATAAGGCGACGATAAAAAAGCAAGCAAACGCGCTGGAATCCAATTGAGAACATCATCCCATCTCGCTGATATTTTCCCCAACTTACCATACCGCTCACCGCGATGACCCACCATCGAGTCCAGAGTATTACTCACTCGATAGATCAAGGCTCCCAGCGGCCCCGCCACCGCCGCCCAAAACAGCGGCGCGATCAGCGCATCGCAGGCACTTTCCCCCACACTCTCTACCGTGGCACGACAGATTTCTGGCTCAGACAAATTTGCCGTATCACGTCCCACAATCCAACTCAGTCGCAGCCGTGCCTGAGACAGATCGCCATCTCTCAAAGGGCGCAAAATCGCCCGCACGTGACGCTGCATATCCATCGCCGCAAAACTCTGATAAATCACCCACAGCTCCACAAACCACCACCACCGAGATGGCAAAAACCATGCCAAACCCGCTAACACCATAACCTGAAACAAAATAATTCCACCGCACAACAGGCCACCAGCCAACACCGTTCGGCCTAAGCCTTTCACTAAAACTTTTTCCAAAACCAGCACCATCGCCCCCGTCCACTTAGCCGGATGAGGAAAAAAACGTGGGTCGCCCAAGATCAAATCAAGCAGCAATGCCAATGCCAATTGCAAAGGTGTTGTGGAAAAAATCTCACTCATCGATAGCCAGATATTCAAACACCGGATCGAGGTTCAAATGCTGCTCCAGACAATCTGCCATGCCCGCATACAGCAACGACTTGCTCTCCTGCCAAGTTCTTTCCCCCGCCACATGAGCACTGAACCCCGCAGCCGTCGTCACCGCCAAGCGCGCCGCTGGGTGGTCGAACAGCCCATGCACATAAGTCCCCCGAAAACGACCCAACTCGACACCTTCCCCCTGCCCATCCACCTCCAAAAAATGTGACACCTCTTCATCCTGCTGACTGCGCCCCATGTGAATCTCATATCCCGTCCACGAAACATCTCCGCCAAGCAAACTCACCACCACTTGCTGCACCAATTTTTGCTCTTCAAAAATCGTGTCCATCGGGATACACCCTAGACCATCAACCTGTCCAGCTAGACCCGCCACCCCTTCAGTATCCTGCAAACTGCGTCCCAACATCTGATAACCCCCACAAATCCCAATCACCAAAATCGACGAATTCACAATCGCCTCAGCCCAACCCGTATCTTGCAACCACTGCAAGTCGCTCAAAGTATCTTTCGACCCAGGTATCACTAGGATACGCGCATCACCCAGCTCTGACGGACGCTGCATCCACTTCACCCGCACCCCCTTATCCTCACCCCACGGCTCAGCGTCAGTAGAATTCGATAAATGGGGCAACTGAATCCACGCCATCACCTCCCCCTCGGCATCGCCGCTGTCCAACTTCAGCGACAAACTATCTTCTGGCTCCGGTTGCAAATCATTCCGATACGGCAAAGTTCCTAACAAAGGAGCTGACACATACTTCTTCAGATACTTTTCCGCATCGGAAAACAAAGACAGATCCCCGCGGAACTTATTCACCACGATGCCCAGACAACGATCTTGCATATCTTTTGGAAGCAAATTCCAAGTGCCTACAATCTGCGCAAACACCCCGCCCCGTTCAATGTCCGCACACAGAAGCCAGCGCCCATCAAGATGACGGATCGGCCGCAGGTTAGCGATGTCTCGCCCCATCAGATTGAGCTCCACCGGACTACCTGCCCCTTCCAATACCAGCGCATCCCACTGCCCTCCCCACTCCTGCAAAGTCAGCTCAACCGCCTGCCAGTAATCTTCGATTTTAGAAAAATACTCCCGCGCACTCAAATGCTGCTGCACCCGACCACGCAACAAAACTTGAGACTGAGCATTGCCAGAAGGTTTCAACAAAACCGGATTCATCTGCCAACTAGGGAGCAATCCACAAGCCTCCGCCTGCACCGCCTGAGCGCGACCGATCTCTTCCCCGCCCAGTGTGGCGTAGGAATTGTTAGACATATTCTGCGCCTTGAACGGAGCCACCTTCAAGCCTTTGCGATACAGTAAGTGACAAAAAGCCGTCGCCAGCCAGCTCTTGCCACTATTAGACGAAGTTCCCAGAATGCTCAGCGCTTTCATATGCCTTCAAAATAATCTTGCACCGCCTTCAGTAAAACCTGGTTATCCTCAGAAGTTCGCACCGCGATACGCAAAAAGGCATCTTTCCGCAAACCCGCAAAGCTATCCACCTTCCTCGTCATCAACCCCTTTTCTGCTAAGCTTTGCCACAAATCAGCAGCACTGCCACGCAGCAACTCAAGCAACAAAAAATTAGCCTCGCTCTCCTGCACCCACACCCCAGGAATCAATTGCAAATAATCCCGCAAACGATCACGCTCAGCGATTTGATTCTCAATCGCATCCTGCACTCGTTTTTTCCCACTAGGATTCAGACAATCAGCAGCCCAAGCCTGAGCCAAAGCACTGACACTCCACGGAGCCTGCAACAGGCTCAATTCCTTCATCCACGTAGAGTTAGCACACAGCAAATAACCCAAGCGCAAACCCGGAATCCTCCACGACTTAGTGAACGAACGAAAAATGATCACATCCTCGTGGGCTGTTGACGCAGCAGCTGTAGAAAATTCGACAAACGTTTCATCCACCAGCCAAATTTTCCCTGGCCAGCGAGCGCGCCATTCTTCCAAGTCATAACGCACCCCCGTGGGATTGTTAGGACTACCAAAAATCACCACCTCCGCCCATGGCAAAGCCTCCTCATCATCGATCGACAAATTCCACGTCTTCGTTTCGCAGCGACGAAAAGCACGCTGGTAGTCCGCAAAACCAGGTTCTCCGATCAAAACGCGTCGCCCCTCAAACAGTTGCGCCGCTAAATATATCGCCTCAATCGCCCCAGCCGTTGGCAGAACATGACTCTCTTGATAAGCATACAAGTCCGCTATTTTTTCCGCCACCCCACGCGCAGCAGCCTGCCCATAAATCCCCGCCGCCTCCTTCCATCGCAACCACGAAGCATCCTCGATTGGCTCAAGGAACCAATTAAGATTCGAAGAAAAGTCCAACACCTCGGTTTTATCAAAACCCTGCTGCTGACAAAACGCCGCCACATCACCACCATGTTCAGCTTGATTCATATCGATACGGATTTACAAATATAACTAAGCCCTAAAGTATCCACTGGGTGCAAAAAACCACGTTTGACTTGCGGAGCACACCATAACAGCTGCGCCCCCATTCTCGCGATCCTCGACAAGTGACGTTTCATCAAGTGCTGTTTTATTTCCAAACAATCCCCCTGCGGAACCGTCACGATGCCATCGGAAAACAACAGCACAGCATCACCTTCACCCGCAGCCCGACGGCGAGTATCACGCAGCAACTCCATCAAAGCCTCGCTCAGCGAACTACCCCCCGACGCCGCCACAGGTTCACCCAAAAGTCGCTCTGCCACCGCAGGTATCATGTCCCTACCCATCCACGAAATCTCATCGCCCGAAAGCCGCAAAACATGCACTCTCAACGAATGAATACCCGGATCGCCCAGGCTCTGTTTTAATAAAGTCAACGCCCTAGCCAAAAAATGATCCGCCCCCGAAGAGCGACTCGCATCCAAGAATACCCACAAATGCCGCAGCCTGCGTTTTTGCACTCGGCACAATCGATCACGCCGTGCATCGCGCACCCAGCCAAGCACCGTATCCTTCCAGTTAATCATCCCCGTTTGCTCAGAAGGTGACGTTTTTTTCACCTCACTACTCTGCAAAGGATTTAACAACGATGACAAACCATTTTCACCGCCTGCAGATTCCGCTTGTTGCTCGATCCCCCCCTCACTCGCAGTGCGTGGCTGTAGCGATACAAACGAACGCAATGCTTGATCTCCTCCACCTTTCCCTACTGGTGGCTCCTGCGCTGAATTTTTTTTCTCGGCAGGTTCTGCCGCATCCTCGTCTTGCCCCAAGCACAACAACCAAGCCAGTTCCACATCTTCCTCTACTACTTCATCACGATCCGCCCAAGCTGCCGCCGCCATCGCAGACTTGGCAACCGCCAAACCTCCACGCATACCCTCCAAT
Source organism: Verrucomicrobiales bacterium (assembly GCA_021648365.1). Taxonomy (GTDB): domain Bacteria; phylum Verrucomicrobiota; class Verrucomicrobiia; order Verrucomicrobiales; family DEV007; genus JAADHD01. Next base: position 13,258 of record JAKISY010000012.1, read on the forward strand.
GATAGATTCTCAGCTTTTTCAGCAATCCTCCGTAGCCATTTCCCGTCCATGCTCACCTGCGGCAATCGTTTTTTTGCTCGCTCGATAGCTTGCCGCAAGGCAAGCTCTTCATACTCATATTTTTCACAAAAACCCACCGCGTCCATTTCAAAATGCAAACGCCGTTCCATGATCAGCGCACGATCATCCACCCCCTCAGCTCCCGTGACCGCAATCGTATGAGCAAAGCGATCCGCCAGTTGCGGTCGCAACATGCCCTCCTCAGGGTTCATCGTTCCTACCAAAATAAAGCGGCTATCGATGCGGCGACTCATGCCCTCGCGCTCTAGTTGATAGCTACCCGTCGCCGCCGCATCTAAAAGCTGATCACTCAACGCATCTGGCAATAGGTTCACCTCATCCACATAGAGAATCCCCCCATCCGCCTGTTCCAAAAGCCCTGCCTGATGTGACCACTCATTACGCTCCAACACCCCCGCCACATCCACACTACCCAACAAGCGATCCTCCGAAGCCCCCAGCGGCAATTCACAAGCCCTGCCCGCCGGCAACAAAGCCGCAAACGCACGCGCCAGCGTAGTTTTTGCACAACCACGGTGCCCACTCAGCAGCACCCCACCCAAACGAGGATTCACCGCATGCAGCAACAAAGAAGTTTTCGCCAAGTCCATTCCCACAATGGCGCTGAAAGGATAAGATTCATTCATGATTAATTTCCTATTCAAGACTAGATTGCAAAGAGTAGTGCACGTCACGCAATTTCTGCAGAGTATTTTCATCCGCATCATCCCACAATCCACGATCCGACGCCTCTAACATACGCTCAACCGACTCTTCAAGTGCCCTCGGGTTATGACGACGAAAGAACTCCTGCTGCGTCGCATCGAGCAACAAGCGATTTGCTATTTCCTCATAGTGATGACTATCCGCCACATCCGTAGTCGCATCATAACCAAAAAGATAATCAATCGTCGCCGCCATTTCAAAAGCCCCCTTGTAACCATGACGACGCATCGCTTCGATCCATTTGGGGTTCAAGACCCGGCTCCGCACCACGCGCACAAACTCCTCTCGCAAAGTGCGCACCTTCGGCTGATCTGGCAAACTGCTATCACCATGATAAGTCGCCGGAGCTTCTCCACGCAAAGACTCAATCGCAGCATGCAAACCACCATGAAATTGAAAATAATCATCCGAATCAAGAATATCATGCTCACGATTATCCTGATTCTGATGCACCACCTCTATCTTTTTCAAACGACGACGCAAATAGTCCTCCTGCTCACTCGACTCTCCCGCGGCATCGTAAGCATGATTCCCCCAACGACAAAACACCGCCGCCAGATCCTCCCGACTTTCCCAATCACCAGAATCAATCAAAGGCAGCAACCCTGCCCCATAAGCCCCTGGCGGCGAACTGAACACCCGCAGGCAAGCTCTCTCTTTTGCCTGTGACTCATCAAAGCCCAGCTGCTGCCACTCCCTCAAATCGTTCAAATAGCTTTCCCGCAACGGATTAAGATCCGCAGGTTCATCCAATTCCGCCAACCTTTTGGGAACCGTAGCCAACAGCTTCATCGATTCCCCAAACGCATCTCGGAAAAAACCTGATACCCGCAACAGCACATCCACCCTAGGCCTGCCCAACAAGTTCACCGGAATGATCTCAAAATCCACCACTCGTCCGCTCGACTCATCCCACACCGGCTCGCAGCCCCACAACCACAGCGCCTGCGCCAAATCATCTCCACCGGTGCGCATATTAGAAGTGCCCCAGATCACCAATGCCACATTCTTCGGATATTCACCGTGCTCCTGACGGTGTCTTTCGAGTAAGGCGTCAGCCATCATTTTACCGCAAGCCCAAGCCGTCTCAGTAGGGATAGCTCGCGGGTCGAGGGAATAAAAATTACGTCCAGTCGGCAATACATCCAGCCTGCCCCGAGTCGGCGCACCTGCTGGCCCTGGGCTAATAAACCCACCCTCCAAGCCATGCAGCAAAGCACTGATCTCATTCTCACAGCGTGCCAGATTGGGCAACAACACCTCTTGAGTCAACTTTGCCAAATCCGATTCACTTTCCCGCCCTGCGATCATTTCATCCGCCCATAACTCGGCACGCTGATAGAGCTCGTCCCTAACGGTTGATGACAGTGATTCCCAATCAACAGTTCCGCCATTAAGCACTTCGAACAAACCCCTCCGATTCGCCGAGGAAGTGCGTAAAAGCGAAATCACAAATTCGCGCAAGCGCTCACCACTTGGATTTTCACCCAATATATGCAAACCCGTGCGGATCTGACTCTCTTTGATCTCACAGAGAAAATTATCCAAAGCGCCGATCTCATCGTCATCCTGCTCTCGCGGGATTTCCTTGCGCCAACTAGCGTTTTTCAAAACTTCCTCAATCGCCAAACACAATTCCTTTTCTCTTTTTGGATACAAAGCCGAAGCTTGGCTTAACTCCTCCAGCAGACGTTCAACTTTTTGTAAATCATCATACAAACCCGCCCGCGCCAAAGGCGGCGTCAGATGGTCAATAATCACCGCCGAATTGCGCCGCTTCGCCTGACTGCCCTCGCCAGGATTATTGACAATGAACGGATACAACAAAGGCAAAGAACCCATGCAAATTTGTGGAAAATCATCCTCACCCAAACCCACATTTCTGCCAGGAAGCCATTCGAGATTACCATGCTTTCCCAGTTGAATCACCGCATCAGCTGAGAAAGACTCCCGAATCCAACGATAAAAAGCTAAATACTCAGGAGTCGGCGGCAAGGTAGGACTGTGGTAGATCGCCTGACTTTGTTCACCAAAACCTCGTTGCGGTTGAATCCCCACAAACACATTGCCCAAAGGCAAACCTGGAATCGCAAGCGCCTCCGCCCCAGTCTCACCCCAACTTTCCAATACTTCTTTGCGACGCTGTTCCGGCAAAGCTTGCGTTTCCGCTTTGACGGCAGCTCCACTCAAACTCTGGAACACAGGGCGGTCATGATTTTTCCCTTTATCATTTGTCACCCCCTCCTGCAACCACGCCATCAGCTCCTCGCCGTCCTTTGGCATAGGATCTATTTGATAACCCGATACCCGCATCGCTTTCAGCAAATTCACCGTGCTCGCCGGAGTATCCAAACCTACCCCGTTACCAATCCTCCCATCTCGGTTAGGATAATTTGATAGCAAAATCACCACCCGCTTGTCAGCTACCGCTACCTTTCTCAATCTCGCCCATGAGCGAGCCAAATCAGTAATGAAATCCACCTGCTTAGCATGAGGAATCAAACGGCGCGTGACATAAGCATCGCCATCCCTCAACTCCCCCTGCTCCTCCTTAAATCCCGCCACAGTCGCCATCACGCGACCATCCAGCTCAGGCAGTGCCACATGAATAGCCACCTCCGAAGGAATCATCGCAGCATTCACTTCACACCAATCCGCCACCGCCATGCCACTGGTCGGCACCTGAAGCACAGGACAAGCTAGTTGCTCAAAAAAATCAGCCCCCTCCGATGCCTCACCTGCAATCGAAAAACTCTGCATCGTTAGAATGACATCTGGACGCTGCTGCTGATCCAGTAAGTATTGTCGTGCTGAGGAACTGCGTAAGGTACTGCTGTAAAAAGCCTGCACCTGCATTCCCTTTTCAATCAAACTACACCCTAAAGCATCGATCACCGCCAAGTCGTCCGCCTGATACAAAGCTCGATAAAACAAAATCCATACTCGTAAATGAGGCTCTGCAGTTTTTGTTTTAAAACAGCGATACAAACCATACTCCTCCATCACCACAGGATCGGGAATTTCAACCGTGCTATCCCCCAGTAGAGCTGGCAACACTTCATTGATAATAACAAAATTCTCGCCCCCGCCTTCAACAAAAAGTCTAAAAATCGCCGTCACTTGGTCGGTCTCAAAATCACTCAACTCCGCCAATTCTTCGTCAAAAACTGCCGACCCGCTCAGCAGTAAATAACGAGTTTTACTCCCCCACTCGCGCCCTCGCTCGATCGCATCCATCAACGCTGGATAATAAGCCCGACCACCCAGCAAGCGCATCACCACCAAATCGCATTTTGGCAAAACCTCTTCGACATACGCGTCCGCAGCCACCGGTTGACGCAAAGGCACAGCATGCGCCAATCGAATCTCAGGCGAAAAGTGAACCTCCGCACACGCCAATTCCGTATCCGCCGCACTGAGAAAAACCACCTCTGCAGGCTGGTGCTCAAGCAGTACCAAGTCCCGCTCAAAATCAACCCCTCCCGGCTCTCCTCTTACCCAATGCATCGTACTTTCATGCTATCCACAGTTAAAAATTCACACTCCAAATAAAGAACCCACGGATCACACAGCCGAACCTAGTGAGACAGACGGAAGATACTACCTGTAGTCAAATGACACGAATGGGAATAAAAAAGAGAAGTTAAAGTTGGAAAATATTTTTTAATTAAATAAATCACAACTCAATTATCTGCAGATATATTTACCTTCGAATAATTCCCTCTGTATTTATCCGTGCCATCCGTGTTATCCGTGGTTAAAATATTTCTTTGTAGTGCAGTGTGAACAATAGTAATCAACCCCATTTACTTCCCGTGATTTCACACATCGTAGCAATCGCCTCTTTGCGCTTCGGGTGATAACCAATGAACACCACCGTCGAGTCATGGGCATGCACATGCTCTTTTTCGTAATAAACCTGCAAGCGAGTGCGCACCGCCTGTAACACCAACCTATGCTGTTTCCCCTCGATCACAGCAAACCCTTTGGCTCTAAGAACAGGTTGCTCCTCCGTCACTTTTTGCACCGCCTGTTTCACCTTCTCCGCATCCTGCGACTCGTGACAATGCAGCACAAAAGACTGCCAACCCACATCATGCTCATGAAAGTGCATGTGAGTTCCGTCCCCATGTTCGTGATCGTCCATCTCACCATGAGCGTGCCCATCGAACTCACTCTGATCCTCCGGCGGAGCATCTCCCACACCAGGTGTAGAACTCACCGGTCCATGATGATGCCCGCCCGGCCCATGGTGATGCGGAACAAAAGCTGGTAGCGAATTTTCATCGTACAACTTGAGCCCCATGCACAAACGAGTATCTAACTCCGCGCCATGAGCCAATTCCAAAAACCTCACCTTAGTCGCCTTTTTACGCACCATCTCTTCCGCAGCCAACAACTGATCTTCACTCAAATCGTCAATTTTGTTGAGCACCACCACATCACCATTTTCCAACTGCTCGCTGAAAATGTCATCCACCGCCCGCTCGTGAGTGATCAGCGTTTCCGCCTCAGCAGCCTCCGCCTGCCCAGGAACCTCATTACCACTCTCCATTTTCCCTTGCAGTAAAAGCGGCGTATCCACCACCGTCAAAACCGAATCGAGTTCGAAATCATTGCGAATCTCCGCCCAGTTCAAAGCCCGCATCACCGGTGTCGGCAGCGCCAAACCCGAAGTCTCGATCACCACATGATCAATCTCATCCTTGCGCTCTTGCAGGCGTTTCATCATCGGCAAAAAGTCATCCTGCACACAGCAGCAAATGCAACCATTGGGCAGGTCGTGAATCTCAACTTTCGACTCCGAATCCTCCCCCGCAGCATGTAACAAATCTCCATCAACAGAGACCTCACCGAACTCATTCACCAACACCGCCAAACGTCGATCGGGAGTTTTTTTCAGCAAACTACAAATCAAAGTCGTTTTCCCAGAACCTAGGAAACCAGTGACAATCGTAACAGGTATTTTCATAATAGGTATTTAAGAAGCTATGAAAAATGGAGTAACCAAAATCGCTACCATAGCACTAGCCACCAACGCTCCAGCAACTCGCAGCCCCTTGTTTTCATCCCACTTGGAAAGCCGCAAACCGATGAACATCCCCACACTGATCAAACCCAAAGTGCAACCTATCACCCCCAAGCCAAATGACCAAGGCGACCAGGCATTAGGGATCTCCGCCCCGCAAGCATAACCATGAAATATCCCAAAAGCCCCGACCAACACTGCCACGATCTGATTAGGTATTTTACCCAGCACCGCTAATAACAAACCCATAGCAACCACCGAAACCCAAATCCCTGTTTCAACGTAGGGAATAGGAAGTCGGGCAAAACCCATCACCATACCGAGCACCATAAACGCCATGAAACTGGCAGGGAAAACCCACCGCCGTTTTTTAGAACTCACCGTAGCCGCCCAAAGCCCCACTACCACCATCGCCAAAACATGGTCAACCCCGTGAAAGGGCAAAGAAAAACCGCCGATGAAGGGATGTTTGTCGGTATTCATCACATGGTGGGCATTCACCGCTAAACTAGATGCAAAAAAAACTATCCCAGCAGGCAGCGCCCAATGAAAACGTCGAGGCTGAATGAACCAAGCCAAACCCAGCGCAATCGCCAAAGCAACAAAACCGTAGGTCGCCAGTGAAAAATCCAAGGTCACATGAAGATGCTCGTCTCCTGTACTGTGAGCTTGCAACAAGCTCGGCAGCATAACAATAAAGCATACAGCGGTACCACTCAAAGTGGTCTTTTGAGAAACTAGTTTTGTATTCATAATCAAAGGTCAGAAATCCGCTGACATTTTCACACTGCATTTCATCTCGGCGATCCGGCTGGTAGGATCTGATCCATCAATCAAAGCCCACTTACGGTGGCGGTACCGCTCCAGATTCGCACTGGATTCCCCGTTAGATGAAATGCTCTCCTATAGCGGAGAACACTGACTACACTGGATTTCCAGCACCAAAAGTCAATGCCTATTATTCAGAAGACTAAGTTTCTAAGTTTCGCTCCCCATCGTCAGCCGATCACATCTCTCCTCAAATCACGCAATACCCGCAACTCCCCCCATTGCGCCCCGCGCATCCTGCGACCACCATTCTTTCTCTTCTTCCCAAAATCACCCCTCTTATCTTCAAAAAACTCATCCACAAATCGCTGACTACCCAACACCGCCCCATCACTAAAATAACGCACCCGGCAGCGCAAAGCCACCGCCACAGGTAAACGCCCACCAGTTTCCAACACCTCAGCGATCTCCTCCTGACTGAACCCTCCCTTGCCTTTTTCATAACCATCGACACCCCGATCTGCCTCCACCTCTTCCCCTTTTACATACAACAGACAACGATACTCCGCTTCCACCTTCTTCCACGTCACCCGTTGACGTCCCGTCACTGCAAAAGTCAAAGCCTGACGCGCCCCACGATTTCCCGACACCGCCGCCGCATACGAACACCAGCGATAGCCCTCCGGCACCTGCGCCAATCCCGCTCGAATCGGGTTCAGATCAATATACGCCGCCACCGTCCTCAGCGCCTCACTACCATCATCCCCCTCACCCGAGCCTCCTTGACCGCCATAGCCTTGCGAAGGAGGTTCTAGCAGCACACTTTTAAAGCGCCCCTGCCACAAAGTCCCATCGCGACCATGTTTTTTGTTATAACTCAGCGTCATTTTCATCTTCAGCTCCTTCATGAACATCGACAGATCAAACAGCCGCTCCTTCACCCCCGCAGCGATTTCATCCAAACGACTCTCCGCCCCCATCTCCTGACACCGCTCCACCTCCGCCACCACCATCTTCGTCGACCATTCCCCCTTCAACATCTTCAAGCGCTCCAGATAATCCTCCCGCGACCAACTCCGCAAAGCAGCCTCCTTATCCGGCACCTCCAGCAGCAGATGGAAGTGATTTCCCATAAAACACCAAGCCAGCGCCCTCAGTCCCGAAAACTTCAGCTGCCTCAGCATCAAAACACGAAACGCCTCCTTCTCATCATCCCCAAACAAAATAGCCCTCCCCGCCGTCCGACTCACCACATGATAATAGTTGTTCTGCCCCTCCGGACCCAATAAAAATTCACGCGTCTTCCTCATAAATAAAAGCCTATCAGTCAAAATATCAAGCGTCAACCTTTTTAATTATAGGAGGTCTGACCTTTAAGAACTAAAAAGTTTTCGACACCGTTGACTAGCGATGGTCATGGGCATTTGGCGTTGCGCCATGTCTTCTGCGATATCGAGGTAGGCATTCACCAGTCGTGAGAGCTGGGCCATTTCAGAGTCCGAAAGGTAATTCTTTGCGATGCTGACATCGAATTTCTGGATCTTGCCACTGGGGGCATCTTTCCAAGTAGTGAGTCCCATACTCGTCTTCTCTGCATCGGCGCGGGTATGGATGACCTCGGCTGCGGTATGACCATGAATCGCCCAGTGGAGTTTGTTCTGCACCGTGGCGAAAAAGCGCTTGGTGACCTTCGCCGTCACATCGTAATCGAGAGCGGTGGCGTAAATGTCCGTGATTTTCTGGTAGAATTTTCGTTCACTCAGGCGGATTTCTCTGATGCGTTGGAGCTGTTCCTCAAAATATTTCTTGCCGAGGATGGAGCCGTCGTTTTTCAACCGCTCGTCATCCATCGCAAAGCCCTTGATCGTAAAGGACTCGATGATGCCAGTGGCCCATTTACGGAATTGAACAGCGCGCTCCGAGTTCACCTTGTAGCCGACGGCGATGATTCCTGAGAGGTTGTAGTGCAGGGTGTTGTAGTTTTTGCCGTCGGTGGCAGTTATCCGGAATTTCCGGATAACTGAATCCTCGTGCAACTCGCTATCGGCGAAGATTTTTTTCAGGTGCTCGTTTACCGTGCGGACATTCACATCGTAGAGCTGTCCCATCATTTTCTGGGAGAGCCAGACATCCTCATCCGCATAGACGGCTTCAACTCCGCCCGCTCCGCTCGCGGCAATGAAAGTGAGATATTCAGCGGCAGAAGAGCGGACCAGCGAGACCTCGGTCTTCTTTTTGCTGCGACCGTCGGGAGCGGGTTTGTCTTTGCTCATGATTTCCCCTCCAGTGCAGTTTTTGAGAAATTCCTCCAGGAGGCGAGTTCACTCTGTCCCACGAACGTGCCGAGCGCGCCCTTGACCGAAGCGCGCATGATTTTATCGATCCGGATGGAAAGTAAATCGGCGAGGAAGTCGGCTTTGGTGGTGAGGGAGTCGAACTTGAGAAAGATTTGCGAGAGCACCACATGTTTGTATTGATGAGCACCCCCGCGTTCACCCTCTAGGCAAGCCTGGCGGGTTGTCTCTGTCATTCCGCTCCAGTCCAAAAACTCGATACTGCCCTGCAACTTGGTAGCAGTATTCCACTCGATTCCTTCGAAGCTCTTTGCGGGCTTGTTAGCAGTTTTTTCCTTAGCCATGAAATGGTTTTAAAACTACATCACTAAGATGCTGAGGAAAGCAGATCTTTAACAATACTGAATTATTCTCATCATCCACATCCCACCTAAGTGAGACAACCTCAGATTTTACAGATGAAAATCACGCCCTTCATTCCTCATCTCAAACACCTGTATTCATTTGACTACAGGTAGTATCTTCCGTCTGTCTCGCTGCGCTTCGCGCTGTGCTATTTGCCTTCGAGTAGTAATCTCCGGCTGTCTCCCCCGCATTCGCGTGGTCGGCTGTGGTTCAATCTGAAAAACGAAAATCCCCGATTTCACGGATAGGCCCAAAAGACTCAAACAAGCTCCCCCACTCGCTCGATCACCGCAGCAAAATCATCAAACAAGTTCGGATAACTCATCGCCGGCCGTTGAATCACCAATACCGGAATCAACAACCTTTCGGCAGCTTCGATCTTCTCTGCCATGCCGCTGCCTTCACCGGATTCGCGAGTCACCACACAATCAATCTTCCAGTCCCGCCACTGCGTTTCATTAAAGTCAGCTGAAAAAGGACCTTGCATGAAACACAGCTGATTTCTTGGAATACCAGAATCTAGCGCAATTTTTAACGAACTCGCATCGGGAGCAAAACGCACAAACCACTCGGCATCACCCGCACGCGGACAGTCCTTCAGCAAAGCTAGTTCTTTGGCTCCGGTTGCCAAAAATACCCGCTTGCCCAACTCTGCCGCTCTCAACAAGGCGGATTTAAAATCGGCCAGACCTTCCCCTTTTTTCAGCTTAGGAAAATTAGACGGACGTTCGTAGCGAAAATAGGGAAGATCAAGAGCCTGACAACTTGCCATCAGATCCTGTGAAATGAGCTGCGCAAAGGGGTGGCTGGCATCCACGACTGCTTTTGCTCCGCTCAACATCTCTCTTCTTTTTCCACTGCCCACCGCGGCATTCACCACGCTGATACGCTCATCCAGCGCACTTTCAGCCACTTCAACTCCATAATCCGTCGCCACTGAAACCACCACCGAATGCCCTTTTTCTACCAAAGCGTTGGCCAAAGCATTGCCGTCATGAGTGCCGGCAAAAACCCACACAGAATCTTCCGCAATATCGCTGTTTTTTTTAGGACTTTTCCAATCGAGATAACCTCGCGGCGAAAACATTCCAGCCGGGCTATTGCGTGTATGCTGATTACCGATGATCACCGTCGTTAGCATATCAAATTGAGTTTCTTTCAACTCAGCCAAGGTGCACACACGAAGCTCTTGATCTTCTCGGCAAGCATTGCGAACCACCCCGCAAACAGTCTGCGGTGATTTGTGTTGCAGCATGATATCTAAAATCCGCTGCACTCCATCCGGGCGAGACTTGCTCTGCACATTATACAAAGCCACCGCCAAATCTGATTCCGCGATCGCTTTTGCTCGGCGCTCGATCCATTGCCAAGGGCACAACAAATCAGACAAAGAAAGCGTCGCGAAATCATGCGACAAAGGAGCGCCTAAAAGAGCTGCGCAGCTGGTCGCTGCGGTGATACCAGGGATCACTTCAATCTCAATCGGCGGCTTTTTTTCAAGCAGCTCAAATACCAAAGTCGCCATCGCATAAATTCCAATGTCGCCACTGGAAACCAAAGCAACCTGCTTGCCTTGTTCGGCCAACTCAATGGCTTTTTCCGCACGAGCTTTTTCCTGAGTCAACGGCATGCGGTGCTCGGTTTTCCCATGCAACCAGGGTTCGATCAAATCAAGATAGAGTCCATAACCTACAACCTCAGAAGCATTAGCAATCGCCGCGCGTGCGCGTGGAGGAATGAAATCACGATTGCCCGGCCCCAAGGAGACCATAGTGAGCTTCCCTTTTTGTGGTTCAAGACTCAGCTGACTCATCAGCTCGGCTTCCCCATCCTCAACCACCGCCACACAAACGCCATCGAGACAGCTCTTCGCCACCACCAACTCACCGCGCGGACAAGCGATCAATGCTACCGGTTCACAAACTCCCGGCAAATCCAAATTCTCCTGAACCCAATCAGAGGGCTTAGAAACCCACGGTCGAGTTGCGATCTGCTCAGATGCCACGATCCTAAGCGGCAAACCCTGACCTGTCGCCCAATCGACCAAGCCCGCTTCATTCGCCTTGATATCCACCGTCACCACCTCGCGTATATCGTCGATACCTCTCCCCTCAGGCAAAGCCGCAAACACCGCTTGATCAATCTGCTGACTCGACACCCCTTTGCGACAGCCGATGCCGATCACTAAGGTTTTCAACGCCTCAGTTGCAGTCGTCACCACTGGACTCGCTCCAGTGACTCGGGCAACCTCATACGCCAAGTCATTCGCTCCGCCTTCATGTCCGCCCACTAGCGGAATCACGAAACGCTGAGCCTCATCCATCACCGCCACTGCAGGGTCACTTTTTTTTGAATCCAACAAACCACTCACATAGCGAGTCGCCACCCCACTAGCGCCAATGATCAGCCACTGACGATGCGCAGCAAAACGCTCACGAAAAGCCTGACGATTCTCCCCCGCCACTGCCGTCTCCACCTCTGCGCCAATGGCACGAGCTATTTTTTCGGCGATGGAGCGCGCCTGCTCGCGCAATATCCATACCCCACGACTCATGCTCCTCCCTTCCTAAAATGATGCGAATAGTCGGGACTATAAAGACGCGAATCCCCACCTTCATCGCAAAGCACATCTCCAACTAACAACATCGTTGAAAGCCGCCAGTCCTTAGTTTCGATTTCACCTAGTAGATTCTCTAAAGTGGAAACATGCCGTCGCTCCTCTGGCCATTCGTTTTTCTGAATCAACGCAACCGCTGTGCTCGCTGGATAATGCTCCAGCAAAGTGTTCACCGTTTCAGGCAATCGTGCTCCAGATAAAAAGATCGCCATCGTCGTCTGATGACTCGCCAATTCAGCCAGCGATTCCCCTTCCGGCATCGATGACGCCCGCCCCTCGGTGCGGGTCAGTATAATCGTCTGCGCTATTCCAGGCTTGGTCAGTTCTTTTTTCAAAGAAGCCGCACAAGAGCTGAAAGTCGACACACCCGGCACTACCTCATATTCGATCTCCATTTCATCCAACCGCTTCATCTGCTCTGCCACCGCCCCGTAAATCGCTGGATCACCCGAGTGAACACGCGCGATCGACTGATCCGCCTCTTTCGCCTTTTGATATAACTGCATTTGCTGATCTAGATCCAACTTTGCCGTATTCACCACATCCGCAGAATCCTGACAGTAGTCGAGCACCGACTCCGCCACCAACGAGCCAGCATACAGCACGATGGGCACTTCAGCCAGAATTTTAGCCCCCCGAACGGTAATCAAATCTTTTGCCCCAGGCCCTGCTCCAATAAAATATACGATCATTTTGCGATACCTATGGTGCATGGTAACATGGCGAGCAAGCGCAAAACAACTCATCACCCACTATCCATTCAAACCATGTCGATATTACGCTTCATTCTCGGAGGCAGCCGCAGCGGCAAAAGTGCCTACGGAGAAAAAATCGCCCAACAATTAGCTGGCGATGATGCCGTGATCTATATAGCAACCTGCCGCTCGACTGAGATCGATGCGCAAATGCAGCAACGCATACAGACTCACCAACAGTCACGCCCCGCTCACTGGATCACCGTGGAAAACCAATTTGATCTGATCGGCTTAGCAGAAAAATACGCCAATCAAATCATTCTGATCGACTGCCTTACCCTCTGGCTCTCACATTGCAGCGAAACCGATCAGGATGCCCAGACCACCCTGAATCGGCTCAAAAAAGGACTCGAAGCCTTCAAAAAAAAACATGCCCAGCTCATTATCGTATCCAACGAACTCGGCTCAAGCCTCGTGCCTACCTCCGCCGCCAGTCGCGACTACCGAGATTTGGTAGGCAGCGCCAACCAGCTGGTGGCGTCCTACGCTGATGAAGTCGAACTGATCGTCGCTGGCTTGCCGCTGAGTCTCAAGACGCAAAGCTGAGTTTTTTTAAAATGAGCACCGTGCCCACAGCAGAAAGCTACACGATCCATCTGATCCGCCATCCGCAAACGGACTGGAACGCGGCGCGTCGTTATCAAGGACTCAGCAATCGACCGTGGTCACCTGCCGGCGCGAGTCGCGCCCAACAAATTGTTAAAAAATTTCAACTAGCCCCTTTTGATCATATCATCAGTTCACCTCGCCATCACGCCCGCCGACTCGCTGAGCAACTGAGTGAACAGGTTCACCAAGATACCCGCTGGTCAGAGATAGATCATGGCAAATGGGAAGGTTTGACCTATCAAGAAGTCAACCACCGTTTCCCCGACACCGTCAACCAACGCTTCGCCGCCCCCTTACATTGCAAATCGCATGGCGGTCAGTCCTTGCATGAACTGCAACAGCAGGTCAGTGAAGCTTGGCAGCAGCTGATACAAAGCCCCTCTCATCAAAATATCGCCATCCTCACCCATGCCACACCGATCCAGTTGATCCTATGCCACATCACCGGCTTGCCGATCGAACGCTATTGGCAATTCCGCATTGATTGCGGTAGTATCACTTCGCTTGATATCACCGCCGCAGGCTGCATCATCAACTTTTGCAATCAAACATGAACCCGTCGCTCAACCTAGAACAACTGCTCGCCAGCATTCCGCATTTCGACCAAGCCTCAGCTGATGCGGCTCAAGCACGTCAGAACACCCTAACCAAACCGCAAGGCTCACTCGGCGATTTAGAAAAACTCTCGATCCAGATCGCAGGCATCACTGCCAACTTGCAAGCTCCTGTCGAACCCGCTGGCGTGGTGCTCGCCGCCGCCAGTCACGGCATCTGTGAGGAAGGGGTCAGCGCCTTCCCAACAGAAGTCACCGCTCAGATGGTTGGCAACTTCCTAAACGGCAAAGCCGCCATCAATGCGCTCGCTCGCAACGCTCAAGCCGAAGTTTTTGTCGTGGATGCAGGAGTAGGCCCGTCCTGCCCTGATGATGCGCAGTTACACCAACTAGGGTTTGGTAAAGGCACCGCCAACTTTGCGCAACAGCCAGCGATGACCGCCGAGCAAGCACAAGTCATCATCGAACGAGGTGCTGCTTTTTCAAAAAAACTCTGCCAGCAAGGCATTCGCATGATCAGCCTAGGAGAAATGGGCATCGGCAATACCACCGCTGCCGCTGCCATCACAGCGGTGATCACCGACTCCTCCCCCTCGACCACCACTGGTCGTGGCACGATGATTGACGATGCCACTTGGAACCACAAAGTCGCAGTGATCGAAAATGCCATCGCCAAACATCTACCGGATGCCACCGACGCGATTGCCATCCTGAGTAGTTTCGGAGGATACGAGACAGGCTTTCTCTGCGGGTGCATCCTCGGCGCCGCAGCCTGCCGCATGCCCATCATCCTCGACGGCTACCCCACCACCTCAGCCGCGCTACTCGCCGCGCTACTTCATCCCGGCATCGAGGACTTTATCATAGCTGGACACTGCTCTACAGAACCAGGTCACCGCTTGGCACTGGATCACCTAGGACTAAGCCCACTGCTCAAGCTATCGATGCGCTTAGGCGAAGGTAGTGGCGCCACGCTAGCTATCCCCATCGTGCGCGCCGCCGTAGCTTGTTTGAATGAAATGGCAACCTTCGAAGAAGCGGCAGTCGCTGGCAAAGCAAAATGAAAGGTGCGATTCTCAACTTACGCCTAGCGATCAGTTTTCTGACCCTACTGCCCGTCGGCAATGTAGGCAAAGGAGATTTAGGCAAAGCCCTCTTCGCTTTCCCCTTAGTCGGCTTGTTGATCGGCGTCATCAGCGTAACTGCAGGCTTCGCTTGCCAGTATTTACTCGCTCCTCCACTGCACCTCATCGCGGTATTGATCACTGCCACCGTGCTCACTGGAGGACTCCACCTTGACGGTTTAGCCGATACCTTCGACGCTCTTTGCTCTTGGCGTTCACGTGAGAAGAAATTAAAAATCATGAAGGACAGCCGCATCGGAGTGATGGGTGCCCTTGTTTTGATTTTCATCTTGCTCACAAAATTCGTCGCCCTCGGCGCGCTAGCCTCCCACTGGTGGGTCGGCGCCTTGCTCGCTCCGCTGTGGGGAAGATGGGCTACCTTCTACAACCTCCACTTTTTTCCACGCGCCAACCAACAAGGGCTCGCCGCAAGTATCGGCGCAGGCAGTGGTTGGCAATTCATCATCGCCACAGCCTTCACCCTCAGTGTCAGTTTTTTCATCTGGTGGCAGTGCGGCGTCCCCCTCACTCAGCAGCTCGGCCTTTTACTCGTGCTGTGCCTCATCACCCACGCCCTCGCTGTGAAAATGAGCCGCAGCCTCGGCGGCGTCACCGGCGACACCTGTGGTGCTCTCTCAGAATTGACCGAAATCGCCCTGCTTTTAGCGCTAAGCTCTCCGCTCTTTCATTTATCATAATTTACCTCAAACACCCGTTGCGAATCTCCCCCTTGCTATTAAAATGAGCCTAACTTCTCTTGCCTGTCTGAACGCTCAACCTGAGCATTACCTTATTTTAATACTCAATCCACTCTGCTATGGCCTCCCTACCCGGCTACAATGTCCTTCGTGAGCAAGATCGCTCTCACATGCTCGAAAAAATCGGCGTCGATTCCATCGACCAGCTGATAGATTTCATCCCCGCCAATTTGCGCTTGCAACAGCCGCTCGACTTGCCCGTAGCGATGAGCGAATGGCAACTGAAAAGCCATCTTACCGAATTAGCGTCACAAAACGAAAGTGCTGACAGTCATGTCTGCTTTCTCGGTGGCGGCGTTTACGATCACCACATCCCCGCAGTGGTCGATACCATCGCCTCTCGCGGCGAATTCCTCACTGCTTACACCCCTTACCAACCGGAAATCAGTCAGGGACTGCTGCGCGTGCTCTCCGATTTCCAACTCGTCGTCGGTCGCCTTTTTGATGTGCCTGTGGTCAACTGCTCGGTTTACGACGGCGCCACGGCGCTCGCCGAAAGCGCGTGGATGGCGATCTCTGCAAGTGGCGAGAATCGCCTCATCGTCAGCGATACCATCTGGCCCGAACACCTAGAAGTGCTGCACCTCTACATGGCTAACCGCGATGTGGAAATCGAAATGATTTCTCATGATGAAAGTGCAGGCACTTGTGATTTGGCATCGCTGGAATCCGCTTTGCAACAACCCGCCGCAGCGGTGATCGCGCAAAGTCCCAACTGCTTCGGCATCCTCGAAGATGTAAAAACCTTGGTACAAAAAGCTCATCAAAAAGACTGTCTTGCCGTGATCGGTTGTTACCCCACTTCACTAGGCATCATCGAAGCCCCAGGAACGCACGGCGCCGACATTGTTTATGCGGAGGGTCAATCTCTCGGCTTGCCGCTCGCTGCAGGTGGCCCCTACATGGGAATGATCGGCACCCGCGAAGCTCTGATTGATTTTTTACCGGGCCGCCTCGTCGGAGAGACCAAGGACATCAAAGGCGAACCCGCTCTTGCCTTGATCAAACAAGAACGTGAGCAACATGTTCGTCGACACAAAGCCACCAGTCACATTTGCTCCAACCAGGCCTTGATGGCACTTCGCACCTTGGTCTATCTCAGCCTGATGGGAGAAAGCGGCTTGCGCCGAGTCGCCACCTTGAGCGCTCAGAAAGCTCACTACCTCTGCGCAGAACTCGAAAAAGTTGCCGGTATTTCCAAAAGCTACCAAGGCGCGTTTTTCAATGAGTTCTGTATCGATGTGCCCGTGAATGCCTCCAAACTGATCGAAAAACTTCGCCAACAAGGCTTCCACGCTGGCATCGAATGCAGCTCGCATGACAACAGCCAAGATCGCCTGTTGATCGCCGTCACCGAAACCAAATCACTCGATACTTTGAATCACTTCATCCAAGTCTTCACTCAATCCCTGAAAAAGTTGTCATGAATCCTGGAACCACCCTAAAAGCAGCGCGACGCGTTTCCGTTTTTGATCTATCACAACCCGGACTAGGTGGCAGCGGCATCACCGATCCCGATTTTGACGGCGAACACATACCTGATGAGCTAAGTGAATTCGCCACACGCAAAAACACCGGCCTACCCGAACTCAGCGAGGTGGATGTGGTGCGCCATTTCACCCGTCTCAGTCAGGATACTTTTGGAGTCGATCTCGGCCCCTACCCGCTCGGCTCCTGCACCATGAAATACAATCCCAAGCGCAACGATGCGATGGCGGATTTGCCAGGGTTTGCGCGGGTGCATCCAGCCCAACCTAAAGACTCAATGCCTGGTCTGTGGACACTTTTTCACAATCTACAGGAGCACCTGGCTGAAATCACTGGCATGGATGCCTTCACGCTGCAACCAGCTGCGGGAGCTCATGGAGAACTTACGGGGCTGTTGACGATCCGTCGCCACTTCGAAAGCAAAAAACAAAACCGCTCTGTCATTTTGATCCCCGACTCTGCTCACGGCACCAATCCTGCTAGTGCTGCGATGTCGGGTTATATTTGCAAAATCATCCCAACCACTAAAGAAGGCACGCTCGATGTGGAAGCCATGCGCTCGATGCTGGACGGCGATGTCGCGGCATTGATGATGACCAATCCCTCAACGCTCGGACTTTTTGATCCCAACATCGAAGAAATCGCCAAAACCCTCCACGACAACGGCTCCCTACTCTACTACGACGGCGCCAATCTCAATGCTCTGATGGGTCTCGTCCGTCCTGGTGACATGGGTTTCGATGTCATCCATATCAATACTCACAAAACCCTATCCACACCCCACGGTGGTGGTGGACCCGGCGCCGGGCCGTGCGGAGTAAAAGCCTTTCTCGAACCCTACCTACCCATTCCTGTGGTCACCCGTAATGATCACGGCGAGATCGAAGCGCAATTTGATCGCCCGCTGAGTATCGGTCGAGTAAAAAGTTATTTTGGCCACGTCTCCATCCTCATCAAAGCTTACTGCTACATCCTCAGCAACGGAGCCGAAGGCCTGCGCATGGTTTCTGAAAATGCTGTGCTCAACGCAAACTACATGCAGAGTTCGCTGTCAGATTTGCTACCCCCCGTTTTCCAGCAACGCTGCATGCACGAATGTCTGCTCTCAGGCGGCGATCTCGATGTCGATCCTTTCGACTTCGTCAAACGCTTGATCGATTTCGGAGTCCACCCCCCTACTCTGGTCGGAGCGGGCTGTGTGCATTTTTCCGACGAATACGATGCCGCCATGCTGATCGAACCCACTGAGACCGAGAGTCTCGCAGTGCTCGATGACATGATTGCCCAGTTCCGCAAAGTGGCACGCGAAGTCGCCGTCGCCCGCTATATGATCGAAACCGCACCGCATACCACCGACGTTGCCAAAATCATCACTGACGAACCCGCTTTTCTCAGTATGCTAGAAGCCGACAAACCTTGCGATTCAAAATCATCATGAGCTCCCTTTCCGACAACATCAAAAACGCAAAGATCCTGATCGTCGATGATACCAAAATGATGCGCTCACTGATGAGCCGTCATCTTCGCGACACCGGCTTTGTTAACGTCGCAGAAGTCGAAGACGGCAGTCAGGCTCTCGCCTATATCGAAGAACACCCTGTCGATTTCATGCTACTGGATATCATGATGCCAGTGATGGACGGATACGAAACGCTGGAGAACCTCAAAGCCTCTGGCAAACTCTCCTCCATCGCCGTGGTCATGGTCACCGCAGTCGATGAAATCGAAGCGGTCGCCAAGTGCATCGAACTCGGAGCCGCTGACTACATGCCCAAACTTTTTAATCCGATCTTGCTCAACCTACGCATCGAATCCAACCTACAACTCTTATTCATGCGCCGTCGCCTGGCAGAACTCGGTGACAATGTGAACTAGCTCCTCTCCCAATTAGCATGGGCTTCCAGCCCATGAATCACAGCCAAAACTCAATTTCGCCAACATAACCTCAAACCTACACTACCTCTCCTATGGAATCCTTCAACCAACTCATCTCCAAGCTTAGCTCTATTGTCTGGGGGCCGCCGATGCTGACCCTTATCGTATTGACCGGAGTTCTGCTCACCTACAGACTGCGCTTCATTCAAATTTCCAAGCTGATCACCGGTCTGCGTTTTGCTTTTGGTAAAAAAGGACGCTCCAGCAGCAGAGAAGGTGATGTCTCCCCTTTCCAATCCCTGATGACCGCGCTCGCTGCGACCATCGGCACTGGAAACATCGTCGGAGTCGCCACCGCCATTTCCATCGGCGGACCTGGTGCGCTTTTCTGGATGTGGGTGATCGCTTTCCTCGGCATGGCAACCAAATATTCCGAAGCTCTGTTGGCAGTGAAATACCGAATCAAAGATGAAAACGGAAAAATGAATGGCGGCCCGATGTATTACATCGAAAGAGGCATGGGTGAAAAATGGAAACCTCTGGCGATTGCTTTTGCCGCCTTTGGATCGATCGCCGCTTTTGGCATCGGCAACATGGTGCAGGCGAATGCCGTCGCAGGCAACGTGATCGCGCTGATGGGAGCCGAGGGAGAATCGGCAAAAACCGCCGCCCTGGTAACTGGTTTGATATTGGCATTATTCACTGGCGCCGTCATCCTTGGCGGCATCAAATCGATTGGCCGCACCGCCGGCGTGATGGTTCCCTTCATGGCAACTTTTTACATTCTCGGCTGTGTGTATATCCTCTTCAGTTTCGCAGCAGAACTCCCCGCTGCCATAGCTCTCGTTTTCAGCGATGCGTTCACCGGCACTTCAGCCGTGGGAGGGTTCACCGGAGCGAGCATCATGATCGCCTTGCGCATGGGCGTAGCACGCGGGGTATTTTCCAACGAGTCAGGTCTAGGTAGCGCACCGATCGCCGCAGCCGCAGCCCAAACCGACGAACCCGCCGAGCAAGCCGTCATCTCAATGATGGGCACCTTCATCGACAGTATCGTGATCTGCTCCTTGACCGGCTTAACCCTGATCGTCACCGGCGTGTGGAGCGCTGGCAAAGAATCAGCTGCCTCGATGGCACAAATGGCTTTTGACAAAGGACTGCCTGGTGAAATCGGCGGCACTCTGGTCGGCATTGCAGTGATCGCTTTTGCCTACTCCACCCTGCTGGGATGGTCCTATTATGGCGAACGCTGTATCGAATACCTTTTTGGACTCAAAATAATCAAATATTACCGCGTCCTGTGGATCGTCGCCATCGTGGTCGGATCCACTGGTGGACTCACCCTGGTGTGGAACATCGCCGATGTGCTCAACGCGATGATGGCTCTACCTAACTTGATCGCTTTGATTGCCCTATCGGGAGTCGTCGTCGCTGAGACGCGGGCTTATTGGTCGAAAAATAAGTAACCTCACCTCTATTTAAATTCGACTTAGCTTGACAGCCTAGACACCTATTGATATTTTCCTAGCATGGAAAAAATAGCTAGCGCCGGAGAAGTCACTGAACAAACCAAACAGGAAATAATGGCGATCCAAGAAGCCATCCACCCTTCCAAGCTAGGTCAAGCCATCGACGTAACGATTGCCAACATCAAAAAATACGTGCTCCCCCAGTACAAAGCCAACCTCTTTGGTAATATCTATGATATTGAAATAGGCATCGAAGCCGTGCGCTCTGGCAGCATGAAAGGTCACACTTCCATCAAACACGACCTGCAGTTTTTTTCCTCTGGAGATACCATCGTTTGTTTTGGCTTAGGCGATGGGGCGGATTACGATGAAGATGGCAACAAAATAAGCGAACATCTGAATTTCCCCTTCTGCGATGTATTCGTTCGAGTTGATGGCGAACTTCGCCTGCTTGCCGTCACCGCCTCTGCCGTTATTCCTGAAGGCAACTAAATTTATTTTCACATGAGTGACAACCCAAGGTCAGCGACTGATGTTAGCGAAGAACTCAAAGAAAAACTGATCTCTATTTCTTACGCTACCGTCCCTATTCAATCTAATCAAAAAACACAGCAAGAAACAAATCAGATTTTCACCAAAAATGTTAAACAACATTTAGCTCCAGAATTTCAATACAACTTGAATGGCTATATCCTGAGCCGAGAGCAATACATCGAAAAATTCTGTGACGCTATATTCACTGAGATTAGTTTCTACGACCAAAAGTTCACTCGCCTCGGCAATACCATCATCATGCAAGGCTTAACTGGCTTCACCTGCGTTCATGCAGGTGAAAAAACAGAGCGCTCTAATGATGTCTTCTACGATATATTCTCTAAAATCGACGATCAATGGGTCATGCTACTCACTTACTCTTACACTCAGCCAAACTGGGACGTCACTGCCCCAAAAGAAATCTAAATTAAGCGCCCTACCCTCTACCCACCCTTACTATGAACAACTCTCCTGAAACAGACGCCCTCGTCATCGGCGCAGGTCCAACCGGCCTAGCCATGGCAACTGACCTACTGCGCCACGGATTAAACGTCCGCATCATTGACCTTGCTGACAAAGCTTCAACTCTCTCCAAAGCGACCACCATCATGCCTCGAACTCTCGAAGAGTTCCATCTGCGCGGGCTACACGAGCGCACCATCGGCTTAGGGAAAATCATGCGCGGCTTCAGCGCTTTTTATCAAGGGCAGATCATATTTAAAGCCGACTACGACCGCATCAGCAGTGACTTCAACTATCTAGTCAACATCCCCCAATGTGATGTCGAACTGGTTCTACGTGAAGAACTCGAACGCTTGGGAGGCAGTATCGAATGGGGAGTCACTCTCACTGAGTTCAAAGACCACGATGATCGCGTCGAAGCCAAACTGACTCATGCCGACGGCAAAACGGAGGAACTCGAAGTTCCTTGGTTACTGGGTTGCGACGGCGCACACAGTGTCGTGCGCAAGGAACTCGGACTCAAGTTTCATGGCAAAGCTTACAAAGACACCTGGTTGCTCGCTGACCTCAACATCGATTGGAAGTTCACCGCTGAATCCAGCTACAGCTTCTTCTCGGAAGACGGCGTGCTCGCGATCTTCCCCATGCCCAACGGGCGCCACCGCATCTACATCCTACAGACCCTCAAGCACCAATTGGGTCGCGACCCGAGCTTCAACGACATCAAAGATGCGGTGGAGAGAATCGCCCCAGGTTTGTGCACGCTAAGCAAACCCGACTGGATGGCAGAGTTCAAATGCCACCACCGCAAGGTGAAAAACTACCGCAATAAAGATGGGCGTGTTTTCATCGGCGGTGACGCCGCCCACATCCACAGCCCAGAAACAGGTCTAGGTTTGAACACTGGCATGCAAGATTCCTTCAACCTAGCTTGGAAGCTTGCTGCAGTCCACCATGGCAAGGCTCCTTTCAGTCTGCTAGACACTTACGACCAAGAGCGCAGCTATGTCGGCAACCAAGTCGTCAAGCTCTCAGACGTCACCCACAAGATGACCGCCCAATTCAGCGCTATGGGCAGCATGATCCGCTCCAGGATGTGGCGTATTTTCAGTAACCACATTCGCGTGCGTCATGAAAAATTTGAAGACGGCCTACAGCTCCGAGTCTTATACAAACCGAACCCCTTTGTTGAAAATCACGGCAAAGTGGATCCTTTCCGACTCAAGGAGCTACCCGAAATGATCGCCGGCGCGCGCTGCTTGGAAGCCAAATTACTTCCACCTGATGCGCAGACCGATCAAAAGCAATTTGTCCGCCTCTACGACCACCTTGATCCAGAATGCCATCAGTTAATGATCATGGCAGGTCCGGACAACTCGAAAGAAACCCTCGCATGCATCCGCGAGCTGATCGCGCTAACCGACCCTATTCGAGATCAAATCAAAGTGCTGATCATACTCGCTCGACAAAACATGGAAGGCTTCGAAGACATCCAAGCAACCGTTTTACTCGACCCTAGCCACCATTTCCATCACCACTACGGAGCAGAAACGGGAGCACTATTTGTGGTGCGCCCCGACTCCTATATTGGATTTTCCTCACGTCCGATTGAAACCAAAAAAGTCAGTAAGTATCTGAAGCGCCTATTCACTGACCTGTGAATTCACTCCATACCAACCCAAGCTTACCCCCCTCTTACCCGAGGGGTTCTTTGTTGCTACCGCTATGAACCTTACTCTCTCACTCAAATCGCTTGCCACTTTCTTACTAAGTGCAAGCTACGCTTTTTTTCCAACACCTTCTCACGCCGAGGAAAATCAAAGTAATACTCCATTCAAAGCTACTTCAGCCCTGTACTCCAGCCTAATAGAAGGCTCGAAAACAAATGAAGCGATGCTGACCCTGTTTTTAAACCAAATGCCAAAAGGGGGCGACCTGCACCACCATTACTCCGGCACGCTCTACGCCGAAACCTACCTCGACTGGGTTAAAGAAAAAAAATGGCTGATCGATCCCACCACACTGCACATCATAAAAAAAGACGCAGATCAAAAAGACTCCTTATTAAGCGTCGATCAAGTCCGAGCTGACAACACCCTCTATCGCAAACTGTTAAGCTTGTGGTCAGATAAAGATTTCTGGAATCACAACCACCCTCAATCTCCTCCAGATAAACAATTTTTCTCAACTTTCTCGTATTTCTCACCAGTGATGGATGAATACACTGAACGCGGCTTACAGCTGATCAAGCAAAGAGCCCTTGCAGAAAACGTCTCTTACATCGAAACGATGCTCACTGAGATGGGCGTTTACCAACTCTTTTTAGAACAAAAAAAATACTTGAGTTACAACCAATCACTCCGCCAAGCCCAATCCCAAGACGAGATTCATACGATCCTGAGCCAAGTGAAAAAACAGCTTCTCGCCACCCCCGCCTTCACCCTACGTATCGATCACTACATCTCAAATTTAGAGAAATATCACCAAAGCATTGATAGTGAGGACTTCACCATGAGATACCAATCTTATGCCCTACGAGTGATCGATCCGATGCCTGTTTTCAAAGATTTACTCGCAGCCTTCATCGCCGCGAACCAATCTGAACTGGTCGTGGGAGTGAACATCCTTGGCCCAGAGAATAATCTGACCGCTTTGAAAGACTACAGTTTGCACATGCAGATGTTCAATTACCTCTCTGGCGAATATCCAAAGGTGAAAAAATCCATCCATGCTGGCGAACTGACCATTGGCATGGTGCGTCCCAAAAGCCTTAAATTTCACATCCGAGAAGCAAGAAAGATCGCGGGAGCAGATAGAATCGGCCATGGCATCGATCTGATGTATGAAAAAGACTCCCCCGAGCTATTGCAAGACCTCAAAGAAAATGCTGCCATCGAAATCAACCTCAGCAGCAACCAATTCATCCTAGGCGTGAAAGGCCTGCGTCACCCCTACCTGATATACTCTGACTATGGAGTGCCTATCGTAATCTCCAGTGACGACTCTGGAGTCTCCCGTAACAACCTCTCTCATGAATACGTGTTGTTAGCTACTCGCTACCAACCCAGCTATTCACAAATCAAAAAATATGTATATAACAGCATCACCTATTCCTTTTTAGACGAAAAAAACAAAGCTCGCTTAACTACCCAACTCGACACTCGTTTCCGTGCTTTTGAACAAAAAATGGCAAAGCTACAGACTTTGAAATTAGCTCCGTGATTTATCGAGTTCAAGAAGTTATAAACGCTCAGCCAAGGCCGCTAACTGATCCGAGTCGAACTTAGCGATCAGCTCTTTTACTTCCACGATCTCTGCACTGTCGCCAGGGTAAACCTTGATCGCGTTTTTCAACGAGAAAAAATCGCCACTGTCACAAGCCTCACGAATCACTGCTGCAAGGCTCTGCCGTTGTTCGCCGCTCAGAACTTCCACCTCAGCACCATCTTCGGCAGCCGCTTCGTCTTGTTGCGCTGAGGGAATGATGCTATCCAGCGATGCTATCACAATCCGTAGCTGAGCAGCAAAACCCGACACCGCCGTATCAACCTCAGCCTGATCCAGCGTGGCGCCCTCCTCAGCTTTTTTTGCTAAAGCCTCCACTTCCCTAGCTCCTTCATACAAATCCATCGCCCCAATGTTACCAACCACCCCTTTGATTGAATGAGCCTCTCGGTGCGCCGTCTCATAGTCTTCTTTTTCAAAAAGATCGGTCAATTGTTGATCCGCATCGCGGTAACTCTCGGCAAAACTTTCGGCGATGCGAATGAACAGATCTTCGCTACCACCCAACCTCGCCAAAGCAGTTTTGATATCAAAACCAGGCAGACTATCGGGCAACCCCTCATCCGCCTTAACGTCTTGACTCTGGATTTCATCTTCTACCTCTGGCGAGGAAGCTGTTTCCACCTTTTTCTCTACAGCACCTTCCGAACCCACATCCACCCACTTTAAAAGAGTTTCAAATAACTTACTAGGATCAATCGGCTTGCTCACATAGTCATTCATCCCAGATTCGATGCATTTTTCGCGATCCCCTGCCATCGCATTGGCAGTCATAGCTATGATCGGCAGATCCTGATATTCAGGAATCTTGCGAATCACTTCACTAGCCTTATAGCCATCCATCACCGGCATCTGCATATCCATCAGCACCGCATCGTAGCATTTCCCCTTCACCGCCTCGACTGCCTCTTCCCCATTATTGGCGATCTCCACCTTAACCTTTGCTTCAGCAAGAATCTGCGTCGCTACCTGCTGATTGATCTCATTATCCTCTGCTAATAAAATCAAAGCTCCATGCAAAGGACTCAGATCGACTTCCTCATGCTTGGCAACCACTTTGCGTTTACGCCCCCCCTCGATTTTCCCCTGCACAGCGTCCAAGATAGAATTGAACATCACCGACGGATTCACCGGTTTAGTAAGGAAATTACTGAGTTCCACCCCCTTCGCTTCATTGGCTACTTGCTCTCGACCATAAGCCGTAACCATGATCATCGTAGGGATCTTGGATATCTTATCATCTGCACGGATCGCCTTCGCAGTTTGCACCCCATTCATGCCTCCCATCTTCCAGTCTAGCACCACCAGTTCGTAAGGCCTCCCATCAGCGCTGGCCTGCTCTATCTGTTCCAACGCATCTTCCCCCGAGGGAGCTAGATCCACATCCATGCCGAAAGATGTGATCATCTCCTTGAGAATTTCACGCGAAGTCGCACTATCATCCACCACCAAAACTGGCACGTCTTGCAGCATCTGTTCATGCCCAAAGTTACGCTTACGCCCATCTTCTTGGACTCCAAAAACTGCGGTGAAGTAGAAGACACTGCCTACACCAGGCTCACTGTCCACCCCGATCTCGCCCCCCATTTTTTCCACCAAACCTTTACAGATCGCTAAGCCCAATCCCGTGCCACCGTATTTCCTTGTAGTAGAAGCGTCCGCCTGCTCAAAAGATTGGAATAAACGCCCACGCGCTTCTTCACTCAAACCAATGCCCGAGTCTTGCAATAAAAACTTCAGAGTCACCTTCTCCCCATCATTCTCGACCAAGTGTGTTTTCACTACTATTTCTCCCTCTTCAGTGAACTTCACCGCGTTATTGGCAAGGTTGACTAAAATCTGCCCCAACCTCAGAGGATCTCCGACCAAATCATGCGGTATAGCTGGATCAAAATGGGTCAACAACTCCAAGCCCTTTTCCTCTGCTTTCAAGCCCACCAAATTGCTCACATTCTCCAATACATCCTCAAGGTTGAAGTCCGTCGCCTCGACCTCAAGCTTGCCAGCTTCGATTTTAGAAAAGTCGAGAATGTCGTTAATGATCCCCAATAGAGACTCTGCCGAGCTATGCACTTTAGTGACAAAATCCCTCTGTCTATCATCCAACTCGGTTTTCAAAGTTAAGTAAGACATGCCAATGATGGCATTCATCGGAGTCCTGATCTCATGACTCATGTTAGCTAAAAACTCACTCTTAGCCGAATTGGCATCATCCGCCTTTTCTTTAGCTTCTGCAAGATCCTTTTCAGCTTTCTCGCGCATATCAGACATATGATTGATCGAATCGACCAGCTCATCATTCTCCCCGCGAGCCTGCAACCTTTGACTGAAATCCCCCTGAGCGATAGCGATACACACATTGGTGATTTCACGATAGGATGCCACCAAGCGATTGAAACTCTTTCCCAAGTGCCCCGTTTCGTCGCCAGAGTTCTCATCTATATCGAAATCCCCTTTGATATCCCCTTCGGATAAACGGTTGGACGCATACACCGCCTTACGAATACGAGATGACGTTTGATAGGCAATCCACCACGAAAGTCCCGTGACGACCAATAGAGTCCCCGCCACAAACAGCAAAATCATCTTAGTTTGAAAGCGCAAAGCACCCAAAATATTATCCTCGGATTCTCGCGTGATCACCAACCACTCCCCAGTAGGTATCAGTGCAGATGCAAAATAGCTCTGCTGTCCATTGATAGGATCCTTCCCAGAAATCAGCCGTTGCTCCTTCCTGTTTTCATAAAACTCCAACAACAAATCTCGATACGGTGTCTCCGTAAGAGCTTTGGTTCGCAAAGCAACCTTGCCTGATACCCCTTGCTTAAACATCTCCGTCGTGGACGCAACAAATTTTCCAGAACGGCTCAGCAAGAACACATCCACATTTTCCTGCTCTTTGATCGTTTGCAGGAAAGTGGAAATGTCGCTCAAAGCACGATCCACCCCAGCGATTCCCTTGAACTCCCCATCGATCACAATCGGATAAGTTTGCTCGACGATCATCTTCCCCTCATACACATAAGGCTCTGTGACCATAGGCGTCGCTTTGCCATTTTTTTCAAACAGCTTCTTGCATCCGTTATAGTATAAACTGGCCTCCATTTTGACCAAGGGCTCCAATTTCAACTTGTCATTATCACCATGCTCGCGGAACCAATAGGGAATGAACCTGCCCTTCTCGCCAAAAGCTGCCCCGATCTGTTTAGCTTTAGCAGTGGCATCATAATCGGCATCCTTCCCATCCGCGCTAGGCTCATATCCAAAATAGGCTCCCGTCAATTCCGGTGAATTCTCCAGCACCACACGAGCGTAATTACTCGACTCCTCACGCTCACCGAACATGCCACTCACTTGTGACCAAGCCATCACTTGCGCCGTCAGCACCGCGCGTGTATTACCTCTCTCGATCTCAGCCGCCACTTCACTAGTCAGCTTCTTCAACGACACCTCACTGTGATGACGCACCGAGCGAAACATCGTCCATGTAGTAAATAATACGATCGCCGTCAGGATCGCACCCGCTGGGATCACTCCAAACAAAAGCATTCTACCGCTCAAGGAATTGAACAGTTTAAAGGATATTTTTTTACTCATAATTTCGCCACACGATAACACGTAACCTGATCAATTTCCTGAACGCTCAATGCAAAAGGCAAATGGCTGCTCGCAAGCGCTCCAGGATATCATGCCGATCTTCCTCGCTGATCGCTGACGGATCTAGCGAAATTGAAAACCCACTGCGCGATTCAGCAATCTTCGAACCTTCTGTCATAACCGATTGCGGCCCCACCACTTGATACACTGGCACCGGTTGCGCAAAGCCCTTCGCATCAATTGGCTCCTTCGCTGCACACGCTATCTTATCTCGCACTAACAAATGAGTTTCCTCCGAGATCATAATACAGCCAGGCGCAGCATTGCTCTCCAGACGACTCGCCAAATTCACTTGATTACCCACAATCGTGTAGTCCATTCGAGCTTCGCTACCAAAATTCCCCACCGTGCAGTAACCTGTCGTGATGCCCATTCTCACATGAAAGTCATTGACGATCCCCTCTCGCACCCAGTCAGCTTTCAACTCATCCACTGCCATCTGCATATCCAAAGCCATCTCCACACAAGACAACGCGTCCTGTTGAATACCGCGACTCTCAGGATCACCAAAAAATACCAACACCGCATCTCCGATGAACTTATCCACCGTGCCAGAATGCTCCAACGCAATTCGCGCCATCCTATCAAGGTAACTATTCAATAACAAAGTAAGATCTTCTGGCTCCAGTGTATCCGTCATCGTCGTGAATCCAACAATATCCGAAAAGAAAACACTCAACTGCTTGCGACTAGCACCGATTCTAGCATCCTGATTCCCCTCAAAAATAGACTTCTTGATCTGCGGAGAAACATACCGAGATAGCTTTTCCGAAAAGTCTTCCATTTTATTTCGAGCCTCCTTCAACGCTAATTGAGTCTTCACTCGAGCCCTCACGATAGCTGGGCTGAGAGGCTTGATGATAAAATCAACCGCCCCCAACTCAAAACCCTTAGTTTCGTCATTCACATCATTCATCGCCGTAACAAAAATGACAGGAATCTCACTAGTTTTCTCGTTAGCCTTCAAGCGACGGCACACCTCATAACCATCCATTTCAGGCATCAATACATCGAGCAGAATAATATCTGGAGGGCTCTCTTTCTCAGCGATTTCCAACGCTTTTTCACCATTCAAAGCCACTAAGATTTGGTAGTCAGCTTGTAGAAGCTCAGCAAGCACATCAATATTCTCAGGTTTGTCGTCAACGAGCAAAATGCGCGGTTTTTCGATGGATTCACTCATACAAATTTATTTTCAATTCACAGACCTCTTCACTTTTCTACAGAAACTCCTAGGGTCAAATGCTAGTTTAACCGTGATTTCTTAGTTGTCCTAGCTTCATTCTCTACGATAATCCAAATTGTGTCCACACTTTCCAGCATCAGTATCCAACTCATCCGTGACCTGCTAAAGCAACTCGAAGCACCTTCTGCTCTAGACCAAGAAGAAGTCGTGCATCAAGCCCGAGTGCTGACCAAACGTTTGCGTGCTGCTTGGCATCTAGCCCAGCCCATTTGCCAAAAAAAACAAGCACAGCAAGCACGTTGTGAACTACGTTCGCTATCTGCGCTGCTAGCTCCCTCACGCGATCGCTCCGTGCAAACCGCTTTGGCAACCAACTTGCTCCAGCTTCATCCCGACCGCTCTGCAACTTCACCAAATCTCTCATCACTTTTCCCCGAGACCACCAACCCTTCGCCCCTCTCCCTTGCCTGCATCACAGGTCCTCTAGTATCACAAATCGCAGCCTGGGAAAACGTCCATTTCGGTAAACAAGAACGTAAAGTTCTGCGCTACCGTTGCAGGCTCAGCTTGAAAACGGCTAAAGACCTCACTCGCCAGTCCCTCAAGATCGATGATGCAGAACAATGGCACTCTTGGCGCAAAGCGATCAAACGACTTCGTTACCAACGTGAATTTCTCGCCTTGATCTATCCGCGAGAACTTGGCACCTACGACTTACGTTTACGCAGACTCGGCACACGGCTCGGAGATCACAACGATCTCGCGATATTTTCAGCGCAGCTGCATTCCGCAGCGCTCAAAACGCCTGACTTGAATCGACTCAAAAAACCGATTGCCATCGAGGAACGTAAAATCAAAAGTAACTGCCGTCGCTTGGGACGAAGGTTATTTGGCAAGTGAAGCAATCACGCGATAGCGCCACCCTCTCTATTTGACGGAGTCGCGCACCTCATCCATCTTTGCCGCCACATGAAAATGCGCTTTTTTATCACCACCCTCACCTTAGCAGCGAGTCTAGCTATCAGCCTGTCCACCGCTACCGCAGTTCCCGCTGAAACTGAGGCTGCTGCAAAAACAAAAAAGACTCCTAAAAACAAAAGTAAAGCAGAGATCGAAAACGAAGCCAAGCTGCGCATTGCCAATTTCGAGATCCCCGAAGGTTTTGTTACCAAACTGTTCGCCGATGAATCTCAAACGCAGAATTGTTCCGCCATTTGCTTCGACAGCAAAGGACGCCTCTACATCGCCGAACTGCCGCGCTGGAAACAGGGCGTCGAAGACATCCGCGACAACTTGCACATGCTGTTCGAAGACAATGCCATCCAGAGCAGCGCGGATCGCTTGGCAATGTATAAAAACCACGCAAGCAACCGACCGCTTTCCCACTACAATACCGTCGGCGAACGCATCGTCGTGGTTGAAGACAGCGATCACGATGGACGCGCAGACAAACATTGGATTTTTGCCGATGGATTCAAAAATGCGCTTGACGGTCCTGGCATCGGTTTACTCGATCTCGGCAAAGGCAAGATGCTCTACACCAACATCCCTCACCTGTGGTTGTTAGAAGATAAAAACGGTGACGGCAAAGCAGATCGACGAACTTCACTACAAGACGGTTTTGGCATCCGCATGAGTTATTCCGGTCACGATCTGCACGGACTAGTGCGCGGACCCGATGGTCGCATCTATTTTTCTCTCGGTGATCGCGGTTACTCCTTCACCACCAAAGAAGGACGCACCTACCACGAGCCCGCCCGCGGCGCGGTGTTCCGTTGCGATCCCGACGGATCAAATCTCGAAGAATACTACCGTGGCCTGCGCAATCCCCAGGAGTTAGCCTTTGACCAATTTGGCAATTTATTCACCTGCGACAACAACGGCGATCAATGGGACAAAGGACGCTTAGTTTATATCCTCGAAGGAGGAGACTCTGGCTGGACCGCCGGCCACCAGAGCATCCTGAATTTTCATCAGCAACTCAAACTGCGCACTCAAAGCTACGCCCACCCCGAGCGCAAAAGCATCCCCATGACCCCATGGTTGACCGAAGCCCTGTGGGAAACTCAACACCAAGGTCAACCCGCTTGGATTCTACCACCCATCGATACCATCTCTTGGGGACCCTCTGGATTTGTTTTCAACTACGGCGGCACCGCCTTCCCCGAGCGCTACAAAAACCACTTTTTCGTCTGCAACTTTGGCGGCTCGCGCGCCGACATCGAAACTTTCGGCGTCGAAACCCAGGGAGCAGGTTTCAAGTCCACCGATCACCACATTTTCATGAAAGCCATGGGTCTGACAGACCTCGAATTCGGCCCCGATGGCAAAATGTACATGAGCTGTTTCAATAACAACGGTTGGAGCAAACAGGACGTTGGGAATGTTTACACGCTCGCAGATGAAAAACTCCTCAAAAGCCAAATAGTCCTCGCAACCCAAAAACTCCTACTCACCCCATTCGAAGACCGCAGCAACGCCGAACTCGACCAACTACTCGCCCATCCCGATATGAGAGTGCGCCAAAAAGCACAATTTGCTTTAGTCGAAAAAAATCTCCCAGCCACCACCGAAATACTCAAAAATGCCGCAGTCAAAAAAGACAACCCACTGCTCAAGCGCCTGCATGGCATTTGGGGGCTTGGCCAACTCAGCCGTCAGCATAGCGACTTACTAACAACACATATCACCTTACTCAAAGATGAACAAGTAGCCGTGCGCACCCAGGCAGCCAAAGTTCTCGCCGATTCTCGCACGCTCGAAGCGGGCGTTGCCTTGCTCGCCGCCCTCGATGATGAGTCCGCACAAGTTCAAGCGCAGGCCGCCATCGGCGTTGGCAAATGCCGCAATGCCCAAGCTCTAGACAAACTGTTTGAAACCCTAACCAAAAATAACAACCAAGACGTCTTCCTCCGCCACGCTTGCGTCATGGGACTTTGGTATTTGAATCAGAAAGAAAAAATGCTCAAGCAAATGGATAATGAATCACCAGCCCTGCGTCTCGGCCTACTGCTGACCCTGCGACGCCTGAAAGATCCTCGAGTAGAATACTTCCTTAGCGATCCTGATCCCAAGATTGTTGCTGCCGCCATCCGTGCGATCAATGATGAAAACCTAGAGCACGCCCTGCCCGCCCTCGCCAAACATCTGGAAAAATACATCACTCTAGAGGACGACACCGCCCTCCCCAAAGGTCACCGCGATTTCATCCAACAAACCCGCTTGATCAACGCCAACTTCCGTCTTGGAAAAAATGAAAACGCCAAACGCCTACTGGACTACGCCGCCAATGCCCAGCTACCAGAGTTTGTCCGCCTCGAAGCCCTCAACGCACTGGCAGAATGGCCACAACCCAACGTCATCGACTCCACCCTTGGCGTTTACCGCCCCTTGGATGTCAAAACTCGCGACGATATCACTAAAACCGTCCAAGCCGGTTTACCCGCTGTGCTGAAAAATGCCCACAACAGCTTGCTCGCTACAGCCACACGCCTCGCTGGTCAGTATCAATTTAGCATCCCTGGTCCACTGCTGATACAGCAACTGGAAAACCAACAAGCAGATCCCGAATTGCGCATCGTCTGCTTACAGCAACTCACCCGAAGCAATGCACCAGAATTAACTGCCCTGCTCCCCACCTTGCTCAACGACAAAAAAACAAGCGTGCGCAAAGAAGCTCTCGTATCTCTTTTGAAAACAGATCCCGCACGAGGCACACAAGAAGTTCTGAAATTCGCTCAATCAAAAAACCTGCGTGATCGACAAAATTCCTACTCACTGATGGCATCCACCGAATCTCCAGAAGTCACCCAATGGCTCAGCCTTCGTCTCACCACCCTGATCGCTGGCAAAGAACCCGCCGCCACCCAACTCGACTTGATCGAAGCTGCTGCAAAAAGCACAGACCCCGGCATCTTGAAAAAACTCAAGACCTACACCGCTTCCCTCGATCCCAAAAACATCCTCGCAGCTTATCAAGTTTGCCTCGAAGGAGGCGATGCCGCCAAAGGTAGAACCGTCTATACCAACCACCCCTCTGGTCAATGCAGCAAATGTCACACCATCAACAGAAACGGCGGCATCGCCGGCCCCGACCTCTCTGCCGTCGGCAGTCGTCAAAAAGCCGACTACCTGCTCGAATCCCTAGTCAGTCCTAGTGCTTCCGTTGTCCCTGGTTATGGACTCACCATGGTCACCCTCAAAGACGGCAACAGCATCGGCGGAAATCTACTCGAAGAAAACGATCAATACATCGTAGTCAAATTCCCCGACCCAAAAGACAGCACCCAGAGCATCGAACGAAAAATCCCCCTCACTGAAATCCAAAGCCGCCAACCACCCATCTCCGCCATGCCGCCAGCAGGGCTTCTGATGAGCAAATACGAACTGCGCGACCTGATCGCTTATTTGCAAAGCCTAAAAAAATAGCAATCTATCACTGAGCAGCAGGTGGAGCTTTGCTGCGCACCGTACGAAACCCTACACTCAGATTACTGTCTTCAGGGCTTTTGGCCGAGCGACGATTGGTCAGCTCAAAACCTGACTCCGTCTGAAAAGAACTGCCGCGCCGAATCGGCACCTGTTTGTCGGGATCATCAGGGTGAGTTTCCCACGAGTCGGTCCACTCACTCACATTGCCAGCCATGCCCTTGACATGGTAAGGGCTCTGGTCTTGCTGCAAGGCATCCACCGGTGCCCAATGTTTATACTCGTCTCCACTACCCTCACTCGCACCCGAATTGAAACGCGACAGATCAAGCTCATTGCCCCACGGATAAAGATTGCCATCCGTCCCACGCGCCGCCTTTTCCCATTCCTGCTCGGTAGGCAGTCGCCCACCCCTCCATTTAGCATACGCATAAGCATCCCACCAATCGACACCCATCACTGGACAGTCGAGATCGATCGCCGTGCCTCCATACGATTTCCCCTTCACCGCAGCACGGTAGTATTTTTCCCAATTCAACGGTTGGTAGCTGATTTTCACCGCAGGCTGATTCTCATGAGCCCATCGTTTAAAACTATCCCGATCTGCCTCCACACTAGTTAAAAAATCTGCATATTGTCCGATCGACACCTCATATTCATCCATCCAGAATTGTTTCAAATCTACCTTCTCATCTTTCTGGTAAATGAACTCCCCCGCAGGGATTTGAACCATGTAATCAAAAGCCTTGCCCTTTTTAGCTGCCCCCATATTCAGACCCGCCACGATGCCCGCTAAAAGCACTCCACCACCAATGACCAAAGCGGCTATCAATGCTGGACTCAGCGTGCGTTTTGTCGCACCCGATGCCTCACCACCACTCAACTTTTCCCCCAAGTAATCCAAAGCCACCCGCAACTGCGCCAAGCTAACAATCGCCGCCCCCACTTTAGCGTCTCCCTGACCATGCATCCTCACCATCAAGGCGTGCAGAGCAAGCTCGCCACCATAACGCCCCTTAGTAAGCAAAGGGAATACCGCATCGGCAAGCAAACCTACCTGCTCAGCTTCATCCACCTTCAACTCCCCAGAGATCACCGTATTGATAATCTTAGGGTGCCCATCCCTACCGATACGAATCATATCACCCGTCACCAGGCGGAAATTCATCTTATTCTCAATCAAATAGCTCAAGGCATCTGCCACCGCACTCAAAAACGCAACCACCGCGCCGTCACTGAACCTTTCTCCGCGATCTGCCAGCTCGGTCAGACTTGGGTCATCCACTCGCTCTCGCGCATAGAAATTCACCCCATTCTCTTGATTCGCCTCATACACTAATGCTATCACCGGATGATTCACCACCGCTCGACATTGAGCCTCCCGCAAAAGTGCGTTCACCTTTTCAGGATCTTTACGGTGGAAACGATGCAAAGCTTTTAAGTTGACCGTGCGATTGATCCCTTTCTGCTCCGCATCATAAAGAGCCCAGTCGGAATTCGCCTCAATCAAGCGCTTCAATTCATAATCCCCCAAATGTGCCCCCACTTCCAAAGGACCTTCCCCTTCGGGAATCGCAGCAAGCGGAATCGCCGCCACCGGCAAAGCCTGCACCTCCGCAGCAACGGTTTCAGTCAGCGCTTGAACAGGCTCAACCTCCACCACCGGCAAAGCCTGCACTGCGGCGGCCTCCGTCGCCGCAAGCTGAGCATGACGCTCTTTCCTCGAATTTTGTAACCACACCACAAAAGCCTCATCCTCCAGCGGTTGAAAAAATAACTGTTCTCCATGAATTCTGTCATAATGACCACTCATGTCTCCTTCACCGTAAAAAGCCCCCGGCAAAACGCCGAAACGCCCCGCCACCTGATCCCGTAAAAAAAAAACCTGCTCACTATTCTCTGCCGGGATAGAGCTAACGATCATATCCAGACGATCCAACTGACTTGCCACTGCCCAAGCCTGCCCAGCATCCTGAGCATGGCTGACTTCAGCTCCAAAAAGGCGCCGGCTCACCAGCTCCACCATCGCTTCTAAACGAGTAGTGGACTCATCCACTACCAACACACAAAATCGCCCATCAGGGATAGGCTGGGAATCACTGTCACTACTGCTTGTCATCATTTAGGGAATAAACTGCTATCTGGTCCGCTCATCGCTCCAGCTTCAATCGGAGGGGCGCTAGGATTAAGCCCCATGAGTTTTCGTGGAGCCGCCACCACGTCTTGTAATTCATCTCGATAATATAATTCCACGATATAACCATAATAGACTCTCTCGCCCAAATCTCGTTTCTGCTCACGGGTAAACACTGGCTGATAATAAGTCACCTCTATTTGCTCACTTTCACCATTCACCCAATCATACGGTGCTGATATATACGATTCTGAAGTGTCCGCCGTCGAGGGTAAAAAGGATTTCCCGTCCACTAAATCGTAAAAATACACCAACAAAGCCATGTCACCCCCAGCAGGATGAACGCCCGCTTTCGCCTTGATCTCCACCCTCAGCGTGATCCTTTCCCCAGCCGTGACCGATTTATCTTCGATCTCCGCTATTTTGCCAATACTCAGAACAGAATCTTGATTCGCCACAGGCTCCATCTGCTTGCCCTTCAGCACCATATCCGCCATATCAAAATAAGCACCCGCCCGCTGTTCCCCCAAACTAAACACCTTTTCCCAATACGACAAAGCCTTGTCACCCAAACCCAACTGGGAATAGGTTCCAGCGATTTCGCTGAGGATGCGAGGATGATCTGGCAATTTTGCCTCAGCAGCCTGGAAAGTCCGCAATGCCGCATTCATATCACCCCTAGCTCGCAGCTCGATCGCAGTATTAACAAGCCTCTCAACTTCAGGATCATTCAGCTTGCCCGACGAGTGCAGTCTCGACGCCGAAGGCAAGCCACCCCCCACACCAGTCGATCCGACTCCGCCCAAACCCGCCAAAGGAGGGGTAGGCAGTAATGCCGCTCGCCCCTTGCCCGCAGCATCACGTCGAAAAATCTCAGGCATAGGCGGCAAGCCCCCGTTGGCGTCAGCATACGGCTGTCTCGCTGATTCAGGCTGACTGGACGCAACCGCCCCCTTGTTTTTGACCTCCAACGCAGTCAAAACCTTATCCGCAGGTTGATGTCGCATGATCGCCCACGCCACCGCCAAAAACTGAGCACCCGCAATCGCCCCAAGCACCCACATCGCCACTGTAAAAGTTCGATTACTTTGTCCGTTGGTACTATACAATTCTTCTGCCATTTTCTAATCCGACACCTACTCTCTATAAAATGCTATGAAACTATGAATCTTGCCGCTCAGTGTCAATGCTGAACATACTTTCTTATCAGACCATTTTCATGCCCACTCGTTCGATTTGATTCCGCAGCCACGCGCCACTACTATCAGCCTTCCATGAATCCTTCCGTCCACCAGCACCAAGTTCAACGCATCGAGCTCGACTATCAGCCACTCGAGCTGGCTCGCGGACTCGTGGGTCAACCAGGTTTCATCTTTCTCGACTCCGCCAGCTCCGACACCTCCCCCACCCCATCGGCCCCCAGAGCCATCTCCATCCTCGCTAGTGATCCAGAAAAAATCATCCAAGGCAAATGGAAGCAGCCAAGCCAAGCATTGCAGGAATTAAAACAAGCGCTACAAGTAGGCAAAGCCCAATGCTCCAACTCATCTTACGACTTCCCCACTGGCGGCGCTGTGGGAAGTTTCGACTATGATGGCAGCTTCTGCTTTGGCATCTACCCACAGATGCTGATCTACGATCACCTCCACAACCAATGGTTCGAAGTAGGCGAGCAACAAAATAAAATCGACTGGTCGCAAGTTCATTGCGGAGAAAACCAACCAGCCACCGCCCCATTCACCACCAAATTCGCCTCATCCATGACACGCGAAGACTTCTGCCAGCGTGTGCAACAAGCTCAAGCCTACATCGCCGCAGGAGATATCTACCAAGTCAATCTCTCGCATCAGTTCTCCAGTCCATGGCAGTGCTCGCAGCAGCAAAGCTCTCTCGCAGCCTTCACCCTTTACCAACAACTACGCAGCGCATCACCAGCGCCCTTTGCCGCTTATCTCAATCTCAATCACCGCCAGATCCTGTCATCCTCCCCAGAGTTGTTTTTGAAAATCAGCGGACGCGAGATCACCACCCGCCCGATCAAAGGCACCCGTCCACGTTTCCACGACCCCGCCGCCGACCAACGCTCCGCCAATCAACTGATCACCTCCCCTAAAGAGATCGCCGAGCTGATCATGATCACCGACCTCGAACGCAACGACCTCGGAAAAATCTGTGAGCCAGGCTCCGTGCAAGTCAGTGAATTGCTCAAACTCGAATCCTTCGAGCAAGTTTTCCACCTCGTCTCCACCGTCGAGGGAACATTAAAGCCCCCCATTGACCCCATCGACGCCCTACTGTCCTGCTTCCCCGGAGGCTCCATCACCGGCGCTCCAAAAATCCGAGCCATGCAGATCATCGAAGAATTAGAGAGCACGCCGCGAGGACTCTACACCGGAGCCATCGGCATTTTTGGATTCAATGATCAATCCCTCTTCAACATCGCCATCCGCACCGCCGTGATCGAAAATCAAAGCTTACA
Organism: Verrucomicrobiales bacterium; assembly: GCA_021648365.1. Lineage (GTDB taxonomy): Bacteria > Verrucomicrobiota > Verrucomicrobiia > Verrucomicrobiales > DEV007 > JAADHD01. The sequence continues at coordinate 51,954 of JAKISY010000012.1, forward strand.
CTTCCATGTAGGCGCCGGCATCGTCGCCGACTCCATTGCAGAAAAAGAATACCAAGAAACCCTGCACAAAGCACGCGGCATTTTCCTAGCATGCGGAGAGAACATTTGATCTCGCCCTATTTTCCAATAAACCCACCATGTTCAACCCAAACAAAAAAAGCCGCTGACAGAAAACTGTCAACGGCTTTTAGGTTAGTTATTAACAACTAAGGTTCTTACAGGGAGCCTTTCAATGCGGCGGAGGGCTTGAATCCCACAGACTTGGAAGCTTTGATTTGCATCTCTTCTCCCGTCTTTGGGTTACGTCCCTTACGGGCCGCACGCTCTCTCACTACGAAGGTTCCGAAACCGATCAATTGAACGGTTCCATCTGCTCTGACGCCATCAGCGATTGCGCCGAGAACAGCTGCTACAGCCTCTTCGGCATCCTTCTTTGATGCGCTTTCACCGAGTGCGCCCTGTACTGCTTCTACAATTTGTCCCTTGTTCATTACCTTTTCAGTAGAGTTTTCATCGTCGTTAGTAAAGAGCTTTGCGCAAAAAAATGCATTTTTTTTGCTATTTGACCCTATTTTGGAGCATTTTCAGCATTTTTGCCTATATTGGAGAACTTTTTCACCCTTTTTAGCTCATATCCCAATGCCCGTCTGCAAACACCTCAACACCCCTCCACAAGTCCATTCAAGCTCATTCATCGCTTCAGACGCTCAAATCATCGGCGCCGTCACTCTGGGGGAGAACGCATCGGTGTGGTATCAATGTGTGCTACGTGCCGACATCGAGCGCATCATCATCGGCCCCAGTTCCAACATCCAAGACGGCACCATCATCCACCTATCGAGCGACTTAGGGACCACGGTAGGACAATACGTCACCTGCGGACACAAAGCCCTACTTCACGCCTGCAGCGTGGACGACGAAGTGCTCATCGGCATGGGAGCCATTCTGATGGACGGCGTAGAAGTCGGCGCGCGCAGCATCATCGGCGCAGGCTCCCTAGTCACTCGGGGAACGATCATCCCACCCGGGTCATTAGTGATGGGAAGTCCAGCACGGATCGTTAGCGCTTTGGATTCAAAAAAACAGAAATCCATCCGCCAATGGGCAGAAAAATATGTGCAAGTAGCAAAAGAGCACCGCGACTTTCTGGCAAACAGCTAGACTTTCCATTTGCCTTATCCCCTACTTATCTTCACATTCCAATGACCAGTCACTACCGACTGGCGATACTATAAAATCATGGGAAAAGACGTCATCGAAATCGAAGTCCGCGCAGTGTTACCCACCAGCGGGGGGTGCGCCGTGTTCCTTGGCAATGATGACAAGGTCTTTGTCATCTACGTCGATCAAGCCGTCGGCGCAGCGATCACCATGTTCATGCACCACACCCCCAAACCCCGCCCTCAGACCCACGACCTCTTTGCCGGCCTACTCACCACCCTCGGAGCCAAAGTCAACCGCGTCGTCATCATCAGCTTTGCCGACAGCGTTTATTACGCCCGCATCATCATCACCGTAGCCAACGAACTCGAAGAGAAAAAAATCATCGAGCTCGATTCACGCCCCAGCGATGCCGTTGCGCTAGCGATCCAGCAGGAGGCCCCTATCTACATCACCCAAAACGTCTGGGACGACGTCGAAGACATGTCCGAAGTGCTCGACAAAATGGAAGCCAACGGCCTCCAGCCCCCAGAAGAGGGCAGCCTCTAGTCAATCATCCAAAGCTGGCAAGCTCGCCGCCGCAATCGACTGACCGTGGCGCTTCTCCTTCTCGCCCGGCGTGCGTAGCGCTATTTTTTCGCTCAAGTCAGGAAACTCCTGCGCCAATACCGCCTCCGCGTTACTAATAATACGCTCCCCACCTTCGCCAGAAGTCACTCGACCTAGCACCAACACATTCTCGATGTCATAAAAATCCGCATAGTGCGCGATCGAATAACCAAAACAAGTGCCAATCGTATCATAAATATCCGCCGCCCGCTGATCGCCCTCTTTCATCAGCTTCTGCACCTCGATCAGACGCTCAGGGAAACCCATTTCATCAGGATACTCCAAGCCCGCCAAGGGAGCCAATCGCGCCACCGCCTGCTGGCAGAAATACTGCGCCCCACAGCCATGATCCCCGCTCCACTCATCCACCGGAGCCTGATCACGATAATCCACCGGCGCAAACGCCAGTTCATTCAACCACGGCGTGATATGCCCCTCAGGGTTCACATAGCCCACCGCCTCACTCGTCCCCATCGCCACCCCCAGCACCCCGTTGGCACCCGAAGACATCGCACCCGCCAGCGCCGTCACCTCACCGTCATTCACCACATCAAAAGGCACATCGTTCCATTCTTTTTTTAGATCAAAAAACATCCCCCGCACCCGTTTCTCAAAATCCTCCTTGCTCACCCCACGGAACAACGACGCGATCCGCACCTCGTTATTCACATACACCCCCGCCGCACTACCGCCAATCGCATCCACCCGAGGCAAATGCGCCGCCGCCCGCTTCAGACTGTCGTTGATGCCTTGATAATGATACTCAGGATCATTCTCAAAATAAGGATCCCACTCGATCTCTTCAGAAAAAACCACCTCACCATCGATCACCGCCGCACTCTTACGATCACTGCCACCAAGATCAAAACCAATACGACACCCATCCAAGTGACGCCCCAACTCAATCGTCGTCTCCTTAGCCGCCGGCACCTCATCCACTGATATCAAGTGAAAAGTCAAAGGCTGACGATAGACAGACTTGCCAATGAAATCATAATCAAACTCACGCTCCGCTCCCATTTGATAAAACGACGCCACCTTCTCCGCCACCGCATGATTTCCGCCCAAATAAATATTCGCCCCACCACGCTGCCACAGCAAAAATTTCAAAACTCGCTCAATGTAACGCACCGACTGCTGCCAGTTCTCCCCCTCACCATCGCCGAACACCCGCGTATCAAAACGCGAAACCGAACCACCAGGACGCTCCAAAGCTATCGAAAAAGGCTCACCACCACCGCTTTGCTGCACACGATTTTGAAAATCCCGATTCCAAAGAACGGCAGGAACAAAGCTAGGGTCAAGAGTAGGTTGAATTTTCATAAGATGCCCACACCCATCCCCAAAATCAGCCCTCTTTCAAGAACGAAGTTCAATCCTTTGCAAACAAATCACGCCATCTATAAAGGCCATCTGCGCCCCCACTCGCTGATGAAAAGCAAATTCTGACGGAGTTTCAAAAGTCAGAGCCAAGTCCGTATGATACAAAAACAAATAGATCGCTTCTGGACACCCACCCAGCAAATCCTCCTCCACCACCCGCCTGACCTCACCCCTGCTATGATGAATGATCCCCCCCGCAGCACGCCGTCCATCCACCGCTTCACGCCGATCACGCGGAATCTCTACCTCCACATCACTGAACACCTGCTCCGCTACCCGCCGCTCACCCTCCCCCAATTCATACACATACATGCCCTGCGCATCATAATCCTCGTGCAAATTCAATGACATCAAAAATCGACGCTCACCCAGTAATTTTCTCCAAGCCTGAAAAAACTCCAACTGCTCATTTTCAAACAAACGATTCAAATCCCTGCCCTCTTCGTCTAAGCGCACATTATTGACCAGCCCCCACGGATTCACACAAGGTAAAATGAGCAAGTTCGTCTCAGCCAAAAAATCCAAATTCTTCTCCGCCCATTCCAGCAACGCCCACACCGGAGCAGGCTCATCACCATGCACCCCCGCAGACAAATACAAAGCACCATCCCCGCCCCCAAGATCACCACCCGTGCGTAAAGCAATGACATCATACCCAGATGGCTCAGCTAAAAAGACCAACTCCAACCCCGCCTTCTCCGCCACCAGCTTCCACCGCGTCATCAGCAAGTCATAATCATGCGACGAGTGCTGATACAACCATTCTTGTTGTGAAGGATTCATTTCCGATTTCAATCAAATATCCTTCCATCCACTCTTTTTTCCGTGCCCTTCCGTGTTTTTTCGTGGTTCAAAACCCCCACTACAAAGCTTGCAACAATTTTTCATGAATCCCACCAAAGCCCCCATTGCTCAAGACAATCACCACATCGCCCTCGCGACTCTCACTTTTTAACCGTTCGACAATCGCATCCGCTCCAGCCTCATAGAAAGCCGGCAGCCCTTTTTCTTTCAAAGTAGCCATCACCCGTTCAGGGTCAAGCCTATCCTCCATCGCCACCTTACCAGGATCCTCCACCGCGCACACACACACCGCATCCGCCTCGCTCAGAGCATCCGGCAATTCTTGCTGGAACACATTACGCCGCGTCGTATTCGAGCGCGGTTCAAACACCGCCCACAACCGAGCACCTTCAAAACGCCTGCGCATCCCCTTCAAAGCCTCACGGATCGCCGTCGGGTGATGAGCAAAATCATCCACCACCGTGATCCCGCTCTCCGTCACCCCGCGTATCTCCTGGCGCCGCGCGATACCTTTGAACCCCAACAAGCCCTCACGAATCACCGCCGGCTCCACCCCTGCAAAACGCGCACCACACACCGCCATCGCCGCATTGCGCACATTATACTCACCGTCCATGCCGATCACATAAGCCTCCCCTTCGATCACAAAAGCCGATTCCCCACCACGATACTCCACCTGCACGATGCGCACATCACAAGTCTCACCCATGCCCACCGTCCTCACCGGCGCCGGGCAATGCTCCGCCACCTCAAGGCAATTAGCATCATCGCCATTCACACAAACCAGTCCATTCGATGGCACAATGTTCAGCATCCGTTTAAAGGACAGCTTGATATCTTCGATACTATCAAAAATATCCGCGTGATCAAATTCAATATTATTGACCACCACAAACTCAGGCAGGTAATGCAAAAACTTCGACCGCTTGTCGAAAAAAGCCGTATCGTATTCATCGCCCTCCATCACCACAAAGTCGGAATCCATCAAACGCGCACCCTCTCCAAAATTCCTCGGAATCCCCCCGATCATGAACCCTGGCTGCAAACCCGCATGCTCCAGTAACCACGCCAACAGCGACGAAGTCGTCGTTTTCCCATGCGTGCCACTAACCACAAAATTACGCTTTCCACGCAGGAAAAACTCCTTCAACAACTCTGGCAGCGACAAATAACGCAACTTAGAATTAAGCACCCTCTCCACCTCAGGATTGCCACGGCTCATCGCATTGCCCACCACGATATAATCAGCATCATCCGGCACATGCTCCTCTTTATACCCCTCCTTCAGTTCAATCCCATGCCCCGTCAGAAAAGTGGACATCGGAGGATACACCGACGCATCCGAGCCCGTCACCCGATAACCCCGCTCTTTCAACGCCACCGCAGCCGACCCCATCGCCGTGCCACAGATCCCCATAAAATAAAAATGCTTTACCTTCTCACTCATACTTAAACTTTCCACTACTCCAATCACTGGGCTTTGCATAAACCCTATTGCAACTCACTGACAATACAAAAATGCAATGAAGATGAATCCCCACCTCTTTCATTCCCTTCACGACCTTCAATTACTTCATGGTCAAAAAACATGCCTTTACTGAACCTCAGCCCACAAAATCCATTGCAAGCTCGCTCAATAATGCTTAAATCATAGCCCATCAAGATGCCGTCTGAAATTTCAGGGAGCAAAAATAAAACCAACAACACTTATATTATGAGCGTACTCGTCAATCAAGAAGCCCCAGATTTCACCGCCGCCGCCGTCATGGGCGACGGATCGATCAAAGAAGATTTCACCCTATCCACACTCAAAGGACAGCCCGTCGTGCTGTTTTTCTGGCCACTCGACTTCACCTTCGTCTGTCCGACAGAAATCATCGCCCACGACAAACGCATCGCAGAGTTCGAGCAACGCGGCGTGCAGGTCGTTGGAGTCTCCATCGATTCCCAATTCACCCACCACGCCTGGCGCGAAACCCCCATCGAAAAAGGTGGCATCGGTCCAGTCAAATTTCCCATGGTCGCAGACATCAGTCACAGCATCACCCAATCCTACGGCGTCGAACACGCAGCCGGCGTCGCCCTGCGCGCATCCTTCTTGATCGACAAAGACGGCATCGTGCAACACCAAGTGGTCAACAACCTACCCCTCGGCCGCAACATCGACGAGATGCTGCGCCTGATCGACGCCCTCCAGTTCACCGAAGAACACGGCGAAGTCTGTCCTGCAGGCTGGCAAAAAGGCGACGACGCCATGAAACCTGACGCCGACGGAGTTGCCGATTACCTAGCTTCGCACTCCAACGATTTATAAGAAACCACTTACTTAAATCACTACTAAAATGCCGAGCATCACGCTCGGCATTTTTTATGCCCCAGCTTCTCAATTCCCTCTCGATCCAAGCGCACCGTTCGCCAATCAGGCATCACCTCCGCCCCCAGAGATTCATAAAACTCAATCGCCCGCTGATTCCAATCTAGCACCGACCACTCAAAGCGTTGACACCCGCGCTGCTGCGCCACCCCCGCCACCCGCGTGATCAAAGCCGTGCCCACCCCCTTACCACGCAAATCAGCTTTCACATACAAATCCTCCAACCACAAACCCGACTCGCCGATGAAAGTAGAATACGACATAAAAAAAATCGCATAGCCCACCACCTCCCCATCCACCACCGCCACCAAAGCCTCCGCCGCACGCCCCTCGCCGATCAACCCCCGCTCCAAATCCGCCACCGTAGCAACAAACTGCTGCCTCAAATCCTCAAAATCAGCCAACTCAGCAATCAAAGCATGAATCCCCACCACATCAGCCCTAACAGCATCCCGCACTTCAATCTCCATCGATGGTCTATCTTTTTTCATCACCATCACAGTAACTCCACTCACCACCAAAAGCCACCATTGCTAAAGCCACCTTTCCCAGCAACAAAAATTTATAATGGGTCTGACCCTTTATAAGATACACACCCACCACCCCAAAGGCACGCAGCAGCGTGCCCCTCCATTTCTTTCACTTGATTTCCCCAAATCTCCATTTATTATGTTTTCGTAATTATTAACCCGCCTGTTCTCCACGCCCTTTTACCACCATGACCACATCCTCCCTCACTCGCGATCCCTTCTCGGGACTACAACTGATGAGCGACGGCGCGTTTGCTTCTCTAGGGTCCATGGAAGCGATGGACTGGGATAGTGCCCCGCCAGCCAAATCTCCATCCATCGTCAACGCCCTGCTGCTTGCCTTTGCCATCACCGCAGCCGCCATGGCGACTCACCATTACCTACTCAAACCCGCCGGCATCCCCCTAGGCAGCACCGCGCTCGCCATGCTGATTGGCATCGCTTTACAAAATCTACTCACTCTCCCCTCAGCCATTCAGAGCGGTTGTCGCTGGATCGTCACCCGACTCATCCCCATCGCCATCGTCGCCCTGGGTGCTGGGCTGAACCTCTCAGTGCTCGCCACTAGCGGACTACGTTATCTGTTTTTTATCATCACCGCGATCAGTGTTTCGATCATCGTCTCACTGATTTTAGCAAAACTCTTGAAGCTCAAAAAATCCACCGCCCTGCTGATCGGTTGCGGCACCGGCGTCTGTGGCAGCTCCGCCATCCTCGCAGTTGCCCCCGTGCTGAAATCTGACGAAGAAGACATCATCGTCTCCGTCGGCGCGATCAACCTGATCGGCATCGTCGCCATGTTCATCTGCATCTCCGTTGGTGCATCGTTCCCGATCAGCGCAGAATCCTTCGGACTATGGACCGGAGCCACCATCCACGCCGTGCCCACCGTCGCCGCCGCAGCCTTTGATCATAGTGTGGAGGCAGGTGAGATCGCCACTCTCGTCAAACTAGGTCGCGTCGCCATGCTCGTGCCGCTGATCTTCATCATCGCCTTCGCCAAACACCGTCCGATCAAAAACTCCACGCCCAACACTAATTCAGTCACAAAAAACACCACTCTACTCGGACGAATCGCCAAACTGATCCCCTGATTCGTCTGGGGTTTTGCCCTGATGGCACTGGCTGGCAGCCTGGGACTAGTGCCAGATCTCAGCTTCAGCTCATCTTCGTTATCTAGCGAGCCTATCATACTCAATAGCACCGACCTCATCCGCGCTGCAGGCAAGCTGCTACTAGCCGCCGCGATGGCAGCGATCGGCTTACAAGTAAACCTCAAATCGATGCTCACCGCAGGTAAAAAGCCATCATCGTCGCGATGCTATCATGGATCAGCCTGACCCTCATCGTGCTCAGCCTGCTGTGGCTGATCTAGTTTTTGCACCTTCCGCTGCACCTTCTATTTCAAGCACTTGACTTTGTCCTCAGAATCGCCACCTTAGAGCGCCTTCACCTGACAGTGGCGAATCTTGTCGAGTAAAGCGGCAAAAATGAAACTCGTTCGAGTGAATCTGCCATTTTTCTTTATTTTAGACTAAAATTCCAAACTATCGGCAAAAAGGAATTGCGATGTTGGCAAATCGCCGTAAACGCAGTGCCACACAACAGATAATGCCTGTCAGCCGCAAATCGGTGCGTCGGGAAACCAAAGGAAATTGATTATGAAAGATCTATCTAAATACAGAAACATCGGCATTTTTGCTCACGTCGATGCAGGAAAAACCACGACCACAGAGCGTATCCTCAAGCTCACTGGCAAAATTCACAAAATCGGCGAAGTGCACGACGGAGCAGCTACCACTGACTTCATGGATCAAGAGCAGGAACGTGGCATCACGATTCAGTCAGCTGCTACCACCTGTTTCTGGGACGATCACCGTTTCAACATCATCGACACACCTGGTCACGTTGACTTCACCATCGAAGTGTATCGTTCACTGAAAGTTCTCGACGGCGGCGTCGGCGTATTTTGTGGATCAGGCGGAGTAGAGCCTCAGTCCGAAACCAACTGGCGTTACGCCAACGAATCAGAAGTGGCTCGTATCATTTTCATCAACAAACTCGACCGCATCGGCGCCGATTTCTACCGCGTCGTAGATCAAATCAAAAAAATCCTCGGAGCCCATCCTCTCGTCATGGTATTACCCATCGGCATCGAAGATGAAATGGTCGGCATGGTCGATCTCTTGACCCGCAAAGCTTGGGTCTGGGAAGGAACCGAGGACCCAACTGCTTACACCATCCAAGACGTGCCCGCCGACATGGTGGACAAAGTAGAGGAATACCGCGAGAAATTGATCGAAACCGCCGTCGAACAAGATGACGACGCTTTAGAAAAATACCTCGAAGGAGAAGAACCCGACATCGAGACACTCAAAAAATGTATCCGTAAAGGAACCATCAACCTCGATTTCTTTCCCACTTATTGTGGCTCCGCCTTCAAAAACAAAGGCATCCAGATGATCCTCAATGCAGTGATCGATTACCTGCCAAGTCCGACCGAAGTCAAACCACAGCCCGAAGTAGATCTCGACGGCACAGCAACAGGCGAGTTCGCCGTCGTGACGGACGATGCTCCCCTACGTGCTCTTGCCTTCAAGATCATGGACGACCAATACGGCGCCCTGACCTTCACACGCATCTATTCTGGCACCTTACAAAAAGGCACCACCATTCTCAATACCTTCACCGGAAAAACAGAACGTGTCGGACGTATCGTCGAGATGCACGCAGATGACCGCGAAGACGTCGATGTCGCCAGTGCAGGTGACATCATCGCCCTTGTGGGACTGAAAAACGTGCAGACCGGTCACACCCTCTGTGATCCAAAAAAACCGGCGACTTTGGAACCTATGGTTTTCCCCGATCCAGTGATCTCCATCGCTATTTCGCCAAAAGACAAAGGAGCTTCTGAAAAGCTCGGAGTCGCGATTGGCAAAATGGTCAAAGAAGATCCATCCTTCCACGTGGAAACAGATCAGGAAAGTGGCGAAACCATCCTCAAAGGCATGGGCGAGCTTCACCTCGACATCAAAGTCGACATCCTCAAGCGCACCCATGGCTGCGAAGTAGAAGTCGGCGCACCGCAGGTCGCCTACCGCGAAACAGTGACTAAGACGATCGAAGACACCTACGTTCACAAAAAACAATCGGGTGGTTCTGGTCAATACGCCAAAATCGACTACACCATCGAACCTCTCGAATCAGGCTCCGGCTTCGAATTCGAATCTAAAGTGGTCGGTGGTAAAGTGCCTAAAGAATTCTGGTCAGCGATTGAAAAAGGCTTCAGACTCTCTTGTGAAAAAGGTGTGCTTGCTGGTTACCCTTGTCAGGACTTCAAAGTCACCTTGCTTGACGGTGGTTTCCACGCAGTGGACTCCTCGGCAGTGGCATTCGAAATTGCAGCCAAATCAGCCTACCGCCAAAGCTTACCCAAAGCAGGCGCACAGTTGCTCGAACCCATCATGAAACTCGACGTCTTCACACCAGAAGACAACGTCGGAGACGTGATCGGCGACCTCAACCGACGTCGCGGCATGATCAAGTCTCAGGAGAAAACACCAACCGGGATTCGTGTGAAAGCCGACGCCCCACTGAGTGAGATGTTTGGTTACATCGGCGACCTACGCACCATGACCTCCGGTCGTGGTCAGTTCTCCATGGAGTTCGAACGCTACTCACCCTGCCCACGAAATGTGGCAGAAGACGTGATGGAAGCAGCCGCCAAAGCAGCCGCAGCCAAATAAGCCAGCGAGCTTAAAAAATCTAAAACCCTGGTCCCGTCAAGGGACCAGGGTTTTTTTGTGCCTATTGCTCCAGAAAAGTCACGCAGAAGAGCAATTCCCCCATTCACCGTCCGCTGGAGGGGCAAGTTCCACCTTGCCTTCTTACGCAAACACCCCAATCCCTCGATCCCGCCACCCGCTATCGACCGCGGTTATTCATTCATCCTCACACCATCCGTCATCCAAAGGCACGCAGGAGCGCGCCCCTCCATGAAGTATCAACTCCCTCACCTCACTCCACCAACTCCAGCAAAGACGTCTTTTCCTTATGCGCATCGTGACACGACGTGCAGGACTCTTTCAACTTTTCAAAAGCCCCACGTGCCACCACGATATTACGATGCTCGCTCGCAGCAATGATCGCCTTGGCACAATTCCTCAAAGTCAAAGCCGCCGCCCCCTCCCACACATAATCCGGACAACGTCCATCATCCATCAGGATAAAACTGACCTCACTGAGCACCTCCGAGTGCTCAATCAGCTTCTCCCAATCCTCGCTCGTTTCAGGACCTTTATCCAAAATTTTGCGCAGCGCATCGCAATTCGGCTTAGTCAGCCCCTTCATCACCGTACTCGTCTGCAAAGGGCGAGTGCTCTTTTTCTTCTCCCCTTCAGATTTTTTAGCAGCAGCCCTCTTCTCCTTCAAAGCTTTCAAATCTTTAGCCAACTGCTGCTGAGTCGCCGTCGTCTCTTTTTCATCAGCCGCCATCGTTTCACCCACCGCCAAGGCTAATCCGACCGCCAATCCCAGCGTCATCAACCCCACCGCTCTTTTTCTCAAACTATATTTCTGCATCATCATCATTTCAGTTGCTCTCCGTAAAATCCCATCACCTTCTTATGAAAAAGTTTCCCCATTTTATCAATTTTTGTCAATCTCAAAAGAAATTCATTAACACAAAAACACAAATCTCACCGCATCAAAATTGACTATCGTAAAGTTTGACAAAAACACCTATTTTCCAATACAGTGATACACATGAGATTCAATCGACAGGAAGACCACATTCGCTACCGCAAAAAACCCCACCATGCCCTCTCCCTTTCATCCATCCCCTCTGCGTCTCTGCGCCTCTGCGTGAGCCACATCCTCCTTCCTGCCCGCCCCCTGTCCGCACTCTGCACCACAAGCCTGCTGACCATTTCAGCCATCTTCGCCATCCCCGCACATGCCGCAGATCCAAAACCAAAACAAGACGACGTGCAGATCGGGCAAGAGATCTCCACTCAACACCATTTGAAAGACGGTGAAGCCGCGCAACTCCCGATGCCCAAATTGCTGCAGCACGGCCACCAACTCTTCAACGCCGTTTGGACCATTCAAGAAGGCGCCGGCCGCCCGCAAACCAAAGGCACCGGTATCCCCCTCAGCGACCCCACCCAACCGCTAGTCTTTCCGCGCAATTTCAATCGCATCTCCGGTCCCGACTCCAACGGCTGCGCCGGCTGCCACAACGCCCCCTACGGAATCTCCGGCGGTGGCGGAGATATCGTCACCAACGCCCTCGTTCTAGGACAGCGCTTTGACTTCGTCACCTTCGACCGCAGCGACAAAGAACCCACCAAAGGCTCCGTCAACGAAGAAGGCAAAGAGATCACCCTGCAAACTTTAGGCAATTTCCGCAGCACCCTCGGCATGTTTGGCTCAGGCTACATCGAAATGCTCGCCCGCCAAATGACAGCCGACCTGCAAGCGATCCGCGACAAAACCGAACCTGGCACCCGCCGCCGACTCAAGTCCAAAGGCATCTCCTTCGGTATCATCGGCAAAGCCAAAGACGGCTTCTGGGTCACCTCCGAAGTAGAAGGCCTGCCGCCCGCCGCACTCGCCTCTTCCGGCCCCGACAGCCCACCAGATCTCATCGTGCGCCCCTTTCACCAAAGCGGCTCCGTCATTTCACTGCGCGAGTTCACCAACAACGCCTTCAATCACCACCACGGCATGCAATCAAGCGAGCGCTTTGGCAAAGATGTAGATGAAGACCAAGACGGCTTTGCCAACGAACTCACTCGTGGCGACATCACCGCAGTATCCCTTTATCAAGCCGTCATGTCGGTGCCTGGACAAGTGATCCCCAACCACCCCAAAATCGAACAAGCCATCTTAAAAGGCGAACAACTTTTCACCAGCATTGGCTGCGCCACCTGTCACCTCCCCAGCCTACCGCTCGATGACAACGGTTGGATCTTCAGCGAACCCAACCCCTACAACTTCTACGGCAACCTGCGCCCCGGCGAAGCCAAAGAAATTTCAATCGACCTCAACGATCTCTCCTTGCCCTCACCCCGCCTACAAGAAAAAGCTGGCGTCGTGCAAGTCCCCGCCTACACCGATCTCAAACTGCACGACATCACCACCGGCCCCGATGATCCCAATGCCGAACCACTGGACATGAACGATACCTTCGTGCAAAAAAATCGTCGATTCCTAACCAAAAAGCTGTGGGGAGCAGCCAACGAACCTCCCTATTTCCACCATGGCAAATTCACCACCCTGCGCCAAGCCGTGTTAGCCCACTCAGGAGAATCCCTAGCCTCACGCAAAACCTTCGAAGCCCTACCTGACCAAGACAAAAACTCGCTGATCGAATTCCTGAAATCTTTACAAATCCTAGCTCCAGGCAGCAAATCCCTCATCGTCGATGAGAATGGCAATCCAAAAAAATGGCCACCTGCCAAGCATCAAGCTAGCAAGTGATCAGGCTTAGCCT